>PMBT01000060.1:0-30401 GCA_003153035.1 Opitutia bacterium
AAATCAGCTCTCACGATTGCGTTCCTTGCGCTATTGACGGCTAGCGCCTCGGCGGAACACCAGCGCATTGTTCGGATGCAGGTGGAATGGCTAAGCCATGAGGAGAAGGGCTGCAAAGGATGCAAAACCGAGACTGTGATTTTGTACGCGGATTCGAGCTTCGAAGTCGCAACCGAATACAGAGATGGAGTTTTTGGAATAAAGCTGGTGCCGCATTTTGAGGGCGACGGGATACAGGTGAGAATCATCGAGCAAGAGAACGCCCTTAAGCCGGAAGAATCAGACAGGGACTCCGCAATGGTCCTGGTTCACGGCAAAGAGCAGAAGCAGGTTACGGTAGCTGGATTCCGCTTCGGGATTTCCGCTGAAGAGTATGTGGAGAAGCCCGGCGGGGAAGAAAACAAGCCGAACCATTCGACGGCACCACCCGTCACGCCCCCTGCGGGGCAGGAGGCGCGCCAGCCGTAGGCCGCGACTCGCTTTCAGACGTCTCGCAGCGATAACGGAATGGCTGAATGGAGAAAATGAACTCACGTAAACATGAAGCAAGGGTAGCTGGCGTGCTGTATCTCCTGATGGGAGTAACCGCCGCCTTTGGTCTGAACATCCCGTCAGGTTTCATCGTACGTGGCGATGCCGCCGCGACAGCTGCCAAGATTGCGTCCTCTCAGCTACTTTACCGGCTTTGTGTCGTCTGCGATCTGGCGTCGCAGGTCCTTTTTGTCTTCCTGGTGCTGGCCCTGTATCAGTTGCTTAAAGGAGTGAACATAAGACTGGCTGCCCTGATGGTGGCCCTGGTTCTCGTTCAAGTCCCAATGGGGTTTGCCAGTATGCTCTTCGGGATTGCTCCGCTCGTCCTTTCAAACGGGGCCGATTACTGGTCGGCATTCGACAAGCATCAGCTCGATGCCATGACAATGGGCTTTCTGAGGTTGCGTGGCTACGGTACAGACGCTGTCACGGCACTGTGGGGCCTCTGGCTCCTCCCGTTCGGGCTTTTGGTATTTCGGTCCGGGTTCATTCCCCGAATTCTTGGCATCTTCCTGATTATCGGTTGTTTTGCTGATCTAGCCATTAGCGTGACATCCTTGCTCTTCCCGGTTTATGGGAGCATCGTTCATAAGTTGATGTTCTTGGGAGTTGGGGAGCTTTTGATCATCCTCTGGCTTCTGATCAAGGGCGCACGGACTGAGCCCCCGGAAGGACTACCCTCCAAGTCCGGAAGCCGCGTTGCAGGTGCCTAACCCGTTCTTCAAGCGGGAATCTGCGAGGCAGATCAACAAGCCGAAGTGCGATCCTGAAACCCCCTTCGGTCAGCTAGGGGCCAAACACCTCCTCGCATTTGACGTTTGTGCAGGCCGAAGTTCACTGAGCCAGGTGAACGTGACCCCGCCCGCGAACTACGTTGAGCGTAATCCCCTCCGCGGAGCATGGGAATCGCCCGCCGAGCCGCCCCTTCCATGGGCCTTCACTACGGAGCTATTGCTACCCAACGGGAAGACGACTGCGGGTGTTTGGACGGGCGGGAATTGGTGGGGGGAACCCGGGGAATTGAAGCCGGTTGGCTGGCGATGGGTCGACAACGCCGGGCTTTCCTACAAGCCCGAGCCTAAGATAACCTAGACCGCGCGAGCTGTCCCTTCTCTTATCGCGCCAGCCAGAGATCGCCCCGGCTGGTCAAACTGTGGCGGTGGCGTCCTGCCTCGGATCACCGTTGTCATCTGTCCCGCGCGAGCACAGACCAGGGGCGAACGATGCCCCCATGAAGATCCTCCTATACATCATCTCCGGTCTGATTCTCGCTGTCTGCTCCTTCTCGTGGATACGCACCGGAGTACATCCAGACCGCCCCATCGACGAACTCCTTCGGGTTTTGGCGGTCCTAATCGCGGTGATCCTGTTTTGCGCTGGTGCCGTCATCGGAGCGATTGAGCGAGCCAACAAGAAACAGTGAACAGCCTGTGCCGGTCTATCCGCGAGGGCTAAAGACCGCCCTGTCACGGTGAACGATGCCACCCCGCCCGGAGGCGGTAAGCGTCCGGTCGGGTGCCTCCGGGCGCTTTCTTGAGGAGATCCGAACAGGGTGCGCAACCAGGAGCCGATACAAGCGAACCAGCCATTTGTCTGCTCAATGCCCGGTATCCGTTTTTTCGATTAACACCCCGACTGCCGGAGGGAGTATATTCGCGGCAAGGCAAAGACAGCCAACTTTCGTCCGAATCATGTTCTACGCACCACTGGCAGTCAGGTTTGCTGGCGCGTCTTGGGTCTCCTGGGTCCCCGGAGCCGAACCAACGCGGCGGCTGTTTCGGCGGTTGGCCGTTCCGCTCCTGCTGTTGCTTTGCTTGACCTTGGCTGCGCTCGGGTCGCCAAAACTCCGGGCGGACGAGGCGATGGATGCTTTTCAAAAGGGCGCGGCTGCCTTTGAGAACAAGGCCTACGATTTGGCCATTGCCGATTACAGCGAAACCATCCGGCTCAGCCCCAGTTGCGAGCTGGCCTACTTTGGCCGGGCTCTGGCTTATTTCAGGAAGGGTGACAACAATCGGGGCATCGCCGATTGCAGCGCGACCCTCCGCCTTAAGCCGGATTTCGCGATGGCTTATCTCAATCGCGGCACCGCGTACCTAACAATAGGCGATTACGACCGAGCCATCGCCGACTGTAGCGAAACCCTTAGGCTTGACTCAAGATCCGTCGAGGCGTTCAACAGCCGGGGCCTCGCCTATGAGAAGAAAAATGATTACGACCGTGCCATCGCCGATTTCAGCGAAGCCCTGCGGCTAAATCCCGCTTCCGTCGACGCATGGAACAACCGCGGTCGAGTCTATGAAAGGAAGGGTGATCATGGCCGGGCGGTCGCGGACTGGAGTGAAGTGGTCCGACTCAATCCCAAATCCGCCGAGGTCTACCTCCTTCGTGGCTTCGCCTATGACGGGAAGGGGGACCATAAACGTGCCATCGCCGATTTCAGCGCGATGATCCGGCTCTACCCTAAAAGTGCCAACGCCTACGCCAGCCGCGGGGCCGTCTATTTGAAAATGGGCGACCATGAGCAAGCGATCGCCGACATCAGCGAGGCGCTTCGGATTGACCCTCATTCCGCCGAGGCCTGTTTCAGCCGTGGCGCTGTCTATGAGGAGAAGGGCGATCATGCCCGGGCCATCGCCGACTACGGCGAAACCCTCCGACTTAAGCCCGATTTCGCCTTAGCCTATGCCGCTCGCGGTCGCCTCTATTTGAAATTGGGCGACTACGAGCGGGCCATCGCCGATTTCACCGCGCTCCTGCGCCTCGAGCCCAAATCTCCTGAGGCGGTTTACCTCGTGCGTGGCTTTGCCTATGACGGAAAAGGTGACCACGCGCGGGCCATCACCGATTTCAATGAGGCCCTGCGGCTCAATCACGGTCTCGCTGAGGCTTTTCGCGGTCGGGGCCGCGCGTATGAGGGATCTGGCGATCACGACCGGTCCATCGCCGATTGCAGCGAAGCACTCCGGCTCAACCCTGGCTCCGTCGACTCCTATCTCGACCAGAGCCTTGCCTACCTAAACAAGGGCGACTGCGAGCGGGCCATCGCCGACTGCAACGTGGCCCTCCGGCTCAATCCCAGCTGCGCCATGGCCTATAACAACCGTGGTTTCGCCTGTAAGAAGAAGGGCGACTACGGGCGGGCCATTGCCGATTACCGCGAAGCTGTCCGGCTCAATCCCAAGTTTGACCTCGCCTATGATAATCTCGCCTGGGTGCTGGCTACCGCGCCCGAGGAGAAGTTCCGGAATGGCCGCCAAGCCGTAGAATATGCCACGAGAGCGTGCGAACTGCCGCAGGGGAAGAAATGGGTTGAAACGCTCGCGGTTGCTCACGCGGAGATGGGCAACTTCACGGAAGCGGTGAAATGGGAGCAAGAATACCTGGATTCCAATCCCGGCGCGGCGGACGCGGAGCAGGCCCGCCAGCGCCTGAGAATGTTCCAGGCTGGCAAGGCGTATCACGAGGAAAGAGAATCCATGTAAGGATGCAGAGCGCGCCCGCCTCGACATTCGTCGCAGCTTGGTTAACGTTAGCGCTCCAGCCCGGACCAAGTCGAGCGGATGGGTTTACCTGTCCTCGGATCGATTAGGCCGACCTGCTCTAGGGTGCGGTTCATGCGGGCATAGTTACAGGGCGCGCAGGTACCGTAGAAATCCCCGCCACGCGGCCCTGCGCAGTGGAATAGTAGATTTCACCTAGCGATATTATCTATCATCGAACATGCCATTGAGTTCCGCCGGGGCAAAAGAACGGGAAATAGATGGCTCCCTTTTTGCCCCAGGTGCCACCTTCCAGCTGAAGCGCCCCTTTCAGATTGGAATGTCTCATGCTCGGACGATAAACACTGCGGTTGGACCAGCGCCTTACCGGGTGTCTTTTTGCCGACGGTGCTGACCGAGGAGAAGCACCGGCAGCACCGTGAGCGATGCCTCCGCGCCGCGAGCGGTCATCTGCTTGCCACATCGTATCCCGCCCTCTTACCCCGAAACTGCGATAGACACCGGACGGCGAAGTTTGCGAAATTCAGCCGCTTGCCTTCAGGGCACGGTACGCGACGACGGACGCGGCGGTTATTAGCACGGCGGTGACGAGATCGGAGACAGCGCAGACCACGAGCAGGACGGACGCAGTCCCCAAGGTCGGGCAGTCCGAGCGGATGATAACGCTGACCATCGCATAGAAAAATGCCAAAAGGAGCGCAAGGACGGCTGGAGCCCCGAGAGTTCCTGTCGAATAGCGATCGCGTGTCCTTGGGCGCAGGGCAACGAAGGCGAGCATTACAGCCACGAGAAGGTTCAGGGCAGCGAAGACACCAAGCGTTACTGCGACCCCATGGGCTCTAAAGCCGTGAATACAGGGAGGGTCGGCCATGAGCGGCGGGGTCACGCCGACCACAACCAACAGGCTCACCCCAACCAAGATGGCAACACCGACCAATAGGAAACGACGACCGTTCCTCTGGCGGTCAAGCGCACTTGTCGGCGGAGACTCAAGGCGTGGTTGGGTGCTTACCCGCCCGGCAATCATTGCACCCACGAGACTCCCCAAGCAGCCGGATACCAGCCAAGGGAGACCCGAAACCAGGGACCTAGTTTCGACCAAAAATATCAACACCAAGACGCACAGCAACGGCAGAATCATGGCGACCAATGTGGGCCATTTCGCCCCGAACCCGCGGCTCCCCCTTGGCGCGACCCAGAATTGGCAGAACCCGAAATACAGGGCCCCCACCAAACACGAAGTAACGATTTCCCGGATCGAGTTCTTTCCGGGGACTTCAGTCACCGCCCCTGCGAGGAACATGACGAAGACCGCGGTAACTCCGAGAACAACGGAAAAGCCAACTTTAGCAGTTGAGGTAGAGTCCTTCTTCATGGAATGAACATTGGTTGAGTGGTACGGAGTATACCAATTATAGGGCCGCAAGTGTTAATTGAAGAATCTGATGCGCCGTATCGCATACATCAATGCCCCCAAATGCGCACCAGTTTAGCCAAGTGGTGGCCCGTGAGGTATCCGGCCGGCGCCACTACGGCGCGACGGAGCTGTTGATTCCCGGTGCGCCCAAACCCGAGGCCACCGCGTACGCCAGACGTCAAGCGCGGGAACGCTTCCGCCGCCGGGCCGCGATCGAGCCCCGCATTAGCCACCTCAAAAGTGACTTCCGGTTCGGCCGCAACTTCCTGCGCGACGTCCAAGGCGACGCGATCAACCGACTGCTCGCGGCGACGGCCGCGAACCTGCGGCTGTGGCTGCGCCGCGCTTCGGCGTGCCTCGATACGATCCTCGCCGGGATCCTCATCGTGCTGCGGACGCTTCTCCTTCCCGTTGGCCTGCGCCCGCAGACTAGTTTTTAAGGGACGACTATTTCAAGATGCCAGAACTCCGCTCGCTAACGCCGAGTTTGTTTCGCTGCGCGCAGAAGCGTTAAGACGGCGTTTCGGATTTCGGACGGGAGCTTTGGCCACCTGCCTTCGTCGGGCAGCGGAAGGACTACGGCGAGGCGCAGCGTTGAGACGATCTCGGACAGCTCGGAACAGAGCTGTTCAGGATTCTGTGAGGCTCCGAGGGAGGCGGGCGATTTCTCGCCGGTGGCTTCCGGCTGGGTGCCAGCGCCTTGAGATCCTGCCGGTTGGCCTTCGAGTCCCTTCTGGACAGCAGCCTTCGCCAAGCCTACGGCTGGCAGGCCACCCGCCAGCGGGCGCTGGAATTATGGCGACGGAGTGGCCACAACGCGGCCAAGCTGGCTGCCGAGGCGTTTGTCGAGGGCGGCAATTCTGTCCAACAGGTACTGCGGCCGTTCATAGGAATCGGGATACTGTTCATAGAACAGCCGCACGGCTTGCGAAAAGGCGTCCTTCGCTCCGGCCAGATCGCCCCGTGCCTCCTTCGCTTCGCCCTGGATCATCTGCGCGCGAATCAGCTTGGGATCTTCCTTCAAGGCGTCCTGGGCACTTTGGAGCGCGTTGGCCCAATCGCTGGTCGTCGAAAAGAACTCCGCTCGCTGAAGGTTCATGCTTGCCCGGTCCGCAGCCGATAGTTGCGCGGGCGCTGGCGTGATCTTCAATTTCACGGGCACGGAAGCGACCCGGCCGCGCCAGAGTTCCTGCGGCAGCGATGTACCGGCCGCGACTTCAAGGACAGCCTGAAGCACGTAATCGCCCGCAGGCACTTTGTCGGCGCTCTGGGGATTCAGGGCGTACTGGATCTGGACATTCGAGCTGCCGTCCAGCAAAACACTCTTCACGTCGGGGGACTTGACCAGCGTCAAAGGCCAATTCACTGGGGCGAAGGGAGAGCCGGCGGTTTGCACTTCGAAATGCAGGAACTTCTCCCAGCCACGATCGCTGGTGCCCAACTGAACTGTCTTGATTTCGCGCTTCACGCGCGCCAGTTCGAGCATGGGTTCGGAATCTTGTTTTGAGAGTTCGCCTTTGGAGAGTTTCTCCTGAATCAGGGCGAGAGATCGTTCGTGAGCCTGGTTCGTTGCCAGCGTATTGGCAGCACGAGGATTGGCCGCACGCACGGTGAAGATAAGCGGCGTCCCCTGGATGACCTGCGCCTCTCCGGGCTCGTTGATCTGAAGCGAGACGTCGGGCAGGGGCGGCGCGTCTTCCTGTTCGATTTCGGTAATGGATTTAGCCGGCGGCGAGGATTCCGGAGCGGCTATCTGCTGGGGACGTCGGACGAAGAAGATGACGGCCGCGATGGCGATGACAGGCAGAATCAGCAAGGCCCAGCGCAGTTTGCTCATGTTACCCTCCGGCAAATCACCTAGTGTTTGTTGTCGTTAACGCAGAATTGCCCCTTGCAGTTGCCTTTGGCGGCATCCCCTGCCTTACTGCCCCCCGGGCGGTCCTTATCATTCACTCCGGTCCCTTTCGGATCATCGCAAAAGATCGTGCCGGGATCTTCCCCTGGATTATAGTCCTCTCCTCGCTGCAGCGTACCGTCAGCTTTTTTCCAGCGCCAGGTTCCCGTGGGAGCCTCGTAGTAATTTGCCTCCTCATATCGCATGATGCACTTTTCGACTCCACTTTCCTGCCCGCCCTTGACCGCGATCCTGAATTTTGTGCCTGGAGGAACCAGAATGTACGTTACCCAAGTGCCGTCGGGCATCAGGTGCTCCGCTTCAGCGACCTCATCGTCACTGGCTCCGTGGTGCCAGACGTTGCATCCATGCGCGAGTTCATGGGCAATGGTGTTCTGAAGCTCCTGGGCACTTTTCTCCAGGCATCTCGCAACGTCGATTTTCACCAATAGGGTGGTTTTGGGTACACCCGGACCGATGCCGGCGGCAAAGCCGTAAAGGCCCGTCAGTTTCTTGTCCTGCATTCTGAGGAGATGTTGCTGCCCCCGGGTCGCAAAGCCGCGGTTGCAATTGATCACAAATACGTTGAACTCGCCATCTTCATTAGCATACTCGCCATCTTGAATCAGGTGTACGGTCAGCCCAGACTGGGCGAAATAACCCAACCCAAGGTTGTCGTCGTCCCGGACGAAGAGATCTTTTTCGATGGGACTCGTGCGGATGTGCTCCCCTTGTACGCGGAAGCCTCGATATTCCTCGTAGAGCGAAAGACCGTCGCCCTGGCTTTTATCGCCAATGGGGACTAGGTCGTCGTCAGCCTTGGCGTCAGGGCTGCCGCCGAGGTAGTGTTTCTCCCAGAAGTCGGCAATGTGATTGCCGTTGTCGTCTTTCGGGATGGTCAGCGCCTGTTTCGATGGATCGCCCAGAACGTGCGCGTCGACCTTCGAGCCATCATCGAAGACAACCGTGACCGTGAGCTTTCCGTACGCACCCCAGTCATGAGAGGTGATCGTGACGTGGGATTCATCCAATCCCGCGGCGCTTTCCGCGCTTTGGCCGTCCCCGCCTACTTTCAGCGGAGTATTTGAGTTCGGCTCGATTTTGAGATCAAAGCCGTCTTTTGCGAAGTACGGACGGGGCCAGTTCAAGCATACCCCCTTTTCCTTGCTGACTTCGACGAGCTGAAACTTGAAGTGAGCCTTCTTGTAATAGGGCGTCTTGGGATCGCCCTTTTTATGAACGCGGGCTTGGACGGTGATCGTGTTGCCCGGCTTCTCCTCGTCCTCGCCAGCCTCGGGCACCCAAGACGCGTATTTGTCCGGCGGAAAGATCTCGGCCTCGGGCTCCTGGGTAAAATTGTTCGAGACGGTATAGGACATTGTCAGGTCCGCTGACTGCCTGGTCTGGCCATCTGCGCTGTCCATCGAGAAATGATGGGTGGCCGAACCACTCACCTGGAGGTCCTTTGGCCAGGGCTTGAAGGTCTTCCTGCATTGGACGGCGAAATCCTGCTTCCCTGGACTCCCCAACTGGTTGACGGCATCGGATACGCCCGTGTCCGCAATGCGGCCAGCGGCGCCGTAAGACGGGTCGGTTGATTTCAGGTTGCCCTCGTGAACGAAGTTCTCGGGGTGCAGGATCACGAATCCTCTGCCGTAATCCAGAGTCAGGCCAACCAGAGGGTTCTTGGTCTGACCGTTGATCGAATAGCTCCACTTCCGTGGCTCCACCGGGACATGAAGGGCACCGCCCCCGCCCGCTGAGAGGTTGTTGGTGTGGGAGATCGCTTCCAGCTCAACAAAGCCCGACTTCTCCATAGAGACGATACGATAGGTCACAGTCTCGGTCATGTTGACGGTGACCGAATCCTGCAAAGACCAGTCATGTTCCTTGACGGAAGATGTGGCGGTGCAGACCGCGTTGATGGTCAGAGTGACGTTTTCATTGTCGTTCGGTTTCGATGCGACCAATAAGGCGGAACTGGCCGCGAGCAGGATGAACAGCAGAGCGACGCGCTTCATAGCAATCCTCCCGAATTATTAAAATCCAAGTTCCAGCAGCTTTTCACATTGTGCCAGGTGATCTTTGCGAAGACGTCGTACGAGGTCTTCCCCGCGTCGTGGACCTCGGGTCGTAGACTTGGGGACGTACTTCAAGGTATACTGATAGGAAACTGAGGGACAGCCAAAATACACTGATCGGAAACTGGGGACAGCGGAAGAGGGTCATACCCCGGATATCGATATCCACTAGCCAGACGCCCACCCGCCCACATCGTGCCGGCAGAGCCGTCACTCATATCTGCGCGTTACGCGCAGGAGCCTCAGGACTACATTTCGTACATCGGGTGGGAATTTTGGCCAGGCTGAGACGATCTCAGACAGCTCGGAACAGAGCTGTTCAGAATTCTGTGAAGCTCCGAAGGAAGCGGCTGGCCTTCGAGTCCTCCCTGGGCACCAGCCTTCCGCCGTCGCTGAAGCTATGGCGGACAGGACGGCTGGAAGGCCACCCGCCTGCGTCCCGCTGCTGCGGGACTACGGCGAGGTGTCTCGCCGTAGCCCAACGGGCGAAAGGTGCTGATGTCCGATCACCAGATCCTAACAAGGTGCGCGATACATTCTCCAGAGATTATTGAGACTAGGGCTTGCGCACGGAATCAAGGAGTTGCTTAGCAGGAGCGCCACGGCCGGGTCAGGAATACCCCCATCCGACGTAAGGGGAACCATCACTACGGTCGCGAGCCAGTAAACGAGGTAGAGTGCCGCGGCTCCTCGATGGCGGGCAATATCCTGCCAGAGCTTTTTCATATCGATAAACTCCATTCAAGGCACCGTACGCTAGGGTTTGGCTGGCGGCTCCGCCGGATCGGGACCTGCTTTCTGCGGCGCATCGCCGCGAGTTCTCGCATCGTTCCCGACACGGTGGTTCTCACCGGCCGGCTTGGGCGTTTTGGCCAGGTTGAGGGGCCCGGCCGTGCCATATTGGGAAATGGTGCCGGACATCCGGTCTCCATTGTGCGTTCCGCGGAAAGAGATGTCCCAACCTGGCACGATTACCGCCACCGAATTCCCGTGTACTGAAACGCGTGCCGGTAGGATCACATGCTCGCCCGGGTTTTCAAAAGTGGCATTCCCACGTTGATCAATGTGAACCGTTACAGGAAGGCGACCCGGAGTAGTGCCTTGCCAATCCCCAACCAGGCTCACGGGAGTGGCGGCGGATTCCGCCGCGCCCGGGTTGGTTTCGTCCTCGACCACGCTCAGGACTTTCGGTTCGCCCAAGAGGATGCGGCCTTCGCGAATCAGAGGCCTGCGCACCAATCCGTAACTGTCCTGGCCAAAATACAACGCAGCACTTTCCGCCATCCGGGGAAGGTCCTGTTTAAACCCATGCCGGCGTTCGGACAGACTAAAGCGCGTTTCCCAAAGAAGCTGGAGCTTCCTTTGCTTCCACGCGGACTGAAAGTCGAACGCTCGCAGGATGACATAATATCGGTTCACCTCGATGGCACCGATCCCGTAGGCATGCAGGTTCCTGATGATCTGTCCTCTGATACTGGCGCCGGAGCTCTCTCCGAGAAAACGCGCCTCGGCCTCGAAACCCAGCAGGCTGGCGTTCCAATAATTGAGCGCATCCTGCGAGGGACCATCCTTCGTGTTGTCAGCGCCAAAGGTCGTGCCCCAAAAAACCATGATCAACAGTTTCGTCGATTGCGGGTCGTGAGCAGGCAGGTATTTTTGGCTGGCAAGTGGCCCTGCGAGTATTCGGGCGATATTCGGGAAACCGAGACCATCGAAAGTCGGGTCGCGCATCGACGGTGCGCCAGGAAGGACGCCTCCCTCTCCAAAGGCGAATGTCTCGGGTTGAAACGATCCGTCCGGGAGTTTGCTGCGAACATAGCCGTTGAATTCCTTGGAATTCACGGCGGTTAGCTCTTCGCCGCGAAAAAGAGTCTCCAAGAAGCCAGCCCGAGACGAAGTAGCCGTAATCGCTCCCCAGCCGAGCAGGAGGCAGAATCCCAAAGCACGTTTCCTCCAGGGAATTGCCATAGACAATTAGGAAAATGGGGAACGCCGTTGACCTGTCGGTACGAACCCGGACGTACCCTAGCTATCCGTAGGTGTCAATGAGGTCCCATGGGCCGCTCATGGGCGACCAATCAGTCGGGTCATTGCCGGCGCAGCAAGAGAAAGACGGCAGACTCCTCAATCGACGTTTCCCGCGCTTACCATGGGGGGCCGGTAGACCTGGACGGCACGAATCATCGGCGGATCCGGACCGCGTGCGATCAGCTCCAGCCGGTGTTTCGCATTCGCCAGCCCGAGCGCCAGGGTGGTGGCCTGCTCCCGCGCGGAGTCTTCGAGGCGGGGCTCGCGGTACATATCCGCAAACATGGGCAAAACGCTCCAGGTCACTTCGAAGCCGGGCGGCGTCGGGTCGTGCCGCAGTTCGAAGGAGCGCGCGAAAGTCCAGTCTTCCGACTCGATCACAACGCGGCCGGACTTGGAGACGAAGCGTTCCGTGCTCACGCCGCCGCCGTCCGGGCCCGTGCGCGAGCCGGTCACCTCGAAGCGCAGGCGCGACTCGTCCGCGTTCAATTCCAGGATCCGCAGCGTCCAGTTCTCGACCAGCAAAGGGTGCTGCGCGCAAATCCGGTTCACCGCCGGCCAGTCCACGCTGTGCGTGTCGCTGGGACGGCTGATGTGATAGAGTTCGGGCCGGACCGAGGGGCGCTGGCCGTCGATGAGGACCTCCGCCTCGGCGCAGCGGTACGGATCCGCCCAGCCCGCGATGACGTCGACGCGATTTCCCTCGAATTCCAACTCCAGTCTCCCGTTCACCCATTGGACGTCGCGTCCGACTTCATAGCTGCGCACGAGGTTCTCCCAGGATTTGCGCGGCAGCTTGGGATCGTAACGCAGGTGGCGCCCGGTCAGCTCCGCAATCAGGTAGTCGCCCTGGAAGTTGAAGTGGGCGCCATCAGAGAGGAGATCCGCCGGCTTCAGGCCGTTCGCCCTCAGGTACTCGAGAAACGGCCCGCGCACGTCGGCGATCTCGCAGCCGTAGCGGGCGGCCAGGTCGGGAAGCCAATCGGCATTGTGCTGCCGCATCCACTGGTACGCGTGCAACTGCGCTGGATCGGTGGGCTCGGGCCCGACCGTCAAGGCGTCCGGCCGGTCGTTCTGAATCAGGATCTCGGCCGTGGTATGGCGACGGATCTCGCCGATGATGTGCTCGTAGTCGGGCTCGCCCCCAAAATCGTGGAAGATGACCAGGTCGGGATAGAAATCGAAAACGTCGTGCGGCAGCGTGCGCTTCAGAAGGTTGGAGGCATAGCCCCCAATGGCGCGGTTGGCGAAGGTGATGTCGGCGTTCGGGAAGCGCGCGCGCAGATCGTCAGCAACTGCCCGCGTCCATTCCTGCTTGCTGAGTGACTGGCCGTAGAACAGGACGCGCACGGCGTTGCGCCTTTCCGGCGTGCTGGTGGCCAGCAGCGTCATGGTGCGCTGGATGCCGGCGCCGAATCCGGAGACGTTCGGATCCGCGGCCGGGGCGGGAAAGGCGGGCGGTTTCACGAGCAGAGGCAGGTTGGCGGTCGCGGCATTGCCATGTCCGTCGCGCACATAGGCAAACAGCCGGTAGGCGCCCTCCTTCGCCGGCAGGTGGAACGTGGCGCGGTCGCCGCTGGCCGCCAGGACCAGGCCCTCGATGGGCGGGGTGGGTTCCTCACGGTCGCCGCCGACTTTCGGGTCGCCGCTCACGTCCAGCCGCAAATCCCAGCTGTACCGGAGCGCGTCTCCGTCGGGATCCGAGGCGTCGAGGCTGCAGCGAAGCACGGCGCCCGGGGGCAAGACCGTCGGTCCCTGGGCCGTGCCATCCTCCGAGTTGAGGTGAATCGGTCCCGCGCCCAGGCGGGGGCTGCGGTTGGCAGGCCAGCGGCCGCTCCAGAGGAACGTCATGACATCCACCGCCTCGGTCCGGCTGCCGTCCTCGAGGAACATGCCGTACCAGGTATGGGTTTTCTCGTGGTGCTGCGCCCAGTGAAACACGTAGGAACCCAGGCACTGGGGCCGGCCCTGGACGGCGTGCTCATAGGCCTGGCGGTAGAACCCGGCCTTCTCGGTGCTCGAGTCCTCGATCGGCAGCTTCCACGCGGTGCAGGGCACCTGCCAGTGGCCCCGCGGGCCAAACTCGGTCACCCAATAGGGGCGGGTCCAGCCCTCGCGCCGGATGTCCTCCGGCAGGGTGAGCATGTCGGCGTAAGCGTTGAGCCCGACGGCATCCAGGTGCGGGCAAAACTGGTTCAGCTCGTGCAGCATCTCCTTGTACTGGCCGCCGACTACCGTGATCACGGGATGGTTGGGATCGATCCCGTGGATCATGCGCGCGACCTCGTCGACCTCCGTCCAAAGCATCGCCCGCTGCTTGGTGGTTGTGTCGATCTCCAGCTCATTGCCCAGCGCCCAGGCCAGCAGGGCGGGGTGGCCCTTGTGCTTTTCCACGATGGCCCGCAATTGCTCGCGCTGCCGCTGCACGGCGGCCGGATCGTCGTAATCGAAGCCCCAGCGCTGCTTGCCGAACGGCAGGTCAGCGAGCACGCTCAGGCCCAGCGCCTGCGCGCGATCGAGCTCCGCCGCACCGGCGCGGATGGAGTTGCCGCCGGCCGCGACGAGCTCCTCTAGGTGCACGGCGCCCACCGCGCCCTTGGCGAAATACGGCTGGCCGTCGCGCAGCACCGAGAAGCCATCCCCCTGGCGCACGATCCTCACCTGCCCGGACCCGGCAAACGCGGCGGCCGCCGTCAGAAGAAATGGGAATAGGATTGATCTGCGCATGATTGAAGGGGTCCGTTTATCCGAGCCCGCCCCCAGCAGCGGGCCGAATCGCCGGTTGATGCTGGGACAATTGAAGCGGGTTGTCCATCACTGGAGCTAGGCATCGAGGCAAACCCACCGGCTGGATGGCCCGCGATCAGGATGGTGCGCGCCGGCTCAGCGCCCAATCGGCCGGGTCACCGTTGCTTGCGTCGTGTTACCGAGAAACCTCGCCGATCGGCTGCAGCGCCTGTTTCAACTGCTGCCGGGCGTGATAGAGGCGGTTCTCAACCGCCTTGGCGGAGCAATCGAGCGCCGCGGCGATTTCCGCCATCGATAGATCCTCGTATTCAAAAAGGACTAATGCCGTGCGCAGATCGAGTGGGAGCGCCGCCACGGCGGCCTGGACGGCGGAAATTTGTTCGTGCGCAACCGCCTTGGATGACGCGGACTCGCCAACCCGCGATTCGTCCGCGGTGTCGCCGCCAGCTTCAGTCCAGGCATTGAGCGAAATGGCCGGTCGGCGGCGCCACCAGCGCAGACGGTTCTTGGCCTGGTTCGCCGCGATGGAGAAACACCAGGTCGAGAACTTCGCGCCAGCCCGATAGGTTGCCCGCTTCGAATAGACCCGAACGAACACTTCCTGGGCGAGATCCTCCGCCTCCGCGGTGTTGCGGACGATGCGGAAAACAAACCGCTTAACGGGAATCTCCCAGCGCTGCATCAGCTGTGCCAGCGCGGCATCTTCGCCCCCTTGCAGGCGGCGCATCAACTCCTCGTCACCGGGGTCGGAATCCATGGATCAGGGAGTAGGATTCAAGTGCAGATCGGGCGCAGCCTGATGGTCAAAATCGGCGATTTTCGGCAGCACGAGGGCGAGATAGCGCTGACCGTCCTGCGGGGACATGAGCGTGGCGACTTGGTGGACATGGCGGGCGATGGCGGTCTCACAGACCAGGCGCAGCTCCTGCAGGCGCTGGTTCGCTGCCTGGAGCTCCGCGTCAGACGCACCGCCGGCGAGCAGGGCTTGCTTCACCCTGGCGGCTTCCTGGATGCGCCGACAATGCTCGCCACAGGTGCCCGCGTAGCTGTCGTGCAGCTGGCGAATCGCGGCGAACTGTTGGCGGTCTAGGTGGAAGTCTGTCCGCAGCCACTCCATGGCGTCGCCCTTCTTGATCACGGCATGAAGCTCCGGGTCGCAGCTCATCCGATAGCAGACCACGCCCGTTGCGACCGCTACGGCGAGGAGCAGACCGAGGGTGGCGAACAGGTATTTCATGGTGCTAGGGCTTGAGCATCGCCTGAACCCGGGGGTCGAGGTCCACCAGATAGGAGACAACCATCGCCTCCCGGTCGGCGCGGACCCGAGCCTCCGCGGTGGCGCGGCCCGTGAAGGCGGCCGCGCCCAGCATGACGACAGTCACGAGCACCCAGGCGGCCGCGTGGGTACGGAGATAGGCAGGCCAGGATTCCCGGGCCCGGGCGCCAATGCGTTGCCACACGGCGTTGCGGAAACCGGCGTCGACGGGAGGGGCGACCTTCCAGCGCCGCAGAGCTTCGGAGAGTGAGTCACTTGGAGTGTCCATGTTAGTTCGGTAAGGTTATACACCAGTTCGGGGCAAATCCCTCAAAAACAGGGCCGGAAAGATATCCTGAGGGATTTTCGCTTGGGCGGTGTATCACAGGGCAACAACCCTCTCCCAGACTGACACTGAATCAAAAACAAACGCTACCATGAAAGCCACCAATGTCATCATCTTTGCCGCGATCCTCGCCGGGACCGCATCCATCGCCATTGCCGGCCCGAGCCCACAGTTTGCCAACCAGCCGCCCAAACACACCTCGCATCGCGAAGCGAATAAACCTGCTGCCAATCCGGCGATGACCTGCGAAGGGTGCCAGACCACCCAGGTGCGCGAAGCCCGGCAGATTGGACCGCCGAAGAGCAGCTCCGTTGTTGGGGCCGTCGTCGGCATGAAACACACCTGCACGCTCTGCGGCGGGGAAGTGAAGGTCGTGAATGGCAACCTGACCAACTCAATGCCGAACGACTGCGCCATGTGCGGCCCGGACGCCGCCCTGTGCGGAGTTACAGTTTCACCGGCGAAGACCTAGCATTTTCGACTCCAAAACGGGTCAGCGCCGCGGCCCAGCCGCCCCTTGAGGTGGTTAGGCCATGCTGGTGATCCGCAACCCAACCAAAATCATGAAGAAACTGCTCATCGCCCTCGCTCTGACCCTCGGCACCATTGGTGCCCTTTCCGCCGCCCCGTCCACCGAGGCCGCCTGGCTGGCGAAGGCGAAGGCCGACTATCCGCTCAAGACGTGCATTGTCTCCGGTGAAGACCTCGGTGGCGACATGGGGGCGGCGGTCGAATACGTTTATCACCAGAAGGGTCAGCCCGACCGCCTGGTGCGGTTCTGCTGCGACAAGTGCGTCGAGAAATTCGAGAAGAACCCTGAGAAATACCTCAAGGAGATCGACGAGATGGCCGCCAAGTTGAAGAAGGGCTAATCATCCCATGACGGCCCGCCAGCTCCTCGCCACGGTTCCATGCTTGGCGACCCTCCTTCTGGCGGGTTGCGCCAATGCGCAACCGGCTGAGAGGGAAGCGAAGGAGCAGGTGTCCCAGATCGGCAGCCAGCTGCTCTCCGTCGGAGCCAAATCGGAGCTTCCGCAGCTTCGGCCGGATTCATCACTGGCTGATTTTGGCCGGTATGCCGTGCTGAATCACCCGGCAGTGACGGCCAGTTATCAGGAATGGCGGGGTGCCGTGGAGGCGATCGCACCCAGCCGGGCCTTGCCCGACCCGAAGCTCACGTTCGAAGCCGACATCGCGGACACCCTGATGACGTTCATGCCTGGACTGATGCTCGACTTCATGACGCCGGGAAAACGGGCGGCGATGGGTAAGGAGGCCACGGCCTCAAGTCAGATCGCCTACCGGGCCTACGTCTCAACGGTGTTGAAAGTCGCGTCGGAAGTCCGTAAGGGCTGGATCGACCTCGGCTATATCGACGCGATCATCCGGCTCCGGGAAGCGTCCCGTGCAGTCATCGGACAGGCCGCGGCCGTCGCGGAGACGGATTACGCGACGGGCCGTGGGATGGGCACGCTGGAGAACCAGGTGCGCTTCGCCAACGACGCCGCCCGGGTGCGCTCTGAGATTACCGCGCTGAACGACCGCCTCGCCGCTGTCCGGGCCAGCTTTAAGTCAGCCCTTGGGCTTCTGCCCACGGATGCAGATCCGGCCTGGCCGCACCCCGCCCTGGTGGCCACCGCGCTGCCGCCAGAGGATGAACTGTGGCGGCGGATCGAGTCATCCAATTCTGATTTGGCCCAGATGCGGGCCATGGTGGACATGGCTCTGGCCAATGTCGGAGTGGCCCGAACGGCGGGCACTCCTGATTTCGCACTGGGGGTGATGGCCGACCTGAAGGCCGATCCGTTGATGATTCGTCCGACCGCCTCCGTTTCCCTGCCCATCTGGCGGGGCAAGATCGCCTCGCTCATTGCAGCGGCCGAAGCCCGGTGGGATGCCGCCATCTCTCGCCTGAACGCCGAACAGCTCACCATGGCCGCCCAATTGGCCCAGATGCTCTTCATGGTGCGTGAGTCCGACCGCATGATCGCCTATATTGACGGCTCGGCCCTCCCCAACTACGAGCGAGCCATGGCCTCGGAAGCGGCCGGCTATCAGTCCGGCATGACCGGCCTGGCGATGATCCCGGAGACGATGCTCATGTCCCTGGGGATGCAACTCGAGCGGGCGACCGCTCTGAAGGACCGCGAAACCGCCGTCACCGGTTTGCTCCTGATGATTTCTGATACTGCCCCGGCAGGTTCACCCTTGCTCGCAGAAAGCCACGCCGCTCAACCCTGATTTTTCGCTGCCATGAAATGCTCCATTTCCTTTCTGCACCGGCCCCGAGGACTCCTCATGTCCGGAGCGATCCTGCTCCTTAGCTTCGGGATCGCCATTCCCCACAGCCATGCCGGCGAGCAGCTCTACACCTGCGGGATGCACCCGCAAATCATCAAGAAGGAACCCGGCAATTGTCCGATCTGCGGGATGGCGCTCGTGCCGGTCCGCAATAACGCCGCCAGCACGACCGCCTCCGGCGAGCACAAGATCAAGTTCTATAAGTCCTCCATGAATCCGGGCGAGGTCAGCAACCAGCCCGGCAAGGATTCGATGGGCATGGACCTTATCCCGGTTTACGAGGAAAGCGACCATTCTGCCCAGACCATCCAGATCGATGCCGCCACCCGCCAGCGCATGAACCTCAAGACGGGCCTCGTCACCCGCGGACCGGTGATCAGGGAACTCCGCACCGTCGGATCCGTGGCCTACAACGAAAACGGGCTGCGCGATATCACGACCAAATACGAGGGTTGGATCGAGAAGCTCTTTGTCAGCGCAACCTGGACCGCCGTGAAGGCGGGCGACCGACTGTTCGAGATCTACTCACCGGACCTCTACAACGCCGAATTGAATTATCTGGTCGCTCTTCGCGCCGAGGGTGAGGCCGGGGGCCCGATCACCCGGGCAGGGCTGGCGCGTCTCCAGCTTTTCGACATTCCGGCTGATGTCATCGCCGAGTTGGCCCGCACCCGGGAAGCCCAGCGCACCTACGTCTTCCGTGCTCCGGTCGATGGTACGGTCATCGAGAAGATGGCGGTGGTTGGTCAGATGATGAAACCGGGCGAGCGCATCTACCGGTTGGCGGACCTCTCGTCAGTCTGGGTGCTCGCGCAGATTTACGAGCAGGACCTGCCCTTCGTGCGCGCCGGCCAAAGCGCCACTGTCCGGGTGACCTACGGTCCCGAACGGATGATCGAGGCCCGCGTGGAGACCCTGTTGCCACAGGTCGAGGAACAGACCCGCACCGCCACCGCGCGCATCGCGCTCGCCAATCCCGACGGCAGCCTGCGTCCCGGCATGTTCGTCGACGTGCGCTTTGTGGCCAGGCTGGCCGACGCCGCCGTGCTCGTGCCGGACCTAGCCGTGCTGCGCAGCGGTGAGCGCAATACCGTCTTCATCGTGCATGATGACGGCACGTTCGACCCCCGCGAAATCAAGCTGGGAGTCCGTTCGCAGGGCAATTTCTACGAGGTGCTCTCCGGCCTCGCTGCCGGCGAACGCGTGGTCGTGTCAGGCCAGTTCATGCTGGATTCCGAGAGCCAGCTCCGCGACGCGATCCAGAAGATGCTGAAATCATCCCAAGCGGATAATCAGCCGGCGGCGGCCGCGGCTGCAGACACCGGAAGGAAGCACGGGATCGTGGGCATGGAAGATTCATTAGCGCTGCCGGAGTCCGCCAACGTGCGGCTTCAGGAACTGGCCGCAATAACGGTGGAAGCGGCCGAGGCGCTGGCAGCGGATGACTTGGCTCATTATCAAAAAACCCTGCCCGCCATGCGGCACTCGCTGGCCGCCTATCTCGAAAGCTATGAGCAAGCCACCCAAGGGCCGCTCGGCAAATTCCGGGATGCCTTACCCGATCGCAGCGACCTCAAGACAGCGCGGCGAGACTTCGCGTACTTCAGCACCGCTGTGGCCGATCTCATTCGCGAGAATCACCTGCACCACGCGGCCGGCTGGCACATCTTCCAATGCCCGATGGCCCCGGGCATCGGCACCGGTCGTTGGTTGCAGCGCTCCGGAAAACTCCAGAACCCCTTCTATGGTTCCGCCATGCCCGATTGTGGCGAGGAAATTGAGGCTCCATCCAGTCCGCCCTCGGCCGCAGCCGATCAAACATCCAAGTGGCAACCTGCAGGTTAGGCCGGCACCCGGCAAACCGCCCACCGTTCTCAACGCTTCCATCGCATGCTCGCACGGCTCATCGATTTTTCCCTGAAGAACAAGTTCGTCGTCATTGCGGCCACCATCGCAATAGTCCTGGGGGGCGGGTATGCGCTGAAGACCATTCCGCTCGATGCCATCCCCGACCTGTCCGACACCCAGGTCATCGTCTACACCGAGTGGCCCGGCCAGGCGNNGCGCCGCAGATTGTGCAGGACCAGGTGACCTATCCCATCACGACCAAGATGCTCTCGGTGCCGGCGGCCAAAGTCGTGCGCGGATATTCGTTTTACGGATACTCCTTCGTTTATGTGGTTTTCGCGGACGGCACCGAGCCCTATTGGGCCCGCAGCCGCGTGCTGGAATACCTCAGTGGACTCGCCGGCTCCTTGCCCAAGGACGTGACTCCGCACCTTGGTCCGGACGCCACCGGCGTCGGCTGGGCCTTCATGTATTCGCTCAATTCGAAGAAACACGACCTGGCCGAGCTGCGCTCGATGCAGGACTGGTTCCTGCGTTACCAGCTCTCCAGCATCGAGGGCGTCGCCGAGGTGGCGTCGGTGGGCGGATATGTGAAGCAGTACCAGATCACCGTCGATCCGCACCGCCTGCACGCCTACAATCTCTCCATCAGCGACGTCGCGATGGCCGTGCAGCGGAGCAACGGTGAGGTGGGTGGCCGCTCGGTCGAGATGGGAGAGAAGGAATTCATGCTCCGCGTCCTCGGTTACGCGAAAGGCGTCGAGGATTTTCGCAAGATTGCGGTCGGTCGCGGCCCGGGAGGCACGCCCATTCTTCTGGGCGAAGTCGCCAACGTCCAAATCGGCCCCGACATGCGTCGCGGCATCGCCGAGTTGAATGGCGAGGGTGAGACGGTCGGCGGGATCGTGGTGGTGCGCTATGGCGTGGACACGCGGCAGGTCATCCAGGCCGTCAAGGCCCGGCTGGATCAGGCCATGAAGAGCCTGCCCGAGGGCGTGGAGTACACCATCGTCTACGACCGCACCGCCCTGATCGACCGCGCGGTCGAAACGCTCCAGAGCAAGCTCCTGGAGGAGAGCCTGGTGGTGGCGCTGATCTGCCTGATTTTTCTGCTGCATTTTCGGAGCGCCCTCGTCGCGATCATCATCCTGCCGGTCGCGGTGCTGATGTCGTTCATCATCATGAACGCGCAGGGCCTCAGCTCGAACATCATGTCGCTCGGNNCAGGCGCAGGAGGGCCGGATGTTCAAACCGCTCGCGTTCACGAAGACCTATTCGATGGCCGCCGCCGCCCTGCTTTCGGTCACGCTGGCGCCCGTTCTCATGGGCTGGTTCATCCGCGGCAAAATCCCAGCCGAGGAGAAGAACCCGCTGAACCGCCTTCTCATCTGGTGCTATCATCCGCTTGTCGACTTCGTCATCCGATTCCGCTGGGCCGTGATCATCGGTGCGGGCGTGATTGTTGCCTGGGTGTTTTGCCCCTGGAACGCGCTTGTCGTTTCGCACCTTCCCGAGGGTGGCGTGAAGAATCTCGCCGCAAGCTTCGGGCGGATCTTCCCGTACCAGAATCTTGGCTCGGAGTTCATGCCGCCGCTCTACGAAGGCGACCTCCTCTACATGCCGACGACGTTTCCGGGGATATCGCCGACCAAGGCCCGGGAGGTGCTCCAGCAGACGGACCAGATGATTCGTGCCTTCCCCGAGGTGCAGCAGGTCTTCGGCAAGATGGGTCGCGCGGAAACCGCCACCGACCCTGCGCCGATGGACATGATCGAGACGACCATCATGCTCAAGCCGGAGCTGGAGTGGCCCGCGGTCGACATCCAGGACACGGCCGGCAAGGTCACCGCCCATCGCCGCCGCACCGTTGATGAGCTCGTCACGGCCATGAACGCTGCCGTGCAGATCCCCGGTTTGACCAACGCATGGACGATGCCCATCAAGACCCGCATCGACATGCTGGCCACTGGCATCAAAACACCCGTCGGCATCAAGGTGGCGGGGCCCAACCTCGCCGAACTTGAGCGCATCGCCGGCCAGATCGAGGCCCTCATCCATCGGGTTCCCGGGACCGGCAGTGTCTTTGCCGAACGCGTGATGGGGGGCAATTACGTCGAAATCGACATCGATCGCGACGCGATCGCCCGTTACGGCCTGACCGTCGGCGACGTGCAGGATGTGCTCCAGGTGGCACTTGGCGGAATGCCCCTCACCACCACCGTCGAAGGCCTCGAACGCTACGGGGTGATCCTCCGCTACGACCGCGATTACCGTGAAAATCTTGAGGCGCTGCGCGACATCGTGATTCCCGTAAAACCCGCCGGCGGTTCCCCGGCGATGAGCGGTGGCGCACCCGGACGGATGGCGCAGGTGCCACTGAGCGAGCTGGCCAGATTGCGCGTGGTTGCCGAGCCGATGGGCGTGAAGAGCGAGGGCGCCGTGCCCAACGCCTGGGTCTACGTCGACGTCCAGGGCACGGACATCGGCGGCTATGTGCGTGAGGCGCAGCAGACGATAAACGGTGCCCTCCGCAGCGGCGAACTCAAAGTCCCGGCCGGCTACAGCATTTTCTGGAGTGGCCAGTTCGAGTATATGCAGCGTGCCCAGCAGCGCCTGCTGATCGTGATTCCGCTCACCCTGCTGATCATCGTCTTGATCATCCACCTGAACACCAAATCGTGGATCAAGACCGCCATCGTGCTCCTCGCGGTGCCGTTCTCCCTTGTCGGAGCATTTTGGATGATTCATCTCGTCGGTTACAACCTGAGCGTGGCTGTGTGGGTAGGGATCATCGCGCTCGCCGGTCTCGATGCCGAGACCGGTGTGGTGATGCTGCTCTATCTCGACCTCGCCTACGCCGACTGGAAGAAGCAGGGTCGGCTCAATTCCACGACGGATCTCCGCGATGCCATCTACCACGGCGCGGTGAAGCGCGTCCGCCCCAAAGCCATGACCGCGGCGGTCATCATCGCCGGCCTCATGCCCATTCTCTGGAGCCATGGCGCCGGAGCCGACGTGATGAAACGGATCGCCACCCCCATGATCGGCGGCGTGGTGACCTCCACGATCATGGAACTGCTCGTTTACCCGGCCATTTTCTTCCTCTGGCGCCAGCGTGGCCTTTCCGGGGGATCGAAGAGCCTGCCGCGCTCCACTCCGGAGGCACTGGCTCCGTGAGTTAAGACCGGGCCTCCTCCAGCGAGTCGACCGGGTCGTTCACTGGCTTCGGCGATCCAAAACCTCAGTGGTCAGTCGCGCTGGGCGATGGCAGGGAGGCGGCGTGGTTAAGGTCTCCGGGTCTGCGGCCGGCCGGGGGAAGGCGCGATCGGCGAGTCACCTGAGGAATGCCTGCAACCGCGGGTTGCCATCATGCGTCTTGAATGGGAAGGTTAATGCTGTGAAGACGGTCGTTCTCAGTCTCGGAGTGCTCCTGCTGGTGAGCTACGTCGATTATGCCACCAGCGATCAGTTTCTTTTCTTCGTTTTCTATTTCATTCCGGTCGCGTTGTGCGCCTGGCGCCTCGGGCGCCCGGCTGGCCTCGGCATGGCGTTCCTCAGTGGGATCGCCTGGTGGCTCGCCGACCGCCTCAGCGGCCACCACTATTCGAGCGAGTTCTTCAGCTATTGGAATGGCTTGATCTGTTTCGTTGCCTTTGCGGTGATTGGCTCGGTGGTCGCGCAGCTCAAGCAGACTTCGGATAAACGCAAGCAAACCAACGCTGAACTCGCCAAGACGCTCGCCGACCTGGAGCACTCAACCGAAAAGATCCGCGAAATGCGGGAAAATCTGCAGGTGGTCTGCGCCTGGACCAAGCAGATCCAGGTCCAGGGCGAATGGATGTCCATCGAGAAATTCCTGACGAACCACCTCGACATCCAGCTGACCCATGGAATCTCCCCGGAAGCAGTCCGGGCACTCGTGGAGGAAACCGAGGGCTATTCCGGGAAGAACCAGGCGGTGCCGAAAAGGGAGAACTGAGGTTCGGTGGCGGCAGACGGTTCGTTGGCGGCCAGGAATCAGATCACCCCGAGACGGCGGAGCGCCTCACCGGCGCCGGAAAGATTCTCGGGACGCATCTCGACGTAGTTCCGCGAGAGGATGATTCCTTGGGCCTGGCCGCGAAAGGCGGCGGTCACCGCACGCCCCACGGCCTCGGGCGTGAGCGGTGTCATGCCGGGAACCAACGGCACGTCGACGTCGACTCCGGGCCAGATCTGCGTCGCCGAACCGGCCACATCGTCAACCGCGCGGCGCGTCTCGCGTTCGACATAGTCGGTTGAGAGGCCGGCGGCCGCCAGCTGGTCGAAGCGCGCTTCGTGCGGATAGTTCTGCTGTTGGCAGAGCAGCTCCAGGATGGCCTCGGGGGTGAGATCGCCGAACACGCCGTGCTGGGCGCCTTCGACGAAGCTGAGGAAGCGGGTCCCCGCCACGTTGTTGTAGATCGCGGGCCGGAGAAAATCCGAATACGCCGTCATCTCGGCGAAACTTTCCTCCGCGCGCTGAAATGGGCTGAACGACATATTGTGCCACGCATGCCAGCCGACCAGGAGGCTGGGATTGACTGATTTCACCCGCCGATAAATCGACGCCTGGAATTCGTGCCGGCTCGTCACCCAGAGATTCGCCCACGCGAGCACCTCCGGATGATCAAGCAGGATCCGCCAGAACGCCGTGAAATAACCGTCGCGCGGCCGCTCACCCGCGCGGCTGGCGAGGAGGAACTTCTCGACGGCGCCGAAACCGGCGCGGGCCCGCTCCACGTCGATCCCACGGGCACGGCCCCTTTTCGCGCAGAACTCGCAGAAGCAGGTCGCCCGACCGGGATCCTGATGCGGACTTTGCGAAAGCCCCAGCGCATTGAGGAGGCCGCTCTGTCGCTCCGAACCCCACATGATTCCGCCGATCGCATACGAACGGGCATAGTCCTCCACCAGGCCGAGCCCGAAGTTCTGGTAGTGTGGGTTATTGTAGCAGGGCCCGCCGGGATGGCGGTCGGCGCGCCGGCCATGGTGATCGATTTCGTAAAGCGCCTGCCAGTTCGGCACCAGCGGCGGCCGCACGTTGTCCTCGAGCAGGAAGCAGAAGACCCGGATCCCGTGTTTTTGGGCGACGGGGATGACGTGCGCGAGCACGTCGACGTCGCCGAACTCCGGCGCGCGCATGTCGGTGAGGGTGAGCGGCGTTTCGTGATAGTACTGCAGATGCGGCATCGCGAAGTTGCCGCCGTGGAAACCTTTCTCCGGCAGGCCGCCGCGGTGCGGCTCGTGCGAATAGATGAACGGAAACAGCACATTCACGCCCGCGCGGGAGCGCATGTCGTCAAACATCGCATCGAGGTCGCGCGTCGCGAGCGCCGCGATGCTGATCGGCAGGGCGACGGGCGCGCCTTTCGGCGCCGTTGCCGCGGTCGAAACGGCGGCCGGCGCGTCCGCCGCGCGCAGCCATTTCAACCCTGCCAGAGTCGCCCCGGTCCCTACTGCCGCCAGTTGCACAAATTTGCGTCGCTCCATGCGTCGCAGTATCGCGCCTCCCGGCGTTGGTTCAAGACCGGTGTCCGGCGAATTCCCGCCGGCCGCGCTGGCGACCGCGCCTTGGCGGGGACTCGCTTCAGCAACGCGTCCGTAATCCCGGCGTCAGCGGAAGTCGTTTTCCAGCACGATGCGGTACCGCGCCTTGCCGGCGCGCAGGTGCTCGAGGGCCTCGTTGACCCTCGACATCGGAAACAGCTCGGTCGTTGGCGCGATGCGGTGGCGGACGCAAAAATCGAGCATCGTCGCCGTCGTGCCCGGACTGCCAACGGGCGACCCCGAGATCGCCTTCTGCCCGGTGAGGAGCGCGAACGCCGCCACGGGAATCGGCTCCAGGACGGCGCCCACCACGTGCATCCGGCCCCGCGGCGCCAGCGCGCCGATCAGCGCCGGCCAGTCCAGCGTGACGTTGGCCGTGACGAGGATGAAGTCGAGCGAACCGGCCAGCTTCTGGAGCTGGGCGGAATCGCGTGAATTGGCCACGTGGTGCGCGCCGAACTTCATCGCCTCGTCGCGCTTGCTCTCGCTCGAGGTGAAGGCCGTGACCTCGCAACCCCATTTCCGGAGGAACTGCAGCGCCAGATGGCCTAGTCCGCCGATGCCGACCACGCCCACCCGGTGGGTGGGCTGGACGCCGCACTGGATGATGGGATTGAACACCGTGATGCCGCCGCAGAAGAGCGGGCCGGCCTTGGCGGCGTCGATCGCGTCGGGCAGCAGCGTGGCCCAGATCCAGTCGCAGCGGACCCGGTCGGCGAAGCCGCCGTAGCGACCGATGATGGTCCCTTGGGCCGTGGGGCAGAGATTGTGATCGCCGGCGAGGCATTGGGGGCAGGCCATGCAGCTGTGGGCGTACCAGCCCAGGCCGACGCGGTCGCCCACCTTCAAGTGCTTCACCTGCGGACCTGCGGCCACGATTGTGCCGGCGACCTCGTGCCCGCCGACGAACGGGTAGGTGGAGAAGCCCCACTCGTTGTCCAGCATCGAGAGATCCGAGTGGCAGATGCCGCAATGGCTGACTTTGATCTCGACCTGCTCGGCGCCGAGCGGTCCGGGATCAAATTCAAACGGCTGCAGCGGTTGTCCTTTGGCTGACGTGGCATAGGCCCGGATTTTTGTACTCATGACAAGGAATGGGGTGGAAGGAAGCAGTGATCGAGCGTTCAACCCAAGGAACTCCGCGGAACTCTGAAGTCAAACCAGCGCCGGGTGCAGCAGTCGCGGCCGCGCCACGGATCTGACGGTGTAGTGAAGAAAGTCCGGACTATTAATGCGTTGGTTCCGGGGAAGCGGGGCCGGCGTAGACCAGCTTCAGGCCCCAGTCAGTGTCCCCAGGAAAGTCCGGCAGCTCGATGATGCCGATCTTGTTGGCGTGCACCGTTCCGCCGCCCACGGCGGACCAGGTCCCGTGGTGCGGATCGAACCATTGCGCATCGTAGCGGCTGTTGAGTCGCGCCCCGCGAATCTGTGAGCGCGGGCAGCCTTTTTCAAAATACGCGAGAAAGATGGTCTTGTCGTCCGTCCGCGCGCAATAAGCCCAGCCTTCGTAGCTAAGTGTGTCGTGCGTCTGGTGCGGCAGGACGAGGTCGGCCAGCGGCACGAGGTCCTGGTAGCGCCGGCCGATGGAAAACGCGAATGTCCGCAGATACTGCATCTGCGCGCCGGAGGTCCACTGGAATGCGTCCCACATCTTCGTCGGCGCGGTGGGCTCGATATCGGCGCCCCAGATGCCCTCGGCGCCGTAGACGTGCCCGGCGAATCCGCCGGAGAGGAAGCTGCCGTAGAGGCCTGAGCGCGCGAACTGGTCGTCGCGCTCGGTGCCGCCCGCGGCCCCGCGGGTGTAATTGGCGGCGCCGGGGCCGCGCGCATCCTTGTAGCCGGCGTAGTAGGGCTCGCCGTTGAGCGCGGGGCGCGGCTGCTTCTGGTTGAAGATTTCCGTGAGGTACCAGTAGTTGACGTGTTCGCGCATGTTGCCGGTCTGGTGGAGCGTCACCCACGAGTCGTCGCCCCAGTTCTCAAGCGTCGACGGGTTGGCGTTGGCCGAGAGCAGCGTGCCGAAGGGCGGCGNNCGATGATGTCGAGGTGCACCGGGCTGAGCACGGTGATGTTGGCCTGGTAGCGCGAGAAGATGTACTGGATGAAGCGCGCGTAGGAATTGGGCCAGCCGTAGTATTGATACCAGCACAGGCCGGAGTCGCGGCGCGAAACCTCGATGAACGGCACGAATCCTTTGGCGTTGAGATAGTCGATCTTCCGGTCGAGGTATTTGAAATACTCCGGGTTGACCCGGTCCATGTCGGGGAAATCGTCCTCGAAGCCCGGCACGCGGCCCGGGAAGAAGAACGGCCGGCCGCCCTCGTTGTCCATGTTCTTGGCGCTGCCGGTGCCGAATTCGAGCCACGCCGAGCGCACAGTGGTGTGGGCCGCGTCGTTCATCATCAAGTGCCAGGGCTTGGCGTCAGTCTTCCAGTTTGGGAACGCGGCGATGATATTGATCCAGTTGTAGCCCTGCGCCTTGCGGTAGCGCACATAATCCTTGAAACCCGCCATCGGACCGATCGGCCGCTCGACGACGTCGTCAAACCACCGGAAGCGGTTCGCAGGAACGGCATACCATGTGTCGCCGATCGCGAGGTAGGGCGTGCCGTCGGCATACTCAAGCGCGTGGTGGTTCGCCGTGGGGCGGATCATGCCGCGCCTCACCGGGATCGCCTCCTTCTCCGATTCGGTCCACGCGACGGCGGTGAACGAACCGGTTTTCCCAACCAGCCCGGGATCGGCTGGCTCCGAACCGCTGGCCCACGTCCACGCGCCCGGGGCGGTCGCCATCACGCGCAGATGAAAGGTCTGCCCGCCGTCCCAAAACCCATAGACGCGCCTGGTGAAGCCGGGGCCGTTCAGGTCGACCCACACGATCACATCGGTGTACGGATTCTTGTAGGTGTTGACCGCGGTGAACGTGAGCTCGTCTTTCTCCCAGACATGCAGCGGGCCGGCGACAACCGCGGCCCCCGTGTGCAGGAGGCCGAAGGACAGAAACGCAATACGAAGCAGATTCTTCATGGCGGGTAATGCGATGTTGCGGGGCGGTACCAGACGACCGCCACCCGACCCCAAGCATTACACCCAAACGCCGGCAAACCTCCAGCCCACTCTTAGCAGGCCTGACCCGTGCACTTGTAGGAAGTGCGCTTGCGTGCGATTCTCTCTGCCATCGCGCGCAAGCGCGCTTCCTACATCATTCACCGAAAAGTTTCTGGTCCTCTGAGGAAGGCAGCGATTCGACTGCATTAGTCCGGCTTAGGGGGAGCAAAGCAGATACGGTAGGGCGCGTCATCCCAATCGTGCCGCGTTACCGCAGCTGCTGAAACGATTCTCCAAGGCGGGGCCGCCGTACCAAGCGCCGCAAGGCGCGACATTTGCCGCCCCGCCTAGTTCTGTGAAGCGGGGGGATTGGCGGAGGTCACACCAGGCGCACCGCAGACCGCGGACCCAGTGAACACGGTTTACATTTTTCAGACCGAAAGTTCTCTGGACAGGCGGCGAATTCTGCGCAGAAATACCCAGGTGACCGACGCTGGTCTTGCCGGCACCGTTGTTTGAGAACGCTCACTTTCCGACCAATTAGCCCACGGTCGGCGCGATGGATATGAAAAGTGTATGCATAGGGGATGTAATAACTTTTCTGGACAGCCGCGTCGCTCGTGGGCTTTTCGTTTTGAAATGGCGGCCCCGCGGAGACCGGCCGAGGCGGTTCCAGACCGGTGCGGTGCGCCTCCGGCCGGGCCGGAACGTCCCGAAGGCGGCCAGCTTGTCCCGTGGTTGACACACCCGCCGGGCTGGTTTCCTTGATGAGTGGATTGGCCCGCCACTTGCACGACGTAAACCCGTGGACCTCAACAAATTTACCGTCATGTCGCGTCAGGCGGTTACTGACGCGCAGGCTATTGCTCGACGCCTCTCGCACAACGAGGTGGAAACGTGGCATCTCTTTGCCGCGCTCCTCAGCCAGGAAAACGGCATTGTGCCGGGCCTGCTCGACAAGCTGAACATCACGCCAAGCGCGGTGCAGCTCGCCGTCGAGCGGGAGCTTGAGCGCCTGCCGAAGGTCTCGGGCAGCGTCGACACATCGAAGGTGTACGTCACGCAGTCGGTCAACGCCGTGCTCACGCGGGCCGAGGAAGAGGCCGGGTCGCTCAAGGATGAATTTGTTTCCGTCGAGCACCTGCTCCTCGGCCTGCTCGAAGTCGGCAAGCCTGAGGCGCTAAAGAAGCTGTTCAAGAGCTTCGGATTGGACCGGGCGAAGATCCTCAAGGCCCTCCGCGAGGTCCGCGGCAGCCAGAAGGTGACCACGGACAATCCCGAAGGCACCTACCAGGCGCTGGAGAAGTACGGAATCGACCTGGTCGCGCAGGCGCGCAAGGGCCGGATGGACCCGGTCATCGGTCGCGACGAGGAGATCCGCCGCACCATCCGGATCCTCTCCCGCAAGACCAAGAACAATCCCGTCCTGATCGGCGAACCCGGCGTTGGCAAGACCGCCATTGTCGAGGGCCTCGCCCAGCGCATTCTGCGCGGCGACGTGCCCGAGGGGCTGAAGGACAAGACGATCTTCGCGCTCGACATGGGCGCGTTGGTGGCCGGCGCGAAATACCGCGGGGAGTTCGAGGAGCGCCTCAAGGCGGTGCTTGCCGAGATCAAACAGAGCGACGGCCGCATCCTGCTGTTCATCGACGAGCTCCACCTCATCGTGGGCGCCGGCAAGACCGAAGGCGCGATGGACGCGGGCAACCTCCTTAAACCGATGCTGGCCCGCGGCGAGTTGCATTGCCTCGGCGCCACCACGCTCGACGAATACCGCAAGCACATCGAGAAGGACGCCGCGCTTGAGCGTCGCTTCCAGCCCGTGCTCGTCGAACC
>PMBT01000060.1:30477-31267 GCA_003153035.1 Opitutia bacterium
CGCGTCGCGTCCTCCGGCTGGAGATTGAGGAGACCGCCCTCGCCAAGGAAAAGGACGACGCCAGTGCCCGCCGGCTGGCCGCGCTCCGCGCGGAACTGGCCGAGGCGCGCGAGCAGGCGAAGGCCCTGCGGCTGCACTGGGAACGAGAGAAGGGCGCGGTCGACAAGGTGCGCAAGCTGCGGGAGTCGCTCGAGGCCGCCCGCCTGGAGATGGCGAAGGCCGAGCGCGCCTATGACCTGAACACGGTGGCCGAACTGCGCCACGGCAAGATTCCCCAGCTGGAGGCTGAACTGAAGAGACTCGAGAAGGCCGGCCACGCTGCCACGCTGTTCAAGGAGGAGGTTTCCTCGGAGGAGATCGCCGAAGTCGTGGCCAAGTGGACGGGCGTGCCTGTCACGCGGCTCATCGAGGGTGAGAAGGAGAAACTCCTCCGCCTTGAGGACGTGCTCCACCAGCGCGTGATCGGACAGGATGAGGCGGTGACGCTGGTCACCGAGGCGATCCTGCGGGCGCGCAGTGGCATCAAGGACCCGCGCCGGCCGGTCGGCAGTTTCCTGTTCCTCGGTCCCACCGGCGTTGGCAAGACCGAGCTGGCAAAAACGCTCGCGGAGACCCTGTTCGACACCGAGGCGGCGATGGTCCGCGTCGACATGTCGGAGTACATGGAGAAGCACAGCGTGTCCCGCCTGATCGGGGCGCCGCCGGGCTACGTCGGGTACGACGAGGGCGGCCAGCTCAGTGAGGCGGTCCGCCGCAAACCCTATTCCGTGGTGCTGTTCGACGAGGTCGA
>PMBT01000039.1:0-416 GCA_003153035.1 Opitutia bacterium
GGCTTCGGCGGCGGCGGCAAATACGGCGGCGACGAACAGCTGGAGGACAAGGTCATCAAGCAGAAACTCGGCACGCCGAACGCTGAGCGCATTTTTTTCATCCGCCACGCCCTCCGGGCGGGCTATACCGTGGAGCAAATCTATGACCTGACGAAGATCGATCCGTGGTTCCTGCACCAGTTGCGCGAGCTCTGCGAGATGGAGGAGGAGCTGAAGCGGCACACGCTCGCGACCATCGACACCGGCCTGCTGCGCCGCGCCAAGGAGGCCGGCTACTCCGACGTGCAGCTCGCGCACCTGCTGGCGGCCGATTTTGGAGCCGTGCGCGCCCATCGCAAGAAGGCCGGCGTCCACACCGTTTACCGTCTGGTCGACACCTGTGCGGCCGAGTTCGAGGCGTTCACGCCCTACTACTA
>PMBT01000039.1:449-20893 GCA_003153035.1 Opitutia bacterium
ACCGTCTCGACCGACTACGACACGAGCGACCGCCTCTACTTCGAACCCCTCACCCTGGAGGACGTGCTGGAGATCTACCAGCAGGAGAAATGCGAGGGCGTCATCGTGCAGTTCGGCGGGCAGACGCCGCTGAACCTCGCCACCGCGCTCAAGCAGCAGGGCGTGAACATCATCGGCACCTCGCCGGAAAGCATCGATATCGCCGAGGACCGCCAGCTCTTTGCCGCGATTCTCCACCGGCTCAACCTCAAGCAGCCGGCCAACCGCACCGCGGTCACCGAGGAGGAGTCCATCCGCTTCGCGCATGAGGTGGGTTTCCCCGTGCTGCTGCGGCCCTCGTTCGTGCTCGGCGGGCGCGGGATGTTCATCGTTTACAGCGAGACCGAGCTGCGCGCGGTCATCCGCCAGGCGTTCGACGCGATGCCGGGCAAGCCGGTGCTGGTCGACAAATTCCTCGAGGATGCCATCGAGCTCGACGTCGACTGCCTGAGCGACGGCGAAACCACCGTCATCGGGGGCATGCTCGAGCACATCGAGTACGCCGGCATCCACTCGGGCGACGCCGCGATGGTCCTGCCGCCGCACACGCTGTCCGCCGCGATCCTGACCACCGTGCGCGAAGCCACCTATGCGCTGGCGAAGGCGCTCAACGTCATCGGCCTGATGAACGTGCAGTTTGCGGTCAAGGACGGCGACCTTTACGTGCTCGAGGTTAATCCGCGGGCGTCCCGCACCGTGCCGTTTGTGGCCAAGGCGATCGGCGTGCCGCTGGCCAAGCTTGCTGCCAAGGTCATGACCGGCCTCAAGCTCAAGGATCTCGGCTTCACGCGCGAGCTCACCCCGCGCCACTGGTGCGTGAAGGAGGCGGTGTTCCCCTTCGTGCGTTTTCCCGGCGCCACTATCACGCTCGGCCCGGAGATGCGCTCAACCGGCGAGGTCATGGGCCTCGACGAAGACCTCGGCATCGCGTTCGCCAAGACGCAGGCCACCGTCAACGCCCTGCCGCTGTCCGGGAATGTCTTTCTCAGCGTGAAGGACGCCGACAAGCCCCGCGCGGTCGACCTCGGCCGCCAGCTCGAAGCGCTTGGCTTCACGGTCTACTCGACCAGCGGCACGGCGCGGACCCTCCGGGAGAACGGCGTCAACGTGCAGTTGCTGGCGAAGATCGACGAAGGCCGCCCGACGGTCATCGACCTGCTGAAAAACGGCCAGCTCCAGATGATCTTCAACACGCCCTCGGGCATGACGCCCCGCAAGGACGAGAACAAGATCCGCTCGGCCGCCTACGCCCACGGTATCTGCATCATGACCACGATCACCGGCGCCTTTGCCGCGCTCAACGGAATCAAGGCGCTGAAGCAGAAGCGCGTCGGCGTCCGCCCGCTTCAGAAATACATGGGCAACGTCGAGGCCGCGGGCTGAACAGCGGCCGGGTTTTTCCCGTGAACCGCCGTGGGCGCAGATCACGGAGCCATGGATTGAGGTGGGGCGCGTTACCTGTCCGCCGTAGCTTCATGCAGAGGCTGGATCCTCAACGCGCCTCTTTTCCACCTCCATCCGCCGGCTTTTTTTGTAGGAAGCCCGCTGGCGGGCGATTTCTTAGAGCGGTTTAAATAGACTCGTAGCCGCGCTTGGATGGAGGGCGGACCTCCGTGTCCGCCGCGGCTTGGCGGGAGCCTCGCCCTCCATTTGGTAGCAGTCTACGGCTACAGTTTTCGTGAAGCCGCTCTAGCTCCACCGGACGGCCTTCATTTGTAGGAAGCCTGCTCGCAGGCGATTCCTTGGATCTTCCAACAAGGAGTTTTCGGATAGCCTCCCACCGCGGGCTCGGGTAATCCTTTCCGGTCATGCCTACCTCCACCCCAACGCTCATCGCCCTGCTGCATGGACCCGACCAGCGCGGACTCGTGGCCCGCGTGGCCGGCTGGATCTTTGAACGCCAGGGCAACATCCTGCACGCCGACCAGCACCGGGACATGGAGAAGGGCGTGTTTTTCCAGCGGGTCGAATGGGTTCCGGCGAATGGCGATCCCGAGACCGAGGCGCGCGAGTTCCAGGCGTTTGCCGCGACTCTCGGCATGGCGGCGCAGGTGGCGTCCTCGGCGCACCGCCCGAAAGGCGCCATCTTTGTCTCCAGGGCTGATCACTGCTTCCACGACCTGATCCTGCGCGGGAAGGCGGGGGAGTTCGCCGGGGATTTCGCGTGTGTGATCTCCAACCACCCTGATCTTGCGGCCGCGGCGCGGGGCTACGGCCTGCCGTTCCATCACGTGCCGGTGGCCACGAGGAACCGGGCGGCGGCGGAGGCGCGCCAGTTGAGACTTTTGCGAGCCGCCGGCGTGGAGTTCGCGATCCTCGCCCGCTACATGCAGGTGTTGTCGCCCGGCTTTCTCGCGAAATTCAACCGGCCGGTGATCAACATTCACCACTCGTTCCTGCCCGCCTTTGCGGGCGGGCGGCCCTACCACCAGGCGCACGAACGCGGCGTGAAACTGATCGGCGCCACGGCTCACTATGCCACGGCTTTGCTCGACGACGGCCCCATCATCCAGCAGGACGTCGCGCGCGTGACGCACCGCCACAGCGTCGAGGACCTCATCCGCAAGGGGCGCGACCTCGAGAAGACGGTGCTCGCCCAGGCCGTCCGCTGGCACCTGGAGAACCGCGTCCTTGTCTACGGCCACAAGACCGTGGTGTTCGATTAGCGAGGCGCCACCTCAGACCACCCTGCTATCCTGAAATGGACGGTGATTGGAGGCTGACGGAGGCCAGAGCAAGCGCTCATTTAACCTCCGCTGCGCGGACTCACGACTGTGCCATTTGGGAGGGAGTCTGCGTGCGAGGGTGTGTGCCGGATCCCTAAAAGGCGCAGTTGAATGGGGTCACCGGGAACAATTATTAGCCGCAACATCATGATTGCAGAGACCTTAACCCTATACGCGTTTGCATGTCGGAAAGGTATACAAAATGCTTCTCTGGGGGGTGTGTGCTATAAGAAACTACTAATTAAATAGTTAAGATACTAAATGCTCCATTTCAAGTTCCCATGGGCCATTCAACGTCGAATTGCTTAACACTTATGACCAGAGGCTGGTATGGAAATAGGACGCTCTATGATTTTTTTATTTTGTAACAATTTATTGATGAAATCGTTGTGACACGTCTGTGAAGCGCTCATGCAACTGGCACGATTTTGGCTTATTGCAATCAGAATGAACAACCCGTTTAAGACCCTTTGCAAAGGACTGGTGACCCTCGCCCTCGTGGTCGCCGCAGGTTCATATGTATTCGCCAACACGATTACGCTGAACACCAACGCGTACAGCGATGCCTACCGCGGCGGCGAGTTCACGGCTGTTGGTACCGGCTTATCGACCGCAAGCTACGGCTCCGCCGCGCTTCTCGGCGGTGGGTTTGAGACCTTCTGCATGTCGTACTCGGAGGAATTCTCCCCCGGGCAGCCGTACAGTTTCACGCTCGGCCCTGCGTCGTTGGGTCCGACCATTCCCCTGAGCAACGGAGTGGCTTGGCTTTACTCCCAGTTTGCAGCGGGAACCTTGGCTGGCTACAATTATGGCACAACGGGATCTGCCCGGTATGATTCGGCCGGTCAACTCCAGCTCGCGATCTGGTGGCTTCAGAACGAGGAGAATGGTCAGCCCAATGCCGAGGGCGCGCCGGGTGCCGGGGGTGGATATAGACAGTACGATTCGAGTAACATCTTCGAATCTGAGGCCGTCAGCGCCTTTGGCGGCGTCGACAACGCGATGTTGGCAGCGAGCCCGTCTTCCGGGGTTTCCGTCATGATCCTTAGGGACGCCGCCGGTGGTCTGGTGCAACCTCAGCTCTATTACATCCCAGACGGCGGTGCGACGATTGCCCTGCTCGGTGCGGCGCTCATGGCCATCGCGGCGTTTCGCCGGCGCTTGGTCTGACGTTCACTCTTCCCTATTTCGCACAAGGCGCGGGCTCCGGCCCGCGCTTTTTTTTGTTAGCGTTGGATCTGACACCCTAAAGCTCGCTTTGCCTCGACGGGAAAGTGGCACGGGTCTCCCGACCCGTGGGACGTACAGATCATGGGTCGGCCTCCTTCGCCTGGCCTACGGAGCCCAGGGGAGACCCATGCTACGGAACTAGAGCGGTTTAAATAGACTCATAGCCGCGCTTGGATGGAGGGCGGACCTCCGTGTCCACCGCGGCTCGGCGGGAGCCTCGCCCTCCATTTGGTAGCAGTCTACGGCTACAGTTTTCGTGAAACCGCTCTAGCGGCGGATGAGGCGACGATTCCGGTTTGCGCCGGAACCGGGTTCTGGAACACTGCGGTATGGGTCGCATGAAGCTTGGACTGCTGCTGGGGTTGATTGCTCTTGCGGCTGCGGGGACAGCTGCAGTGCCCACCGGCCCCGAAGCCACGACCGAGCCCGTCGGCTGCGGCGGTCCAAACCGCACCGTCCTGCCGGTCAATCAGATCATCACGCCACTGGGCCGGCAGGTGGAACTGCCCGGACTGCGTCCCCAAGCGCTCGCGCTCTCGCCCGACGGCCGCCTGTTGATCGTGTCCGGCAAGACAAGCGAACTCGTGGTGATCGACCCCGCCACCGGCGGCATCCGCCAGCGGGTGAAGTTGCCGAGAGACGCAGCGGCCGAACCGGCGCCGGCGGTGGCTTCGGCCAACATCCTCAAGCCCGACGCAGATGCCCAGCTCAGCTACACCGGCCTCATCTTCTCGCCTGACGGAAGGCGCATCTTCCTCAGCAACGTCAATGGCTCGATCAAGGTCTTCGCAGTCGGGGACGATGCCACGGTAGCGCCGTCCCATTCGATTCCGCTTCCTCCCGCCGACGCTCCGCGCCGGCGGGAGGAAATTCCGGCCGGCCTCGCCCTGAGCGCCGACGGTGCGAAGCTTTTTGTCTGCGGCAACCTGTCGAACACGCTGCTTGAACTGAACGCGGCCACCGGCGCGATCCTCCGCACCTTCGCCACCGGAGTGGCGCCATACGATGTGGTGCTCGTTGGAAACAAGGCGTATGTTTCGAACTGGGGCGGCCGCCGCCCGGGTCCGGACGATGTCACCGGCCCCGCGGGCCGGGGCACCGAAGTGCGCGTCGATCCGGTCCGCAACATTGCGAGCGAAGGATCGGTGACGGTCCTTGACCTGGTGGCGACCACGGGAACTTTGCGGCCACCGTTGGAGATCGTCACGGGTTTGCACGCCTGCGCGCTGGCCGTGTCGCCGGACGGTCGCTACGTCGTCTGCGCAAATGCCGGCGCCGACAACCTGAGCGTGATCGACGCGCGCACCAACCGGGTGGTTGAGACGATCTGGGCGAAGGCGAATCCCGCCGACCTGTTTGGCGCCTCGCCCAACGCGCTCGCCTTTGACCGCCGGGGCCGGACCCTCTACGTGGCCAACGGCACCCAGAACGCCATCGCCGTCGTCCATTTCGCACCAGCCAAGGCGGACTCCCGCCTCGAGGGACTGCTGCCGGTGGGCTGGTTCCCCAGCGCGCTCGCGTTTGACCGCAGGCGCGGCGGACTGGCCGTGGCCAACCTGAAGGGTCTCGCCACGGAGCCGTGGCGGGGGGAGGCGGGGCGCATCGGGTTCAACACCCACCAGTACAGCGGCTCCGTCTCGCTCATCGCCCTCCCGAAGCAGCGCGAGCTGCCCGGATTGTCCGAGACGGTCGCGCGCAACCTCCGCCGCGCCGCGATCACGGCCAGCGCGCTGCCCCCGCGGCCCGGCCAGCCCCCGCGGCCGGTGCCCGAACGCATCGGCGAGCCGAGCCGTTTCCGGCACGTCGTCTATTTCATCAAGGAAAACCGGACCTATGACCAGGTGCTCGGCGACGAACCGCGCGGCAACGGCGCCGCCGCGCTCTGCGTCTTCGGCGCAGACATCACGCCGAACCAGCACAAGCTCGCGCGCGAGTTCGTGCTGCTCGACAACACCTATTGCGCCGGCATCCTGAGCGCCGACGGCCACCAGTGGAGCACCTCCGCGTTCGCCACCGATTACCTGGAGCGCTCCTTCGCCGGCTGGCCGCGCGGCTATCCCGACGGCATGGGCGAGGACGGAAAGGACGCGCTGGCCTATTCCCCCGCCGGCTTCCTGTGGGACAACGCGCTGGCCCACGGCCGGACGCTGCGCGACTACGGCGAATTCGGTGAGCCCGCCGTGCGCTGGCGCGATCCGGTGCGCAAGGGCACGCCGCGGTTCCGCGATTGTTTCCGCGCCTGGCAGGACGGCACCGCGGAAGTGTTCTTCGAAAGTCACCCGGTGATTGACTCGCTGCGGCCGCACTATCCCGCGGGGTATGTCGGCTGGTCGTTGACCGTGCCCGACCAGTTCCGGGCGGACTTCTTCATCCGCGAACTGGCGGAATTCAAGGCAAAGGGCGAGTGGCCGAGCCTCATCCTCGTCTGCCTGCCGAACGATCATACCAGCGGCACCAACCAGGACGCCCCCACGCCGGCCGCACAGGTCGCCGACAACGATCTGGCGTTCGGCCGCATGGTCGAGGCAATCACCCGCAGCCGTTTCTGGCCGGAGACGGTGATCTTCGGCATCGAGGACGATCCGCAGGATGGCTGGGATCACGTCAGCGGCTACCGCACCACCGCGTACTGCATCAGCCCGTACACCAGGCGGGGCGCGGTGGTCGGCACGCAGTACAACACGACCAGCCTTCTCCGCACAATCGAGCAGATTCTCGGCCTCCCTCCAATGAACCAGTTCGACGCCAGCGCGACGCCGATGTTCGACTGCTTCACGGACCAGCCCGACCTGACGCCCTTTGCCGCGGTGCCGAACCGGGTGCCGCTGGACCAGCTCAACCCTGCGCCGGAGGCGATCAGCGACCCGGTGCTGCGCCGGGACGCGGAGGTCTCCGCCCGGATCAACTTCCGGGAGGTGGACCGGGCGCCGGAGGCGGTGCTGAACCGGATCCTCTGGCACGCGATGCAGGGCAGCCGCGCGGCGTACCCTGCGTGGGCCGTCACCAAGACCGCGGACCGGGACGACGACTGAGCCGACCGGGCTGCGCGGTTCCTCCGGATTTTGCCTTGTGGGGACTTGGACCGCGGCCCATATTGCGCGGTTTCCATGAGCACCACGCCGCCCAACCAGCCCTCCGTGAGCCCCAAACACCCTGGCAAACCGGACGAGAAAAATGACGTCCAGCCTCCTTTTGAGGAGCAGATCCGGGAGATTTGGGAAAAGAAGGAGAACCGGAATGCCGTCTACTTCGGTTGTGCAATCGTCGTGATCCTGATCATCGGTTGGTATGGCTACAAGGCACTGGCCGCCCAGCATGAGGCCGAGATCGAAGCTGCCTACGCGGCGGCCGTCACCCCGGCGAGGCTGCGCGCCTTCGCCCAGGAGAACAGCGGGCATCCTCTCGCTGGCGCCGCTTTTATGAAGATGGCGGATGACGCCTACACCGTTGGCAACTACACTGAGGCGGTCGCCAATTACGACAAAGCAGCCGCGGCGCTGCCGGGAACCTCGTTTGCCACGCGGGCGCTGTTTGGGAAGACCATGAGCCAGATCCGCTCCGGCAAGGCCCCCGAGGCGACCGCCATGTTGCGGCAACTCGCGGAAGATACCACCCAGCTCAAGGCCCTGCGCTGCGAAGCCGCCTACCATCTGGCGTCGCTGGCGTTTGACGATGGGAACTTTGGGGAAGTCGTGAAGTTCACGGACCTCGTCCTGCAGCTCGACCCGGCCGGGATGCAAGCCGACAGCGGCTTTTCCTGGGCGAAGCGGGCATTTCTCCTGCGATCCCGCGTCCCGGTGCCTGTGGCAGCTTCTGCGGCTCCCCAGCCGCCGACTGGGGCCACACCGCCGGTTTCCCTGAAGCTTCCTGGCAACTGACCGGAGCAAGCTTCGAGTGCCGCGCGGCGAGCCTGCCGACGGGCCGGCGGAGACGCGTGTCAGTTCTTCGTTTCGGGCGGAAGAAAGCGCTGGTAAAGAAACGAGGCGAGAATCGCCACGACGGCAACGGTGATCAACGCGCCGATGCGGTAAAGCTGATCGAGGGAGGCGAGGTCGTGGAGGAAGAGCTTCAGCAGCGTCAGGCTCAGCAGGGCGATCGCGGCATAGCGCGTGGCGCGGATGCGCCGGGCGATGCCGAGCACGAGGAGCCCAAAGGCAAAGAAAGCCCAGCCGATGCTGTAGGTCATGTCGCGCGCAAAACTGCCGGAGAATTCGAAGGTGAGCACGCGGCCGGCCGGATTGTAGTAATCGGCGATCTCGAGATTGAGCAGCAGGAACGCCAGCACACCGGCCAGGGAGTTTAGGATGACGGGCGCATTCCCTTCCAGCACCCGGTGGCGCGGCGGCGCAAGCAGCCGGGCGCCGGCGAGGAGACAGACGGCGGTGAGGCCGTAGGCGTACAAGTACCAATTGAGAATCGGCGTGGCGGCGCGCGGGTGGTAGTCAAGCACCGCCGGGTTGAATGCGAGACGGGCGAAGGCCGCGATCAACAGGCCGAGGCCGGCCAGGCGCAGGCCCTCGTGCGGCACGCGGTGGTAGAGCCAGAGCAACGCCGCGCCCTCGAGCGCCCAGCCGAGCGTGATCCACTGCAGCTCAAACTGGATCGGGAAAATCAGCGTGATAAAAAGCAGCGCCACGCCACCGAACCAGGCGACCACGCCGAGGCGCCGCGGCGCCTCGGCCGGCAGGACGCGCAACACTCCCACCAGTCCAGCGAGCGCCGGCAGGGCGAAAACCGCGGGAATAAGGCCCATGTAGCCATTGGGCCAGGCGCGGCGTACGAGCTCGTAGATCAGCAGGAAATGCACGAGCGCCGCCAGTGCGGCGGCGATCCAGGGAAGCAGCCGGGTGGAGAAACGGCGCCGGAAGGCGAATGGAAACAATGCAAACACGGCGTAGAATCCGACGTTCCAGTACAGCGTCACCATCGCGCCCGCTGGTGTGAATCCGCGTTCGAACCAGACATATTCGAGCAAAGCGGTGCAGCCCAGCGCCACGAGGGGCAACAGCCCAGCTTCCAGCATCCAAGCCAGGCCGAGAACCAGCGCGGTCAGCAGGAAGGCCAGTCCAAAAACCGCCGAAGGGCCGGCCAGCGGCATCCGCAGCACAATCATGATGAGCAGGAGGAAGGGAAGCACGGCCGAAAGGGCCGGAAGGTATCCGGCGCCGGCCGGGTCCCGGAGCCAGGCCGGGGTCTCGGCATCTGCGGCGGGCAGCACCGCCAGTTTCCGCAGCCCGTAGACGCCGGCGGCGAAAAAGAGCCCGCCGAAGCCGCCGACCAGAAACAGCAGGGTGGGAACGTCCGCAAGATCCACCGGTAGGCCCATCATCCACAGGCCGGTGGCGAAAAGCGTGAGCACGAGCGTGGCGGCGACCGCGATCAGAGTTCCCGTGAGCAAGGCGGCGCCGATGGCCAGCAGGTCGACCGCCAGCACCAGCGGCCAGACCAGGAAGGAGATATCGGGCAGGCGGGCGATGGTCAGCAGCACCAGCACCAGGGTCACCGGCGGGAACAGGTGCGCCCACCACGCGGGCGCCGCTCCGGGCTTCACGCAGCGCAGCACCAGGGGAAAAACCGTATGCAGCAGGGCGAACCCGAAACAGGCCCCGAGCGCCCACGGCAGCAAAGCGTTGCTGATATGCGCGCCCATCCAGGCCGTGAGCAGGAGAAAGGCGAGCGCGCCCGCGGCGACGTGCAGTTTCGCTAGCTGCGCGTCGAGCAGGGCGAGCGCCAGCAGGCACAGGTCGGCGCCGAGGATGAAGGCGAAAAGCAGCCACGGCTCCTGCGCCACCCTCGGGACGTCGAGCAGATAAAAGGCGAAGCCGAGCGAAACAAACGCCAGGCCGGCCGCGGCTCCCGCGAGCCAGCGGGACGCGGTTCCCCTCCGCTGGACCAGCGCGAACGCAAGCAGAAACAGCCCGTCGAATCCCAGGAAGACATTGAGCGCGGTGCAGATCTTCGCCGCGGTAAAGAAGTCCGCCACCCAGGCGAACTCCATCGCCGCCGTGCCCAGGGCGGCGAGTAGGCCGAGGTAGTGCCACCGGCGATACAGAGCCACGGCGAGCAGGCCGGCGTCCAGCAGGGCGATGTAGCCGAAAAGGCCAGGCGGATTGTCCACCCCGGTTGACAGCAGCACCGGCGTGAGAAAACCGCCGAGCATGCCAAGCAGCGCCACTACTTGCGCCTCCAAGGCCACCGCCGCGACGCCGGCGGTCGCTGTAATCAGCATCATTAGCAGAAAGGTCGGCAGCGGGTCAAAGAAGTCGAAATGGTAGACCGAGCGGCAGGCGTACGTCACCGCATAAAGGATGACAACGCCGGTGGCGCAGAGCGTCTGCGCCGTCACCCGGTAGGCGCGGCGCGAAATCGCGATGCCGCCGGCCAGCAGCGCGGCGCCGGTGAGGAAGCCGAGCGTCACCCGCGTCGCCGGCGTGATCCAGTTGTTCTCGAACGAGAGTTTGACGAAGAAGGCCACGCCGAGGAAGAGCGCAAGGCCGCCGATCCACGCGAAAAGCTTCACGCCCATGAACTGCTCCCAGTTGATCGCGGCAAACGGCGGCGCTGCAACGGGCCGGGCCGGCGCTGGCGGCTCGCCTGAAAGAATGAACGGCGGCAGCGTGAGCTCGTCCGGAATCGTCACCATCGGCGGCGGGGTTGCCGCGGACGCGGCCACCACCGGAACTCCGGCCGGTTCAAGTGGCGCAACTGGCTGCACGATCGGCGGCAGGGGCACCGCCGCTGCCGCCGACGCAGGCACTGCCGGCGCAACGGAGGACGGCGGGGTTGGTTCCGCCCGAGGCGGGAGGTCGGCCCGCAGGCCGCTGATTTCACGACCCAGTTTGTCGAGGGCGATAATCTGGTTATTGAGATCAGACTCCAGGCCGCGGATGGTAATCTGGAGGTCTCCGATCTTGCCGAAGGAGACGATGCTCCAGAGTAACAGCCAGAGGACGAGCGCCAGAACGCAGATGACAATGAACGGGATCATGTGGGGACGACCGCGAGGAACGTTGGGTAACGCGGAGCTTCTACTGAGCGGCGGTGCCGGGCACAAGCTTGCAGGCACGCTCCAATATTTTTCACCGAACGAATTGAGTTTCTACGGGGAAGATGATGGCTCTATTGCATGAGTCCGGCTGTATCTGTCCGGTTTCGATGATCAAGCGCCTGCTTCAAATCCTGTCCGTCTTCGCGCCCACCGTCATTTTCTGGGTGGAATGCGCGCTCGTGGCCGGGCTGTTCGCGTGGATGGCGACGGTGAGCACAACGGAATTGACCGGATGGTTTGCGGCGGACAACCACTACAATTTGCTGGTCGCGGGATTTCAGCACGGCCACCTGAGCTTGAACAAAGAGGCTCCGGCGGAACTCGGGCAGTTGCCCGATCCCTACGATCCGGTGGCCAACGCCCGATACCGGCTGGGCTCAGGCCTGCACGACATGAGCTACTACCGGGGCAAGCTCTACCTCTACTTCGGGGTCAGCCCGGCCTTGCTGCTCTTCTGGCCATGGGTGGCGCTGACCGGTCATTATATGTTTCACCACCATGCGGTGGCGGTCTTCAGCATGGTGGGTTTCTTGGCGGGCGCGGGCGTGTTGCGGGCCATGTGGCGGCGCTATTTTCCGGAGGTCAGTCTTGGAGTCGTGGCGGCCGGAGTGCTCGCGCTGGGTCTGGCGGCGGGCGTGCCGATCCTCCTGCAGCGGGCGGAATTCTGGGAGGTCGCCGTCAGTTGCGGCTGTGCGATGTCCATGCTCGCACTGGCGGCGCTCTGGCGGGCCCTGCATGATCCGGCGAGGCGGGGCTGGTGGCTGGCCGCGGCGAGCCTGGCGCTGGGGCTGGCGGTGGGGGCGCGACCATTTCTGCTGCTCGGCACGGCGATTCTTCTGGTGCCGGTGGGACTGGCATGGAGGCAGCCGGCGGCCCCCGGCCGGCGGCGGCTGCCCTGGGGAATGCTGGCGGCCGCGCTTCTGCCCCTGGTGCTCTGCGGGCTCGGGCTCATGCTCTACAATCAGCTGCGCTTCGACAGTCCGTTCGAATTCGGCCAGCGCTACCAGCTGGCCGGCGACCGGCAGGACACCGCCCGGCATTTCAGCCTGGATTATCTTTGGTTCAACTTTTGCGTCTATTTTCTGGAGCCGGTGCGGTGGAGCCGGTCGTTCCCCTTCGTCGGGGATATTGCCACGCCGGCGCTGCCGCCGGGTCATGCACCAGTGGAAGATCCCTTCGGCGTGCTCACCAACATTCCCGTGCTGTGGTTGGCGCTGGCGGCGCCGCTCGCCTGGCGGGGTCGCGCGGCCGGGGCGCGTTCCGTCCTGCGCGGTTTCATCGCCTCGGTCGCCATCCTGTTCGGCACGACGGCGGCGGTCCTGCTGCTGTTCTACGGCAATTGCAGCCGCTATGAAGTGGAGTTTCTGGCCACGCTGGTCTTTCTCGCGGTGGTCGGCATCCTCGGCCTGGAGCGGGTGCTGGCCGGCCGGCCGCGCTGGCGTCTGGCCGCCCGCGCGCTCTGGGGCCTACTGCTGGCTTTTTCAATCGGGTTCAACCTGCTGAACGGCCTCGACCATTGCGCGGTCCAGCGCTGCCGCCTGGGCAACCAGCTGGGCGGTGCCGGCCGGTTCGCAGAGGCGATCGCGCAGTGCGAGACCTCCTTGCGGATCAAGCCGGCTTACGTCGAAGGGCACAGCAGCCTCGGCAACGCCCTGCGCCAGGCGGGCCGGATTCCCGAGGCCATCAAGGAATGCGAGAGGGCGCTGCGGCTTGATCCGGACTACGCCAGCGCCCACAACAACCTTGGCAACGCCCTGCTCGACGCGGGCCGGATCCCGGAGGCGATCGCGCACTATCATGAGGCGCTCAGACTGAAGCCGGACGACGCGAGGATGCACTACAACCTCGGCAACGCCTGGCTCCAGGCCGGGCGGATTCCGGACGCGATCTCCGAGTACGAGACCGCGCTGCGGCTCGATCCGGACGACGCGGAGGCGCACTACAATCTCGGCAATGCCCGGTTCGGAACGGACCGGGTAAAGGAAGCGATCGCGGAATATGAGGCGGCGGTGCGGATCAAGCCGGACTACGTGGAAGCGCGCAACAATCTCGGCAATGCCCTGCTGCAAGTGGAACGGCTGCCCGAGGCGATCGCCCAGTTCGAGGCGGCGGTGCAGATCAATCCGGACTACGCGGAGGCCCGCAATAGCCTCGGGGCCGCGCTCTACCATGCCGGGCGGGTGCCAGAGGCCATTACCCAGTTTGCCGCGGCGCTGCGGATCAGGCCGGACTATGTTGAGGCGCGGAAAAACCTGGAGCGGATGCTGAGCCAGCTGCCAGCGGCGAACGAAAAGCGCTGATCCCAAGCCGCGACGATGCAGTCGAGGTGGAGCATGTCATCCCTAACGCGCCGTTTCTTCTGCGATCAGTCCCGGTCCCATACAACCGGCTTGTATTTGGCTCGATACTGCACGGTTTCCGTGGCGCGGGCGGCCCACTGCTCGGTCGTCAGGGCTGGTTTATATTTGGCCGTGACGTGGGTGGGTTTGCAAACGGCGACCGCCGGGCGGCGGATGACCTCCGCAACGCTCGGAAACAGATCATTGCAGCAGCCGATGAAGATAACGGATTCCTTGCCGTCGGCGACGGTGCACAGGCCGAAGATCGCCGGAAAACCTTCGGGGAAGGACTGCTTGAGCTCGGAAAGCGCACACGACCGGAAGCCCTTTTCTTCGAGCAGGAGGGGAGTTTTCTTCGCCGCGATGCCCATAGGCAGAAGCGTTGGCGCACTTTTCGCCCAAGGCAATCCCAGCCGGAAGCATCTTTGGGTCCCGGGCCCACCAGCCGCTTGTCAACTAATAGTTGACATGGACGAACCACCGAAGGCGTTCTCTCCGCCAGCCGCCGCGGCGTTTGTCATCTCTTGAATGACAAACCGGGATTGGCCGCTCGCGAAACGTTGCCCCGATCGCCTCCGCCGGGCTCGGCTGGGCGAGAGAAATCGGCGGGATGTGTGGATCGAACTCCGGGGGCGGATGAAGCGCCCCAGGCTCACGGATTGCGCCGCTCCAAATGCTCGACCCACACGACTTCGCAGGAATGCCCGCCGGAATCCTCGCGTGAAAGCGAGCTGCGCCAATGCCAGCCGGGGCGGGTCACCTGGACCAGATAGCCTTCAAACTGGACCAGTTCGTGGCGGCGCACGGCGAACACCGCCGCGCACACGGTCGGGTCGGCGGGGATGAGGTGCATATTGGCCGACGACCGCGCGATCTCCTCCTCAGGGATCGGCGGGGCCTTCCGCCAGACGTATTCATACCAGCGATGATCCTGCGAAATCTTCAGCGCATTGATGACCGCCGCCTCGCTCATGCGTCCCCAACCCAGCGCCAGATCGACCGGGGCGAGCCCGGCTTCGGGGTCGAAATGGTAGCGCTCCCGCGAAAGGACGACGCCGCGCACCGCAAAGCGGGCGAGCGGCTCAAACTTGACCCCGTCCCGCGTCCACGGCTTGGGTAGCTCACTGACAGTTTGCCGCGGCGGTTCCGACACCGGCCGCCCGGCCCATTCGGCCGGCGGCTCGGGGGACAGCCACAGCCACCAGGCCGCGGCGGCGATCAATCCCAAGAACAACCATTTCTTCACGGCCCCAGATTTGCAGAAAGCGCGCCCGGCCGCCAAGTCACAAACAGGCGGTGAGGCTTGTCTTCAAACCGTCTGTCATCGCGAGGCGCTCCGCGCGGACCGTGGCGATCCAGCGGGATTGCTTCGTGGTCCAGCGGGTGCTGCATGAACGCGCTCAGTTGCGGACGTCCGCCATGTGCCGGGCGACGCATCGACTGCATGCGCCGAGCGGTCCCTGGCGCCGGCGTTCGCGGAAGCGGCGGGCCCGCTCACCATTCCAGATTTCAGCGATCGAGCCGTCCCGCACGTTTCCCAGGGCCCCATCCGGCAGGTCCACGCAGAAATTGGCCTCACCGGTCGGTTGAATATCGATCAGGCGGTCGACATTGGAACATCCCGGAGGTCCGACCGGGATCGCCGGGTCAGCGAACCAGTCGCGGTATTCCGCGGCCGTCAGCGGCAGGTACGGATAATTGGTCAGCCCATCCAGGGTTTCCTCAAAGCGCGCGTGCTGCGCGGAAAACACCGCGGCGTCCACCCCGGAGCGCTCATGGTGGAAGCCCTTCCAGGAAACGGCATCGCAGGCGACCAGTTCCTGGATTTGCCGGCTCCATTCCCCTCCCGCGGCAGCGGAAACGTAACAGTACGGCACGATGCAGATGGTGTCCACGCCGAGCCGCCGCGCCACGGCCGGCATTTCACCCAGTCCCGCAACCGACCACGGACTGATCGTGAAACAGATCGCCCGGCTCACCCGGTGAGGGCGGCCGGAATCAAGCTGCGCCAGTTGGGCCAGCCCACGTTTGATCTGCGCGAAGCATCCCGGCAGGCCGCGCACCGCGTCGTGGACCGTCTCGGGGCCGTCGACCGACATGGTGACGTGGATCCTGCCCAGGCGCACGAGGTCGCCGGCAAAGTCGGCGAGCCGGGTTCCGTTCGAATCGATGGAAACGAACATCCCGAGACTGTGCAGGTGTTCGAGAAGCCGGACGATCCCGGGAAACAGAAACGGTTCGCCCCCGCGCAGAAGAATCGACGAGATCCCGTGAGCCGCCGCGTCGTCAGCCAGTCGCATCCACTCCTCCAGTTTCAGCGGACTGCCGGGGTGGCCGTGTCCGGTCCGGACATAGCCTTCGGGACTCCATTGTCCGCACATCTGGCAGCGCAGATTGCAGGCGTTGGTGAGCGTGAAGGAGACGAATGCGGGATAATCCATGGGGCGGGGTTTTCTCCAGCTTGATTGATGACGAGCGCAACCGCTATCTCGATTTGCGGTTCCTGTGGGTGAGGTCCTCCTTCGCCGGGCCTTCGGAGGAGCAGTTTTCGCCAGCGGCGAAAACTGGTCGGGGCGACAGGATTTGAACCTGCGACCTTCTGGTCCCAAACCAGACGCTCTACCAGGCTAAGCTACGCCCCGAGGCCGGACGGGTAGGGGACGGCGCTTCCCGACGGCTGTCAACGCTATCCTCGGCAGCAATTTGGAGTGTTTCGGGCGGATCCTGTCCCCTCAGCAATCTGCTTGATCTGCCCCCCCTTTACCCCTACATAATCCGTTCCACCCTACTAACACATGGATACAATTTCGCGCGAAAGCAACAGCAGCTACCTCCCGGTGGCCGGTGTTTTGGTCGGTGTTGTCGCCTTGATCATCGGGGTCACCGCCCTCGTCAAGGTCAGCTCCCTCGGAAAGAGAGTCCCGGAGGATCTGCCGGACAAACTGGCTAGCATCGAAACCGACAGCCGCAATGCCGCCGCGTCGGCCGACAAGGCCAGCAAGGACATTGTGTCCCTGACCCGCTCCACCCAGTCCGCATTTGATTCCATCGGGCCGGAGATCGGCAAGATGAAGGAGTCAATCACCAACCTTGAGGCGGCTGCGAAAGCGCGCGCCGCCGCCCCGAGGGCCACCAAAGGTGGCGAAGCGGCCGCCGTGGCCGGTCCGGGTGAATACGTGGTCAAGCCGGGCGACACGGGCACGAAGATTGCCAAGGCGACCGGTGCGTCGCTCGCCGATCTGGAAGCCGCCAATCCGGGCATCGATTGGAAACGCCTGCGGATCGGCCAGAAGATCAAGACCAAGTAATCGGGACCGCATTGTTTTTCCTGAAAGCCTCCTCGACCCTGCGTCGCGGAGGCTTTCTTATGTACCCATGAGCGACCTGCCTGCCTCCGCCGTGCCGGCACGCTGGGAAAAAACCGGCGAGACTCTGCATGCCAACTGCCGGTTGTTCGACGTGCTGAATGCGCGCTACCGGCATCCCGGCCGCGGGCAGGAGCGGGAATTCGTGATCATGACTGCGCCCGATTGGGTAAATGTCGTCGCCCTCACTCCCGAGCACCGGTTGTTGTTGGTGCGGCAATTCCGGTTCGGGATCGACGATCTGTCCCTGGAGATTCCCGGCGGGGTGATGGAGCGCGGCGAGGACCCGCTGGCGGCGGCGCAGCGCGAATTGCGCGAGGAAACCGGGTGCACCGGGAGGAACGCCCGCCTGCTTGGCCGCGTGCACCCGAATCCGGCGATCATGAGCAATGTCTGCCACCTCGTGCTGGTCGAGCAGGTGCAACGCACGAATGATCTGGAGTGGGACCAGGATGAGGAGATCGAGGTGCTCGCGGCGCCGGTTGACGAGGTGTACGCCTGGGCGCGCGCCGGTCGGATCACCCACGCGCTCGTCCTCGATGCGCTGCTGCTGTTTGCGCCGGAGTGGGAACGGCTGAAGGGTGGGGGCGCTCCGGCCGCCAAGACGGGTCGGTGATTGCATTTCCAGGATTTCAGACGGCTCGGTGAATCATGTAGGAGCCAGCTTGCAGGCGATCGTTGCGTTGGCATCCATTTTTCCCAAAGCTAATCCGGTCGCTCGAGTTCAGAAGGACGAGGCAGCGGCGAGGTCGCGAAAGCCGAATCGAAATCGTCGGCGAGCAGGCTCCTGCATCGGTCACCAACGATCCATTACTTGGTTCAGCAGAACGGCTTGGTGGGTTGGCGGAGCATCGTGGTCTGATGGCGCCACTTTGGCTCTGGAACGCTGGTTTGACTAAATGTCGCCACGGGCTTTTGTGCGACGGAGTCGAATCATGCTGCCCGCCGCCGGCTTTGGCCGGGAGACGGGGGCGTATTTGCCAAGTCATGACCGCTCCTGTTTTTGCCAATCATCCGGAAACGCTCGGCTCTGCGCACGATTCCCGCCTGCCGGAGTCGCTCGAGGCGGAAATCCGCGCAATCTACGAGCGCAGCCCGCTTTATCCGGAACGGTTCCCGCTGCACGCCGAGCCGTTGCAGTGGGCGTGCTACGATGGGATCCCGGTGCTGACCAAGCAGGAGATATTGCAGCGCGGACACACGGCGTTTTTTGCTGACTACCGCGTGATCGAGCGCGGTCTGCAAAACCGGGAGTACGAATACGAGCACACCTCGGGTTCCACCGCCGAGCCGATGACCGTGATCATGGAGGACGGCTGGTGGGCCGAGCAGACCCGTCGCGCCTACCTGGCGCACCCCCGGCTGGCGCCGTATGCGGGGCGCCCCGTGCGCAAGGCCGTGCTCGCGCCGGTGGCCTGCTCGAGCAATCTCTGTCCCTACGAGGACCAGCCGTTTCCCCACCGCTATTTTGAGGGCACCGTCTACCTCAACCTGACCAGCGATCCGTTCGTGTTTCCCGAGAGCGAATGGGACCGCATTCTGCTCGAACTGCAGGCCGTGAAACCCGAGATCATCGAGGGCGAGCCGGTCTACCTTTCGCTGCTCGCCCGCGCTGCCGCCAAGCGCCGGGTGAGCCTCCCGAGCCTGCAGATCGTCATCCTCACCTACGGCAAGGCCAGCCTGCAGCACAGCCGCCGCATCGCCGAGGTGTTCCCGGCGGCGCAGGTCGACCTCTACGGATCCACGGAGGCCGGCTATATTTTTGTCGGCGACGCCTTTCAGGACAATTCACGCGTGATCGATGCGAATGCGTTTGTTGAGCTCGTGCCTTGGCGGGGGCGGGCCGACGTGTTCCAGACGCAGGTGACGACTCGCAACCGGCGGGCGATGCCGCTGCTGCGTTACAGCACGGGCGACATCGTCCGGCGATTTCCGACCGGCTTCCGCATCCTCGGCCGCGAGCGCGACCTTTATCTCCGGCCTGACGGCGGAGTGGTGTCGGCCGCCGAAGTCGACGCGGCCCTGCCGGTGGGGCTGGCCTGCTGGCACTACTGCCTCATCCAGACGGGCGAAGCGCGGTGGGACTTCCACTACGTTGGCGATCACAACGCGCCGAGGGAAACCGGGGACGCCCTGGCGCAGGTGCTGGGCGAGGGGGTGCGCGTGAACGCATTCCGCCGCAAGTTTCTGCAGCCCGGGTCGAGCGGGAAGTTTTCGTTGCTCAAGCCGTTGGCAAAGTGAGCGGCTCGGGGGAGAACTTCCCGGACAGGTGCGGTCGCCCCAAAGGCTGGCCACCTTCTCTTGGACTGTCGTTGCGAGGAGCGAAGCGACGAAGCAATCCAGCTGGATCGCCACAGCCGGCGTCGCCGGCTTCGCGATGACAAGACACCAGGAATGTTTCTGGTCGTCGGTCTGAGAACCGCTGTTTTGCATTGCCGCGCCGCCGGACGGCGGATCCGCGATGGATAAGCGGGGATTCTTCTATCTTGAACGATGTCTAATAAGCAGCCCCACTGTTTCGTGTCCGAACGCAGAACCTTTACTTTCCGGCCTCTCTTTGGTCTACCCACCGCCAGTTTACGCCTGCCTGCAACCGGCGCATAACGTCTGATTCTTGTTCACCAATTCATTGCGATGAATCCTGTCTGCAGCCTTTTCCGCGCCTCGATCGGCAAGAAGTTCGTGATGGCCGTCACCGGGGTGGTGCTCGTTGGCTTTGTCACCGGCCACCTTGTCGGCAATCTCCAGGTTTTTGGACCGCCCGACAAGATCAACGGGTATGCCCACTTTCTCCAGAGCCTGGGGCCCACGCTCTGGGCGGTGCGGCTGGGACTGCTGGCCTGCGTGGTCGTGCACATCGGGATCGCCGTCCAGCTCACGCTCGAGAATTACCGGGCCCGGCCGGAGAAATACGATTTCAACCACACCATCCGGGCGACGCTGTCCTCGCGCACGATGCGCTGGACCGGAGGCGTGGTGCTGGCGTTCGTGGCCTACCACCTGGCGCAGTTCACGCTCGGCTGGGCGCAGTCGGGCAGCTTCAAGACACGGCTTCCCGACTACATCATGACATCGGATTTCCATCTCCTGGGCTTCCCGATCGTGGCCCAGGGCCAGGTCGTGCACGACGTCTACAGCATGATCTTCCTCGGTTTTGCCAATCCCGTGGTCTCGCTGTTCTACATCGTTGCGGTCGGCCTGCTGAGCTTCCACCTGTTGCACGGTGCCGAGAGCCTGTTCCAGACCCTGGGCTGGAAAAGCGGCCCATGGGCGCGCCTGCTCAAGAAGATTGTCGCCCTGTATTGCCTGCTCTACCTCCTCGGCAATCTGGCGATTCCCGGCGCCATCATGACCGGGATTGTGAAACCGGCGCCCGGCACCTACGCCGCCGCCAAGCTTGAGGCCGCCGCCCCGGCCGCCACCGTCGTCCAGCGCTAACCCTTTCCCGCCATGGCCAAACTCGAATCCAAGATCCCCGCGGGCCCGCTCGAGCAGAAGTGGACCAAGCACAAGGCGGAGAGCAGGCTCGTCAATCCGGCGAACAAGCGGAAATACGAGATCATCGTCGTGGGCGCTGGCCTCGCCGGCTCTTCGGCCGCCGCCACCCTCGCCGAGCTCGGCTACCGCGTGAAGTGCTTCGTTTTTCACGACAGCCCGCGCCGCGCCCATTCCATCGCCGCCCAGGGCGGGATCAACG
>PMBT01000039.1:20953-30845 GCA_003153035.1 Opitutia bacterium
GTGTCGCGCACCTTCTATGCCCGCGGCCAGACCGGCCAGCAGCTCCTCCTCGGCGCCTATTCGGCGCTTTCGCGCATGATCGGCCTCGGCGGCGTGCAGATGTTTACGCATTCCGAGATGCTCGACCTCGTCGTGGTCGACGGCCACGCCAAGGGNNCCAAGGGCATCATCGTCCGCGACCTCCTCACGGGCGAAATCTCCCGCCACGCCGCCGACGCGGTCGTCCTGGCCACCGGCGGATACGGCAACGTTTTCGATCTCTCGACCTACGCGCGCAACTCCAACGCGACCGCCATCTGGCGGGCCTACAAGCGCGGCGCCTGCTTCGCCAACCCGTGCTTCACGCAGNNGGCCGCATCTGGGTGCCGAAGAAAAAGGAAGACAGCCGAAGGAACCCGAACGAGATTCCGGAGGAGGCGCGCGACTATTATCTGGAGCGCATGTACCCGGCGTTTGGCAACCTTGCCCCGCGCGACATTTCCTCGCGCGCCGCGAAAAAGGTGTGCGACGAGGGCCGCGGGGTGGGCGAGTCGGGCCTCGGCGTCTACCTGGACTTCTCCGATGTGATCAAGCGCCTGGGCGAGGGCACCGTGCGCGAACGCTACGGCAATCTCTTCGACATCTATCACGAGATCACCAACGAGAACGCCTACCAGGTGCCGATGNNTACAACCTGATGTCCAACGTCCCCGGGCTCTACGTGCTCGGCGAGGCCAATTTCTCCGACCATGGCGCCAACCGCCTCGGCGCCTCCGCCCTAATGCAGGGCCTGGCGGACGGCTATTTCGTCCTGCCTAACACCATCGGCGACTACCTGGCCACGCAGAAGCCCGCTGCGCGCCCGAAGACCGACGCCTTCGAGTTCCAACAGGCCGAGAACAATGTGCGCGGCATCGTCACGCGCCTCCTCGGCGTCAAGGGCAAGCAGCCGGTCAGTCATTTTCACAAGCGACTCGGCAAGATCCTCTGGAACGGCTGCGGCATGGCGCGCAATGCCGTCGGACTCAGGAAGGCGCTGGCGGAGATCCCCGCGCTGCGCGAGGAATACTGGCAGAACGTCAACGTGCCGGGCGACGGCGGCACCCTCAACCAGTCGCTCGAACGGGCCGGCCGCGTGGCCGATTTCCTTGAGCTCGCCGAGCTGCTCTGCCTCGACGCACTGGAACGGGACGAATCGTGCGGCTGCCACTTCCGCGAGGAGCACGTCGACGCCGAGGGCGAGTGCCTGCGCAACGACGAGCAGTTCGCCCATGCCGCCGCCTGGGAATATCAAGGCGAAGGCCGCGCGCCGCTGCTCAACAAGGAGCCGCTGGTCTACGAGACCGTCCACATGGCCAAGCGGAACTATAAATAGGTCCGTCGCCGAGGGTCGAACGACGAGCGCCGAGAGCCATGAAACAGCGATTTCGCTTTGAGAAACTTGGGGTGTGGCAAGATGCGCGCGCACTTTATCGCGATGCCTGCCGACTGACCCGGAAGTTTCCTCATGAAGAGATGTACGGACTGACGTCGCAGGTGCGCCGGGCCAGCTCTTCCGTGGTCGCGAATATTGCCGAGGGCTCGGGCCGGAATTCCGATCCTGACTTTGCCCGGTTTCTGGAACAGGCCTACGGATCATTGATGGAGACGGCTTCGCACTTCTACCTTGCCTTCGACGAGAATTACATCGACGAGGCGGAACTCGATCCTGTGCTTGAACAGGCGAGTGTCCTGGCTGGCCGCATCGTCGCGCTAAACCACTCGCTCGTCGTAACTCACACCAAGACCCCATTTACCCGGCAGCGCGCATCCTGACGCTCGCCCCTCGTCTCTCGATCCTCGACTCCCTCTCAATCATGAAGGTCAAACTCAAAGTCTGGCGCCAGAAGGACGCGAACACCCCCGGCGGGTTCAATGAATACGAGACGCCCGACGTCAATCCCAACATGTCGTTTCTCGAGATGTTGGACGTGGTGAACGACGAGCTCACCGTGAAGGGCGAGGAGCCCATCGCCTTCGACCATGATTGTCGCGAGGGCATCTGCGGCACCTGTTCGCTGGTCATCAATGGCAAGCCCCACGGCCCGCATCGGGGCGTTGCCACCTGCCAGACCTATCTGCGCAGTTTTCACGATGGTGACGTCATCACGGTCGAGCCGTTTCGCGCGAAGCCGTTTCCGGTCATCAAGGACCTGGTCGTCAACCGCAAGGCCTTCGACCGCATCATGCAGGCCGGCGGCTTCATCAGCGTCCGCACCGGCAGCGGGTGCGACGCCAACGCCATCCCGGTGCCGAAGGAAGCCGCGGAACTCGCGATGGATGCGGCCGCGTGCATCGGCTGCGGCGCCTGCGTGGCCGCCTGCAAGAACGGCAGCGCGATGCTGTTCGTCGGCGCCAAGGTCTCGCAGTTCGGACTGCTGCCACAGGGCCAGCCGGAGCGCGAGCAGCGCGTGCTGGCCATGGTGAAGCAGATGGACGCCGAGGGCTTTGGCAACTGCACGAATTATTACGAATGCTCCGCCGTGTGTCCGAAGCTCATCAGCCACGAGTTCATCGCGCGCATGAACCGCGACTACCTCAAGGCGGTGCTGCGCACGGCGTTCACCCCCACCTCGACCAACGCGAGTGCTGCCGGTTGAGGCGCCGCGATTCTGGTTTCGAACCGGCCGCGCTTTCGAAGGCGAGGCCGGTTCGTTTCCCGGCGCTGTCGGGCGGCATCGCTGGATCACCGAGCATGTTTTTCCGGGAGTCGGTGGGGCGCGTTATCCTTAACGCGCCGCTGTGCCGAGGCTCAAGATTGCTGAGCACACAAGCTTTCTATTTTGGGCAGGAATTCTTGATCCGAATCCGCTTTTAAAGTCCGACCGATCTCCTGCAAATCAGTTTAATAAAACCTGCCGCTGTAACTTTTCGCGGCAGGTTGTGTTTTAGGGGAAAGCACTCAATCACCATGAAGACAATCCTCTCCCTGTTCACCACCCTTGCCCTGATCATTGGCGCAGCCTCACTCGATGCCTACCGGCTGGATGCCGGCCTGCTGTTCTCGGCCCTCGCGGTCGCCGCGCTCTTCGCCTTCGCGCTCAATGATGTGCGGCGGCCGCCCTACCGGGTTCGCTCGGCGCGGATCACGCGGTTTCCGGGCACGGCTCGGTGTTCCACCCCCCCGCAATCCCGTCCGATGGATCTCGCTGCTTGAACCACCCGCGTCGGTCATTTATCCGGCCGCACCACCGATCATCTCCAACCCACGGGCCGCGCCATCACTGGCGCGGCCTTTTGTTTCTTATCGTCCGGGCGGCGCCCGGAACATCTCTGCAACTTTTCAACGGCGGCGGGGTTCTTGAGGCAACCTCGATCACTCCCATGAAAACTCTCCTCTCTATCCTTTCGATCCTCACACTGACCATCACCTTCATGTGGCTTGACGCCGGCCGGCTCGATGCCGGGGTTTGGTTCATGGCGCTGGCGGTCTCCGCGCTTTTCGGAATGGCACTCAACGACGGCAGCCGTCGGCCGGCGCAATTCCGGGTGCGGCTGGCGTAAGCCGCTTGAGGGCGTGGCTCTACCCTTGATTCCATTCGAGGGGTAAGCCGCAGTCGTCCGCCCGCAGAGGACCGACCGCGCGCCGTCGCCAGGATCGGCTCAGAACATCGAAATCGCCCGGGCGCTCTCGATCAGCACCCAGGCGCCGCCGGCCACCAATATCCAGAACAGCAGGCTCTTGACCAGGCGCCGACGGCGCAGGCTGGACTCATAGCGGTCGCCGTTCACCTGCCGGAATCCGCTCTCCACCAGGTAGCTGATGAACTGCGCGTTCTTCGTTTGCGTGGTGTGGATGCGTGAATTGTCCACCGACCACATCCGGATCGCCGGGCGATAGAACCAATGGCGCACTGCACGCAACATGGGGAAACCTTCATCGACTTTAGTGTCGTTTTCTCAAGTAAAAACTGTCATGCAGACCCGTTTTTCAGCGCACTTTTACCAGGCTCCGCCATGCACCGCTTTCACTACGTCGGAAACTCCCTGCACTGCGAATCGGTCGAGCTGGCCGCCGTGGCGCGGCTCTACGGCACCCCGACCTATGTCTACAGCGCGGCCACGGTGGAGGACAATTACCGGCGCCTGGCGGGCAGCCTCGATGGCCTCGATGTGCAGGTGTGCTATGCGATGAAGGCCAATTCCAGCCTCGCGCTGCTGCGCCTGTTTGCCAACCTCGGCGCCGCCTTTGATGTGGTCAGCGGGGGCGAGTTGCGCCGCGTGCTGGCGGCCGGGGCCAAGGTCAACCGCAGCGTGTTCGCCGGCGTGGGCAAAACCGAGGCGGAAATCCGGTTCGCGCTGGAATCGGGCATTTTCGCGCTTCATGCCGAGAGCGAGCCCGAACTGGCGCGCATTAACCACGTGGCCGGCCAGCTCGGCCGCAAGGCGGCCGTGGGCATCCGCGTGAATCCCGACGTCGACGCCCGGACGCATGCCAAGATCACCACTGGCAAGAGCGAGAACAAGTTCGGCATCCCCCTGAAGTTCGCCGCCGCGGCCTACGCCGCCGCCGCGAAGCTGCCGCACCTTGAGCTCAAGGGGGTGCAGATGCACATCGGTTCCCAGCTCACCGAGGTGGGACCGTTTGTCGAAGCCGTGGAAAAGATCGCGCCGCTGGCCCGGCAGTTACAGCGCGATTTTGGCATCACCTACTTCAGCCTCGGCGGCGGCATCGGCGTGGTCTACCAGGATGCGCTCGCCAGCGGCGCGGCGGCCTGGTGGGACGCGCTGCCGGCCGACCGGCGGCCCATCACGCCCGAGGCCTACGGCGCGGCGCTCAAGCCGCTCCTGCAGCCGCTCGGACTCAAGCTGTTGCTCGAGCCCGGCCGCTTCATGGTGGGCAATGCCGGCGTGCTGCTCTCGCGCGTCGAATACCTCAAGCGCGGCCAGGGCAAGAACTTCCTTATTCTCGATGCGGCCATGAACGATCTGGTGCGGCCGGCGATGTATGACGCCTACCACGAAATCGTCCCGCTGCAGCGCGATACCTCGCGCCGGGCATTGATGGCCGACATTGTCGGACCCATCTGCGAATCTGGCGACTGTTTCGCCACGGACCGCACGGTGCAGGAACTGGGCGAGGGCGAGTACGTCGCTTTCCTGAGTGCCGGCGCCTACGGCCACGTCATGGCCGGGCGCTACAATTCCCGGCCAATGCCGGCGGAGGTGCTGGTTCGCGGCAGCAGTTTCGAGCTGGTCAACGCGCGCGAATCGTTCGAACAGATGGTCGCCGGCGAACGCGTGCCGGCCTGGCTGAAGTAGCGTGGTTTTGCGCGAAGCGCAGCGCCGGCCTCGGACCGGCGCCCCACCACCGAACCGCCCGGGGCCACATTCTTTTCGTGAACAATGGGGCGCGGTCGGTTAGCGTTGTTTCCCAGTGAAGACCACCACCCTCAGTTTGCGGAAACTCAAGGGGCAGCGGCCCATTGTGGCCGCAACCGCCTATGACGCCCTCACCGCGCGTTATGCGGCGGAAGCCGGCGTGGATCTGCTTTTGGTGGGCGACTCGGTCGGCAACACCCTGCTCGGATTCGCCAACACAATCCCGGTGACCCTCGACATGATGGTGCACCACACCTCAGCCGTCGCACGCGCCCGGCCCGAGGCGCTCGTCGTGGCGGACGTGCCGTTCGTTGAGGCGCATTTCGAGTTCAAGCAGGTGCTCGCGTCCTGCCAGCGGCTCATGCAGGTGGCCGGGGCCGAGGCGGTGAAAATCGAGGGTGGGAGCGGTTTGGCCGGCAAGATCGGCCGAATCGTCGATGCCGGCGTGCCGGTGATGGGCCACCTCGGCCTGCAACCGCAGCAGGTGCAAGTCCTTGGCCGCTACCGGCGGTTTGGCGTCAAGCCGGCCGAGGCCGAGCAATTGCTGGAGGACGCACTCGCGCTGGAACGAGCGGGCGTGTTTGCCGTTGTCGCCGAGATGGTCGAGCCGAACCTCGCGCGCACCATGACGGAAACCCTCAAAGTGCCGCTCATCGGCATTGGGTCGGGCCCTGGCTGCGACGGCCAGATCCTGGTGTCCACCGACCTGCTGGGCTTCGTGCCCGATGCAATGCCCAGCTTCGCCCACGCGTTCGCCGCGGTGGGCGACGAGATGAAAAGGGGGTTTGCCGCCTATGTGATGGCGGTGCGCGCGGGCAAGTTTCCGAAGTGAAAAGCCGCGCCGGCGGGGCGGTTTTTGCTCGCCGTCGCGCCGCTGCCGGAGTGTTGATCTTCGGTGCCATGCTGCATCGAGCCCTCCGCGACGAAGCCTGTGTCACCAACCGCCAGCTGGGCGGGTCGGGCTTGGTCGACCTGACGTTCGGCAACGTCAGCGTCTTCGATCCCGGCGCCGGCGTCTTTGCCATCAAGCCCAGCGGCGTGCCTTATGCCGACCTTACACCTGGGAAAATGGTGCTGGTCGACCTCGAAGGCCGCGTGGTCGAGGGCAAGCTGCGGCCGTCGTCGGACACCCCGACGCACCGCCGCTTGTTTCAGGCGTTCGGCGGCATCCGTTCCGTGGTGCACACCCACTCGCGCCATGCCGTCAGCTTCGCGCAGGCGGGGCGGCCGATCCCCTGCTTCGGCACGACGCACGCCGACTACTTCAACGGCGCCGTGCCGGTGACACGGCCGCTGACAAAGGTCGAGATCACGGAGGCCTACGAGTGGAACACCGGCGATGTCATCGTGGAGACTTTCCGGGACAAGGACCCGCTCGATGTGCCGGCGGTGCTGGTGTGGCGCCACGGTCCGTTTGCCTGGGGTCCGTCGGGGGCCAGGGCCGTCGAGACCGCCTTTGCCCTCGAGATTGTGGCGCAGATGGCGCTCCACACCCTCGCGCTGGAACCGCAGCGCGGCGAGATCGAGCCGGAGTTGCTGGGACGGCATTTCAGACGCAAGCATGGCCCGAGCGCCACCTATGGACAGCGCGGCCATGGCTGACCAGCCCCCGTCGTCTTTCTTCTTCAGTTTTCCATCTTCCTTCGTTCTTCCCCATGTCATTCACCCTTGGAATTGATTATGGCACCAATTCGGTGCGGGCGCTCGTCGTGCGTTGCGCCGACGGCGCGGAACTCGGAACCTGCGTCGTGGATTACCCGAGCGGACAGCAGGGCATCCTGCTCGATCCACGGGACCACCATCTCGCGCGCCAGCATCCGGGCGACTATCTCCATGGCCTCGAGAAGAGCGTGAAAGGTGCGCTCGCCGCGGCCCGAAAACAACGCGGCTTCGATGCGGCGAAGATCGTCGGCCTCGGCGTGGATACCACCGGTTCGAGTCCAATCCCTGTCGACCGAAACAACCGGCCGCTTGCGCTGGACAAGAAATGGCGCAAAAACCTCGCTGCGCAGTGCTGGCTCTGGAAGGACCACACGGGCTGGCGCGAGGCCGCGCGCATCACCGAGCTCGCCGCGCAACACCGCCCGCACTTCATCGCGAAGTGCGGCAACACCTACTCTTCCGAATGGTGGTGGTCGAAGATCTGGCATTGCCTCGCCGTCGACGCGCCGGTGTTTGACGCGGCCTACTCCTGGGTCGAGCTCTCCGACTGGGTGCCCGCGGTCCTCGCCGGGGTGACCGACCCGACCAAGGTCAAGCGCGGCGTCTGCCCGGCGGGACACAAGGCGCTCTATTGCGAGGAATGGGGCGGCCTGCCCGACAAGGAGTTCCTGGCGATGCTCGACCCGAAACTCGCCAGTCTTCGCGACCGGCTTTACGAAAAAGCCTACGACGCCACCGAGCCCGCGGGCGCGCTCTGCGCCGAATGGGCGGCCAAGCTCGGCCTACCGGCTGGCATTCCGATCGCCATCGGTGAATTCGATGTGCACTACGGCGCCATCGGCTGCGGCGTCAAGGAGGGCACGCTGGTCAAAGTCATCGGCACCTCCACCTGCGACTGCGGCGTCGTTTCCGCGGACAAGCAGGTGCCCGACATCCCCGGGATCTGCGGCATCGTCAAGGGCGCGATTCTGCCCGGCTACTACGGCATCGAGGCCGGCCAGTCCGCGGTGGGAGACATCTTCAAATGGTGGGTCGAGGGCGTCTGCGAAGGCGACTCCGCCCTCCACGCGCAGCTCTCCAGGCAGGCCGTCCGGCTGAAGCCGGGCCAGTCCGGCCTGCTCGCCCTCGATTGGAACAATGGCAACCGGACCATCCTCGTCGACCAGACCCTGTCGGGCCTGCTGCTTGGCCAGACCCTGCACACGACGCGGGCCGAGATCTACCGGGCCCTCATCGAGGCCACGGCCTTCGGAGCCCGCGCCATCATCGAGCGCATCAAGGAATATGGCGTGCCGATTGACCGCGTGGTCTGCGCCGGTGGCATCGCGGAAAAGAACCCGCTGCTCATGCAGATTTACGCGGATGTCACCGGCTGCACCATGCTCGTTGCCGGGTCGGGTCAAGCGTGCGCGCTGGGCTCGGCCGTCTCCGCCGCGGTGCTGGCCGGCGCCCACCGGGATTTTGCGACCGCCCAGGCGAAGATGACGTCGCTCAAGAAAACCCGCTACCGGCCGGCGCCCGCCGCGCAAAAAGTCTACCACCAGCTCTATACTCTTTATCGCCAGCTGCATGATGCGCTCGGCGGGCTCAACAGATCCGCCGATCTGTCGCGCGTGATGAAGGATGTGCTCACGATCAAGGACGCCCAGTCGGGCTGACGCCCGACGCCCAAAGCTGTCAGCTTAAAGCTCTGAGCTTACCGCCTGTTTTACCAATGAAAAACCTCACCACCTCCGAAATCTGGTTCGTCACCGGCAGCCAGCACCTCTACGGCCCCGGCCCGCTCAAGCAGGTCGCGGCCAACTCCACCAAGATTGCCGAGGCCCTGGACGCCTCAAAGCGCATCCCGTTGCAGGTCGTGTTCAAGGCGCTGCTGACCACGCCGGACGAGATCCGCGCGCTCTGCCTCGAGGCGAACCATGACGCGAACTGCGCCGGCCTCATCCTGTGGATGCACACCTTCTCGCCCTCGAAGATGTGGATCGGCGGCCTCTCCGCGCTTCGCAAGCCGTTCGTCCACCTCCACACGCAGTTCAANNACCAATCCGCCCACGGCGACCGCGAGGCCGGATTCATCCACACCCGGATGCGCCTGGGACGCAAGGTGGTCGTCGGCCACTGGGCGGATCCGGAGGTCCAAGACCGCCTGGCCGCCTGGATGCGCGCGGCTCGGGCATGGCATGATCTGCAAGGCGCGAAGTTCGCCCGCTTTGGCGACAATATGCGCCAGGTCGCTGTCACCGAGGGCGACAAGGTCTCGGCCGAGATGAGGTTTGGTTTTGCCGTCAATGGGTACGGGGTGGGTGACCTAGTCGCCCGGACCTCCGATGCGGCCATTGACAACCGGGCGATCGATTCACTGTGCGCCGAATACGAGTCCCGCTACACGGTGGCGAAAGAGCTCCGCAAAGGCGGCGCGCGCCACGACTCGCTCCGCTACGGTGCGCGAATTGAACTCGGCCTGCGTAATTTCCTCGAGGACGGCGGCTTCAAGGGATTCACCACCACGTTCGAGGATCTTCATGGGCTGCGCCAGCTCCCTGGCCTCGCGGTACAGCGCCTGATGGCCGACGGCTACGGTTTCGGCGCCGANNCTTGAGATCTGCGAGTCGATCGCGGCAACCAAGCCATCGCTGGAAATCCATCCCCTTGGAATCGGCGGCCGGGAGGATCCGGTGCGCCTGGTGTTCGACGCACCCGCCGGCCCCGCGCTCAACGCCTCGCTCATCGACATGGGCAACCGCTTCCGCCTGCTCGTCAACGAGGTCACGGCGGTCAAGACGCCCAGGCTGCCGAAGCTGCCCGTCGCCCGCGCTGTCTGGGAGTGCCAGCCCGACTTCAAGACCGCCTGCGCCTGCTGGATCCTCGCCGGCGGGGCGCACCACACCGG
>PMBT01000115.1:0-6853 GCA_003153035.1 Opitutia bacterium
GGCGGTCTGCCGCGCGTGGCCGAGTTGTTCGAGGCCCGGCGCCCGAAGGATGCCGCCGAGATGGCCCGGATTGACGGCGTGTTGAACTTCGAGGGTTCCATCCGGGGCAAGCGCCGCCTCATCGTGAAAAACGAGGAAACGGGCCAGGAGGAGGAGCACCTGATTCCGCATGGCAAGCACATCATCGTGCAGCCCGGNNGTGACGATCAACGACAAGCACATTGAGATCATCATTCGCCAAATGCTCCGCAAGGTGCGCATCACCGATCCGGGTGACAGCGAATGGTTCTGGGGCGAGCAGGTCGACCGGGGCAATTTCCTCCGGGAAAACCAGCGCTTGGATGCGGCGGGCGGCAAGCCCGCCGAGGCCGAGCCGATTCTGCTCGGCATCACCAAGGCCTCGCTGGAGACGGAGAGCTTCATCTCCGCCGCCTCCTTCCAGGAGACCACGCGCGTGCTGACCGATGCCTCCACGCTGGGCAAGGTGGACATGCTCAAGGGTTTCAAGGAAAACGTGATCATGGGTCACCTGATTCCGGCCGGCACGGGCCTGCCAAAATACAAGAACCTGCGCATCACGCTTCCGTTTGGCGCCGAGTTGCCGCCGATCGAGGAGCCCACGGTCGCCAGCGAAGCCAGCTGAGCCGGCGCCCTCCGCCGACCAACTTCAGGACCGCCGGTTGCGACCGGCGGTCCTTTTTTTTGCAGTGCGCCCGGCCAGGCTAGAGCGATTCAAAAAAACTCGTAGCCGCGCTTGGGTGGAGGGCGGACCTCCGTGTCCGCCGAGGCTATCGCACTCGTCGCCGCCGCGGCTCGGCGGGAGCCTCGCCCTCCATTTGGTCGCCGTCTACAGCTACAGTTTTCGTGAAACCGCTCTAGAATTTCAGGCGCGTGTTGGAATGGCCGCAGTGGGGGCAGTCTGCCGTCCCGGCACCCGTCTTGGCGACGTAAAGCAGGCCGCAGCGGATGCAGTGGAAGGTGACCTTGCGGCGCTCCGCTTCGAACCGCGCATGGTCCCGGCGATCGTAATAGATCCAGATCCCGCAGAAAAAGCCGAGGGCGAGCAGGCAGTAGGCGGCGGCACCAAGGGTCAGATCCATGTTCGGGGAGGCGGGTGCCCGACCGCGGCTGGCAGAGGCCGGGCGAGGCCGGGGGCGATTGTCGCGCGATGTCCGGGCGCAGCCAAGTGGGAAAATGAAACACGCCGGGCGGGCGGCCCGGCGTGGTTCGCTGAGAAAACGATCGGATCGGGGAGGAAGCAGACGTCAGGCCGGCGCCTCATTCTTGGTTTCGACCGGCGCCGGCGCGACCGGTTCCGCGGCCGCCGGGGCCTCGGTCTTCTCCGCCTTCTTGGCCGGGCTGCGTTTGCCCCGCTTCTTGTAGCCGGGATCCTCGGCGCCCACGAACTCGATCAACGCCATCTCAGCAGAGTCGCCGATGCGACGCGGGGCGAGCTTGTAGATGCGGGTGTATCCGCCGGGCCGCTTGGAAAACTGGGCCGCCTTTTCATTGAAGAGCAGGGTGACGGCGTCCTCGTCGCGAACCTTGCGGAGCGCCTGGCGGCGGAGATGGATGGCATCCTTCTTCTCGGGCGCCGCCGCGGCCTGCTTGGCCTTGGTGATGATCTTCTCGATAAACGGACGCAGCGCCCGGGCCTTCGTGAGGGTGGTCTCGATCCGCCCGTGGGTGATAAGCGCGGCGGCCAGATTGGAGAGCAGGGCCGCGCGGTGCTCGCGAGTGACTCCGAGGGATTGGTGATGTTTAAGATGACGCATTGGTGGGGAAAACTCCAAACTCCAAGCTCCAAATCCCAATGAACTTCAAACCATGGCCGAAGGCGGGATCTACAAAGAGCGGCGGTTGTTTGGCAGTGTCAGTGTTCGGGATTTGGCGTTTGGAGGTTGGGCGTTTTCGGCAGGGCGGCTCAGGCATCCTTCTTGGTGTCGAGCAGCCGTTCGTCGAACTTCATGCCGAGCGAGAGGCCGAGGGCCTCGAGCTTCTCCTTGATCTCGTTCAGCGACTTCNNGAGCATCTCCTGCTCGGTCTTCATGGAGAGTTCGCCGACCGTCGTGATGTTCGCGTTGTTCAGGCAATTGGCGGCGCGAACCGAGAGTTCGATTTCGTTCACCGACATGTTGAGCAGCTTGCGGAGCTTATTCTCCTCCTCGCTGACGGTGCTCTGNNNNCTGGCCGACGCGGGTGTTCTCGACCGTGTAGCGGACGAGGCGCACGGGACTGAAGAGCGAATCGATCGGAATGACGCCGATCGGCTGTTCCTCCTTCTTGTTGTTCTCGCCCGGGCAATAGCCGCGGCCAGTCTTGATCTCGATCTCGGCCTCGAACGGGCGGTTCTTGTCGAGCGTGCAGATCAGCTGCTCCGGGTTGACGATCTGCATGGCCGCATCGGGCTGGATGTCGGCGGCGGTAACGGGACCTTCGCGGCTGGCCTTGATGGTGAGCCGCACGGGCTCGCGCTTCTGGGAGATGATGAGGACCTTCTTGAGGTTGAGGACGAGGTCGGTGACATCCTCGACCACGCCTTCGATGCTCTGGAACTCGTGCTGCACGCCCTCGATCTTGATCGAGCTGATGGCGGCGCCCTCGATGGAGCTCAGCAGCACCCGGCGGAGGGAATTGCCGACGGTATGGCCGTAGCCGGCCTCGAAGGGCTCGGCAATGAACTTGGCGTAAGTCGGGCTGGAACCTTCCTCAACCTTGGTGAGCTTGTTGGGCAATTCAAATTTTCCGAGGCGTTTGGGCATGGCAGGAGATTTATTGAGGTTTGAGTCGTAAAATTAAAACCCGCGCGAGCTTAGAACCGGCTGTAATACTCGACGATGAGCTGCTCGTTGATGCTGGGCTCCATCTCGTCGCGGACTGGCAGGCGGACCACGGTGGCCTTGAGATTCTCGGCGTTGAGCGAGAGCCAGCCGGGGACGTTGCGCAGGCGGTTTTCCTCCAGGCCGCGTGTGGCGATCTGCCGCGAGGAGGCCGCGGGCTTCACCTCGATTTCATTGCCCGGCTTCACATTGTAGCTGGCGATGTCGACCTTGCGGCCGTTGACGCGGATGTGGCCGTGGTTGACGAACTGCCGCGCGGCGGCGCGGGTCTTGGTAAAGCCGAGGTGATAGATGACGCTGTCGAGGCGGGTCTCGAGCAACTGGAGGAAACGCTCGCCAGTGACGCCGCGCTCCCGCTTGGCGACCGCAAACACGCGGCGGAATTGGCGCTCGAGCAAGCCATAGATGTAGCGGGCCTTCTGCTTCTCAGTGAGGCCGACGGCATACTCCGACATCTTGCGGCGCGACTTGGGGCCGTGCTGGCCGGGCGGGAAATTGCGGCGCTCGAGGGCCTTGGCGGAACCGATGATGAACTGGCCGAAGCGGCGGCTGATGCGAGTGGAGGGACCGATATAGCGGGCCATGATGAAATAGGTGGAAAGTCGGTGGACGAGGGTCGGAGGGGGCGCTGCTTACACGCGGCGGCGCTTGCGCGGCCGGCAGCCGTTGTGCGGCACCGGGGTCACGTCGATGATGGAAGTGATTTCAAGGCCGATGGCCTGCAGGGCGCGAATGGCGGAGTCGCGCCCGAGACCGGGGCCGCTCACCCGGATCTGCACGTCCTTGAGGCCGTGCGCCATGGCGTTGCGGGCGGCATCCTGGGCGACAACCTGGGCGGCATAGGCGGTGGATTTGCGCGAGCCGCGNNAAGTTGCACTTGCCGGCGCTGGACCACGCGATGACGTTGCCCTTGAGGTCGGTGATGGCGACCACGGTGTTGTTGAACGAGGCCAGGATGTTCGCGAGGCCGGTGGTGATGTTCTTCGCGCCTTTGGCCTTGCGGATCTTGAGCGCGCCCAACTCTTCCTTGAGCAGTTCCTCGGCGGTCGGCTGCTTGGCGACGCCGCCGACGGTCTCCACCGGCTTGTCCGCGGGAGCGGGGGCCGGCGCGGCACCTTCGGCGGGAGGGGCGTCCTTCTTGGCTCCCTTGTTATCGCCGGCCGGGGCCTTCGGGCTCTTTTCCCTGGCGGGTTTCTTCTCGGCAGCCTCCGCCTTGGCGGGGGCCTCGGCAGATGCGGGAGCCGTCTCCTTCCGGGGTGACTTCTCCTTTTTTGGGGCGGGCGTGGGTTTTTCTTCAGCCATGGCGGGAATCAAACGGTGGTGGGTTCAGCTTTGACCTTGGTGACGCCAACGGTCTTGCGCGGGCCCTTGCGGGTCCGGGCATTCGTGCTGGTGCGCTGGCCGCGGACCGGCAGGCCCTTGCGATGGCGGATGCCGCGGTAGCAATTGATGGCCTGCAGTCGCTTGAGATTGGCCGTAATGTCACGACGGAGGTCGCCTTCCACGACCCACTTGCGATCCGTGATGACGTGGAGGATCTTATTGAGTTGCTCCTCGGTGAGATCCGCGGCGCGCATGTTCGGGTCAAGGGCGGCGTCCTTGACGACGAGATTGGCCCGGGTCGGGCCGATGCCGTAGATATAGCAAAGCGATACGGCGATCTTCTTTTTCGGTGGAATGTCGACACCAAGCAGACGTGGCATGGGAAAAAATGAGCGGGTTTAGTTTCGGGTTGAGTAGGTGAGAATGGGTGAAGTCGGGAGAGCGGGCGAAGGGGGCGGACGGGGGATCGTGAGGATCTCGGGTCCTTTCTCGGTGGTGAGCACGGTGTGTTCGAAGTGGGCGGAAGGCAGGCCGTCGACGGTCACGACCGTCCAGCCGTCGTCCAGCGTCTTGACGTGGTAGGCGCCAAGGTTGACCATTGGCTCGATGGCCAGGGTCATGCCGGGTTTCATTCTCTCCCCGGTGCCGCGACGCCCGAAGTTCGGGATCTGCGGCTCCTCGTGCATCGTGCGGCCGACTCCGTGGCCGACCAGGTCGCGGACGACGCTAAAGCCACGCGCCTCGACGTAAGTCTGGATTGCATGGGAAATGTCGCCGATGCGATTGCCGACCTGCGCTTGCCGGATGCCGACCCGGAGGGCTTCCTCGGTGGTCTGGAGCAACTCCGCGACGCGGGGCGGGATGGCCCCGACCGGTACGGTGATGGCGTTATCGCCGATATAACCCCCGGCTTCGACCGTGACATCAAGCGAGAGGATGTCTCCGGTGCGGAGAATGCGTTTGAGGGAGCCGATGCCGTGAACCACCTCCTCGTTAACCGAGAGGCAGGTATAGGCCGGGAAGCGGCGCGAACCGATCTGGTATCCGAAGTCCGCACTGCGGGCACCGCAGGCCGCGATCAGATCGCGGCCTGCCTGGTCGAGGTCATACGTGTTGATGCCCGGTTGCACCAGCGCCTGCAGACGGTGCAGCACCGTTGCGGCGATGGCGCACGACTCGCGCATGCGCGCGATGGCCGCCCGGTCCTTGATGGGAATCATCGGAGTTTCACGGACTCAGACAGGCGCGAGAGCGGACGGAGCGGGCTCCCAAAGGAGCCCGAGCGTGCGGTAGTGTTCGGCGACTGCCGGGTTGGCGGCGTCGGCCGTCGCTGGAGCGAGGGCCGACGGAGACTCGGCGCAGAGGCAACCGGTGAGGGTTTCCTCGCGCGCTTCAAGCCACTCGTCGAACACGCGGGCATGGAGCAACGTAGCCGGGAATCCTGCCAGGAGGAATCCCGCATCGGGTTTGCGCGCCCAGAACCACTTGCGAAGGATTGCTAGCAGGGTCTGGTCGGACACGGCGGCGCCGCGCTGGCGTGCCTGCGCGGCCTGCTGGCCGAGCGGCGTACCACGGCAAATCTCCTGATGCACAAGCATTTCAGGAGAGACGTGCTCTAAATTCAAAGAACGTGCCTCGATCGCCAAGTCCGCAGGAAGCGGACCGGCGGCACCGAAGTACAACAGCTTCGCGCCGGCCGTAAGGCCGGACAGCGAAAAGGTTAGGGAAATGGCAGCCATTACCCGGGAAGTAAAGCCTTAAAAAGCAAAGTGGCGGATAACCCAGGAGATGATGCCCACCAAGAAGATGCCAATCAAGGGGAGGCCGAGCGCCTTGACCGTGCCCATGTCAGCGGCATCGCCGATCGCCGAAGCCACGGCGGTGCTGCGGGCGCGGATGCGACCCTTGCGCAGGAACCCGTCATAATGCCGCTGGAGCAGGAAGGTCTCGAGCTGGCGCATCGTATCGAGCAAAACGCCCACAACGATCAGCATGCCGGTGCCGCCGAAGAAATAGGCGATGCGCTGGGGCACCTTCAACTCAAAGAGCAGCACGTCAGGCATGACGGCAATGACGGTCAGGAAGATGGCACCGGCCAAGGTGAGCCGCGTCATGATGAAATCGAGGAACTGGGCCGTGGGCTCGCCCGGGCGCACGCCGGGGATGTAGCCGCCGTNNTTCTTGAGATCGTCGGCGATCTGGATCGGCTTAAACATGACCGACACCCAGAAGTAGCTGAAGAACAGGATGAGGACGGTATAGCCGGTATAGTAGAGCCAATGGCCGCGTAGCAGATTGCCGGAGAACTCACTGAGGAACTTGAGATTAAACACGGCGCCGAGCTGCGAGAAGATCTGCTGGGGAAACAGCAGGATCGCGGCGGCGAAGATCACCGGCATGACGCCCGAGTAGTTGACCTTGAGCGGGAGGAAGGAGCTTTGGCCGCCGTAAACCTTCTGGCCGACCACGCGCTTGGCATATTGCACCGGGATTTTCCGCTGACCCTGGGTGACCATGATGATGCCGGCGATGACCACCACGAAAAGGACGAGCATCATGAGAAGCTGGGGCATGCTGATGGCCTGCACGCCGACGGGGGCGAGGATCAGGGTCTTGAGGGTCTGTGCCGCGCCGGGAATGTCGGCGAGGATGCCGATGGTGATGAGGAGCGACACGCCGTTGCCGATGCC
>PMBT01000115.1:6867-19555 GCA_003153035.1 Opitutia bacterium
AAGCCGGTCTTGTTGACGATGATGATGTCGCCGTAGACGTTGATATCGTAGCCGGAGAACAGGCGGCCCGGATTCTCGAGCGCCAGGATCAGCAGCGCGCCCTGGACGATGCAGATGAGCACCGTGGCGTAGCGGGTGTANNTACTGGGTGAGCTTCTGCCGGCCGACGTCGCCCTCCTGCTGCAGCCGGCTGAGCGTGGGCACGACCGCGGTCATCAGCTGGAAGATGATCGATGCGCTGATGTAGGGCATGATGCCCAGCGCGCACACCGCGCCCTTCACGAGCGCGCCGCCCGTGAACATGTTGTAGAGGCCCACCAGGGCGCCGCCGGTGCTACCGACCTGCGCAGTGAAGAAATCCTGCAGGGGCTTGGGATCGAGCCCGGGCAGCGGGATGTGGGCGCCGACGCGCGAGACAAACAGCAGCGCCAGCGTGTAGAAAATCCGCGAGCGCAGCTCGGGGATTTTCATCGAATTGGTGAAGGCGGAGAGCATGGGAGCGGAGCGATTTTTGATTTACGATTTATGATTTTCGCCCTGACCTGAAAATCTCAGGGGTTGGGCGGACGCCCAATCGTAAATCGACAATCGTCAATCGGAAATCGTGAGGGCCTTGCCGCCGGCCTTTTCGATCTTGGCCTTGGCGGAACCGGAGAACTTGCTGGCGGTGACCGTGAGGGCGCGGGCCAGTTCGCCCCCGCCCAGCACCTTGACCGGCGCGTCGCCCCGGCGGACCAGACCGCGGTCCGCGAGCACGGCCGGCGTCACCTCGGTGACCGTCTCGTCGAGCCGGGCGAGGTCGCCGACGTTGACGACTTCGNNNNCCGCCGCCTTCGCCGCAGCCGACGCGTTTCTTGCGGTGCACCGCGCCGGGGACGTTCTTAAGTTCGTGGAGTTTCATGGGCGTCTGGAATGGAGGCCGGCCTTGCGGTGGCCGGAGCGGAGTCGGACAACCCCGCCGGGAGGAGCGGATTTTAGCTGTGGCTGCGGAGGGCGTGCACGTCGGCGGCGAGGCGGAGCTGGAGCAGGCCGTTGAGCGTGGCGTGGACGACGGCGATGTGGTTATTGGACCCCATCGATTTGGAGAGAACGTTGCGGACGCCCGCGGCTTCCAGGACGGCGCGGACGCCGCCGCCAGCGATGATGCCGGTGCCGGGGCTAGCCGGGCGGAGGAACACCTTGCCGCCGTCGGACTGGCCGAGGACTTCGTGCGGGATGGTGTCACCCTTGAGTTTCACCGAGACCATGTTCTTTCGGGCGTGCTCGGTGCTCTTCTTGATCGCGTCGGGCACCTCGTTGGCCTTGCCGTAACCAATGCCGACCTTGCCCCGCTGGTCACCGACGACGGCGAGGGCGGAGAAGCTGAAGCGGCGGCCGCCCTTGACGACCTTGGCGCAGCGGTTGATGAAGACGACTTTCTCGATCATCTCCGGCGCTCCGGGAGCGGAATCCGAGGGGTTCGAGGCGGTGGAATTTCTGGCGGGGAAGCTCATGGGCGTTGGTTAGAAAACAAGACCGCCGGCCCGCGAGGCTTCGGCGAAGATCTTGACTTTGCCGTGATAGGGACGGCCGTTGCGGTCGAAGACGACCTGGTTGAGCCCGGCGGTCTTGGCCTTGAGGGCAAAGGCCGTGCCGAGAACCTTGGCGCCGGCGAGGTTGGCCTTGAGGTTCTGGGGGCGGAGTTCGGGATCGAGGCTCGACAGGAAGACCACCGTGGTGGCGTTGTCGTCGTTGATCGCCTGGGCGTAGATGTGCTTGCCCGAAAACTTGACGCTGAGGCGGGGACGCGCGGCGGTGCCGGCGACCTTCTTGCGGATGCGCCATTTGCGCTTCTGCAGCAACTGGGCTTTGTGGATGGTGTTCACTGGAGAATCTGCCGTTAGGGGTTTGAGAATTTCGATGCGCGCGGCGCGCGCCTCAGGCGACCGTCTTGCCTTCCTTGCGGCGGACGCGCTCGCCCACGATGCGCACGCCCTTGCCCTTGTAGGGCTCCGGCGGATAGAAGCTGCGGATCTCGGCCGTGACGGCTCCGACGAGCTGTTTGTCGGCGCCTTCGACCTTGAGCTTGGTGTTGTCGGCGATGGTCACCTTGATGCCCTCGGGAATGTCGAAGAAAATCGGGTGCGAGTAGCCGAGCGCAAACTCGATCTGCTTGCCCTTGGCGATGGCCTTGAAGCCGACGCCCTGGATCTCGAGGTCCTTGGTGAAGCCCACGGTGGCGCCCTTGATCATGCTGTTGATGATCGACCGGGCGGTGCCGTACATGGCGTTAGCAAAGCGGCTTTCCGCCAGGGGCGTGACGATGATCTGCTGCTTGTCGTTGACCGACAGCTTGACGACGTCGGCGAAGGTCCTGTGGACCTTGCCTTTCGGACCCTCCACCTGGATGGAGTGATCCTGCACGTCGACCTTGACCTTGTCGGGAATGGGAACGGGTTTTTTGCCGATGCGGCTCATGGCGGAGGGTCTCCTTACCAAACGTTGCAGATAAGCTCGCCGCCGAGTTTGTTGCGGCGGCAGTCCTGGTCCTTCAAGAGGCCCTTGGAAGTGGATAGAATCGAGATGCCGAGTCCGTTGAGGACGAGCGGAATCTCACCGTACCGGCAGTAAAGCCGGCGGCCCGGCGTGCTCATGCGACGGAGGCCGGTGATGGCGGGCGCGCTGTCGACGTATTTGAGCTTCGCGACGATGGTCTTGTGGCCCCGTTCGTCGACGCCGGTCGAGTAGTCTGTAATGTAGCCCTCGGACTTGAGAATGGCGGCGAGGCCCTCCTTGACTGTGGAGTAGGGGGCGGCGCACTCCTCGCGGCGGGCCTTGCTGCCGTTGCGCAGGCGGGTCAGGAAATCGCTGATCGGGTCGGTCATGTTGGATGTTGTTGGGTTGGAGCCAGGCGGGTCATATCCCACTCCCGCCGGCAGGAATGGTCACCAGGAGGATTTGATCACCCCGGGGATTTTGCCGGAGAGGGCGAGCTCGCGGAACGTGATGCGGGACACGCCAAACCGGCCGATGTAGCCGCGCGGGCGGCCGCTGAGGGAGCAGCGGTTGCGGATGCGCACCTTGGAGGAATTGCGCGGAAGCTTGGATAGCTTCTTCTGCGCCGCGAAGAACTCGACGTCCGTGGTCTTCGGATTGGCGAGGAGGGCCTTCAGTTCGGCCCGCTTAACTTTGTATTTTTCGACGAGACGCTTGCGTTTCTTATTGCGCTCGATGGCAGAGGTCTTGGGCATGGGAGATTTTTGATTTATGATTTTCGAGTTACAATTTGCAGGACGCGGGCGGCATCGTTGGGCAGCTCCGGGAACGTCTTTCAAATCGGAAATCGTGAATCGGAAATCGTAAATGGATCAGGCGGCCTTGGTGGTGGTGGGCTTGGCGGGACCCTCGACGCGGCGGAAGGGCATGCCGAGCAGGCGCAGGAGATCGCGCGCCTCGTCGTCGGTCTTGGCGCTGGTCACGATGGTGATGTCGACGCCAATGTGCTTCTTGACGTTGTCGACCGTGATCTCGGGAAAGATGGTGTGGTCGGTGATGCCGATAGTGTAATTGCCCTGGCCGTCGAGCTTGGACGACATGCCGCGGAAGTCGCGGATGGTCGGCAGCGCCACGGCGATGAGGCGGTAAAGGAACTCCCACATGCTGGCGCCCCGCAGCGTCACATGGCAGCCGACGACCTGGCCCTGCTTGAGCTTGAAGTTGGCGATGGCCTTCCGCGACTTCGCGAGCACGGGCTTCTGCCCGGCCAGCACGGTGATGTCGCGCTGGGTGTCGGCGATCACGTTCTTGTCCGCCTCGGCGTCGATGCCGGTGTTGACGTTGACTTTCACGAGGCGGGGCACCTCATGCTTGTTCTTGTAGCCGCGCAGCTTCATCAACTCGGGCACGACCTGCTCGATGTAAATTTTCCGAAGGGAAGGAGTGTAACTCATGGTGATGCGACCGGGTTACCGAGCCGGAGGCGGGTTGAGTGTGGGTGGAAGGGGATCGGGGCCGGACGGCCTACGGCTGGGCGGCGGGCGCGGCCTTCTTGCCGGCCTTGCTCCGCTCCCAGCGCGCGAGCAACATGAGGTTGGAGACGTGGACGGAGCCTTCGCGCTCGGCGATGATGCCCTGCGGGTGCTCCTGGGATTTCTTGAGATGGCGCTTGATCAGGGCCACGCCCTCGACCCGCGCCCGCTGTTTCTCGGCGAGGAGCTCAAGCACCTTGCCCTGTTTGCCCTTGTGGGCGCCGGCGATCACCACAACGATTTCGCCACGTTTGATGTGAAATTTCTGCATGGTCAAAGAACCTCCGGGGCCAGCGAGATGATCTTCATAAAGTTTTTGGCACGCAGTTCGCGGGCGACCGGGCCGAAGATGCGGGTGCCCCGCGGATTGCCGTCGACGTCGATGATGACGATGGCGTTGCTGTCAAAGCGCAGGTAGCTGCCGTCGTTCCGGTGGATCGCCGCCCGGGTCCGCACCACGACGGCCTTCACCACTTCGCCCTTCTTGACCGTGGCGTCGGTGGAGCTTTCCTTGATGTGGACGGTGACGATGTCACCGACGTGGGCGAAAGCCGTGGTCTGACCCATGCGCTGGATCAGCGCCGCCCGGCGGGCGCCGGTGTTGTCGGCGATTTCGAGAATGGAACGAAGTTGAATCATGACAGGCCTCCGTGCTGGTGGCTTTCAGGGTTTGGGGTCAGGCCGACGGGGCATCCGCCGGCGCCGCCTCGGCGGCCGGGGCCGCGACGGGCGCGAGCTTGGTGGGAACCGTCTTGGCGACATCCTGTTCGGAGATGGCCTGGGCGATGCCGGTCTTGGCGGCCTCGACGACGCGAACGAGCCGCCAGCGTTTCAGCCGGCTGAGCGGGCGGGTTTCCATGACCTCGACCTTGTCGCCGACCTTGGCCTCGTTCTTCTCGTCATGCACATGCACGACCGTCTGGCGGTTGATGACCTTCTGGTACTTCGCGTGCGGCGTCCGGTAAGGAATGGTGACCTTGACGGACTTGTCACCCATGCGGCTGGTGACAAAACCGGTGAAGGTCTTGCGCTTGTTGCGGGTGGGAGCGGACATGTTGGAAGTGGGTTGGAACGGCGGGTCAGGCGACCGGGGCGGGAGCCTGCTTCTTCGCGTGGATGATGGTTTCGAGCCGGGCAATGTCCTTGCGGTAGACGTGCAGGAGGTGCGGTTTCTCGACCTGGCCGGTCTGCTTGCGCAGGCGGAGCTGGAGCAGTTGCTCGCGGGTTTCCCGGAGTTTGATATCAAGCTCCGATACGGACAGCTCGCGAATCTCTTTCGTCTTCATGAGGGAGGCGGTGGGTCGAGGTTGGTGATGGCAGCCGGGTCACACCGTCACGCCCTCGCGGACGATGAAGCGGCACCGGAAGGGCAGCTTGGTGTCAGCGAGGCGGAAGGCCTCTTTGGCGACCTTGGCGGGAGTGCCGCCGAGTTCGAAGAGCACGGCGCCGGGCTTGATCTGGGCCACGTAGTATTCGACCGGGCCCTTGCCGTGGCCCATGCGGGTTTCGGCGGGCTTCTTCGTGATGGGCTTGTGCGGAAACACGCGGATCCAGAGCTTGCCCTTGCGCTTGAGATGGCGGGAAATGGCCACGCGGGCGGCCTCGATCTGCGCGCCGGTCATCGAGCCGCGGGTGAGGGACTGCAGGCCGAATTCGCCGAAGGCGATCGTGTTGCCGCGCTTGGCATTGCCGGCATTGCTGCCCTTCTGCATCTTGCGGTATTTGGAGCGGGCGGGTGAGAGAGTAGCCATGGAAGTGATTTTCGATTGAGGAGTTTCGATTTACGATTTCGCCGTGGGTCGCCGGCGTGCGGCCGGCTCGCGAAAATCAAGAATCGTCATTCGCAAATGCGGTCAGTTGGTCATGTCGGCGTCTTTTTTGCAGATCCAGCACTTGACGCCGATCTTGCCGTAAAGGGTGTGGGCCTCCGCGAAACCGTAGTCGATGTTCTCCCGGAGGGTGTGCAGCGGCACGCGGCCCTTGCGCTGCCATTCGCGGCGGGCGATTTCCGCGCCTCCGAGCCGGCCGGAGCATTGGATCCGGATGCCCTCGGCGCCGAGTGTCATGGCCATTTCGATGGCCTTCTTCATGGCCCGGCGGAAGGCAATGCGGCGCTCCAGCTGGAGGGCGACGTTTTCGGCGACCAGCTGCGCCTCGATCTCGGGCTTCTTGACCTCCTGGATGTCGAGGAGGATTTCCTTCCCGGTGAGCTTGGCGAGCTCGTCCTTGATCTTCTCGATTTCCTGGCCCTTGCGCCCGATGACGATGCCGGGGCGGGCGGTGAAGATTTTCACGCGAACCCGGTTGGAGGCGCGTTCAATGAAAATGCGTGGCACGGAGGCTTGCTTGAGCTTCTCCATGAGCTTGGTGCGGATGATCTGGTCTTCGAGAAGGAGACCGGGAAAATCCTTCTTGCTCGCAAACCAGCGGGACTGCCAGTTGCGGGTGACGGCGAGGCGGAAACCGACGGGATGTGTCTTCTGACCCATGGGAAGAAAGGTTGGTCGAGGCGGGAAGGTTGGGTGGGGTTAATTTTTCTTCGCCTCGTCGGACAGGACGATGCGGATGTGGGACATCTTCTTGTGGCGCGGCATGGCGGTTCCCCGGGGGCCGGCCTTGAACCGGCGGAGGCTGGAACCGTTTTCAATCAGGGCGCGGTGCACCCACAGCTGGTCCGCCGTGAGGTTGACCTTCGGGTTGTTCTCCGCGTTGGCGATGGCGCTCTTCAGCGTCTTCAGCAGGAGGCGGGCGGACTTGCGCGGGATGAGCGCAAGCAGGTCGACCGCGGCGGTGACCTTGCGCCCCTGGATCTGGCGGGCGACTTCGCGCACCTTCTTGGGCGACATGCGCGTGTTGCGGGTAAGGGCTTGGACTTCCATGGTGGGTCTTTTCGGTTGGGCGGCGGGGCGCGATTAGAGCTCCTTGCGGGTCATGCCGCCGTGGGCCTTGAAGATGCGGGTCGGGGAGAATTCACCGAGCTTGTGGCCCACCATGTTCTCGGTCACATAGACGGCGACGAAGGCCTTGCCGTTGTGGACGTTGAAGGTGTGGCCGACGAAATCGGGCGTGATCGTCGAGCGGCGCGACCAGGTTTGGATGGGTTTGCGCGAGGGGGCTTTGGCGGCCTTCTCGATCTTCGCCATCAAATGCGGGTCGACGAAGAAACCTTTCTTGATTGAACGAGCCATGGTGGAAGGTGGGAGTCTGAGGGCGGGGGAGGCCGGTGGGGTTTACTTCTTGCCACGCGGCGGACGGCCGTTGGCGCGGATGAGGATGAGGCTGTTGGAGGGCCGGGAACGCCGGCGTGTCGGAAAGCCCTTGGCGAGCTGGCCCCACGGGGAGACGACCTGCTGGCGGCCGCCACCACCCTTGGATTTGCCCTGGCCGCCACCGTTGGGGTGGTCGACTGGATTCATCGCCATGCCGCGCACACGCGGACGGCGTCCAAGCCAGCGGTTGCGGCCGGCCTTGCCCAGCGACTCGTTGATGTGGTCGGCATTGCCCACCTCACCAATGGTCGCGCGGCACTTGGCATTGACCAGGCGGAATTCACCCGAGGGCAGCTTGAGCTGGGCGTTGCCGTTCTCCACGGAGATGAGTTCGAGGCCGGTGCCGGCTGCGCGGGCTAGCTGGGCGCCGCGGCCCGGGATGAGCTCGACCGCGTGCACGCGCGTGGAGGGCGGAATGGTCTCCAACGGATAGGCGTCACCAGGGCGATACTCGTTGTTCTCGCACTTGCTCGCGCTGATCAGCGCGCCGCCGACGCTGAGTCCCTTGGGCGCCAGGATGTAGTTCTTGGTGCCGTCGCGGTAGGCCACGAGGGCGATGAGCGCGCTGCGGTTGGGATCGTACTCGATGGCCTGCACCGTGGCGGGCATGTCGAGCTTGGCGCGCTTGAAGTCGATGACGCGGTAAAGCTGCTTGTGGCCGCCGCCGCGGCGGCGCGATGTGAGGCGGCCGTAACAGTTGCGGCCGCCGGTCTTGTGCTTGTGCTCGGTCAGGCCGCGTTCGGGGCGCTTGTCGACGATCTCCTCCGGGCGGTTCAGCTGGGTGTAGCGGAGGGACGGGGTGATCGGGCGGAAGATTTTGAGTGGCATGGCGGTGGTCTCCTTTTCGGCGAATCGGGCTCAGGTGAGCTCGATCTTGTCGCCCTCCTTGAGGGTCACGATGGCCTTCTTGTAGTCCGAGCCGCGGCTCGGCTGGCCCTGGCGGCTGCGCTTGTTCTTGCCGCGGATGTTCTGGATGTTCACGCGCGTGACCGTCACCTTGAAGGTCTGCTCGACGGCCTCGCGCACGGTGTATTTCGTGGCGTTCCGGTCGACTTCAAAGGTGTACTGGCTGTACTCGGCGGAGAGCTTGTTGGACTTCTCCGTCAGGCGCATGTGCTTGAGCACTTGGTCGGCGTTGATCATCAGTTGCCTCCGTTGGCCGCGCTGGCGCGGGCGATGATTTTTTCCAGGGCCTTCGTCGACACGACGATCTTCCGGTACTGACAAAGATCGAGGGTGTTGAGCTTGATGGCTTCCTGCATGGTGATGCGTTTGAGGTTGCGCGCGGCGCGGCGCATCTCCGGGGCGAAGGGATCGTCGACGAGGAGCACCTTGCCCTTGGGGGCGATCCGCGTGAGCACCTGGCAAATGACCTTGGTCTTCACCGGGTTGACCTCGAAATTCTCGATGACGTCGATGTCGCCGGCCGTGGCGCGGTCGAAGAGAGCGCGGCTGAAGGCCAAGGCCTTGACCTTCGCATTGATCTTCTTGGTGTAGTCGCGCGGCTTGGGGCCGAAGACGACGCCGCCGCCGGGCCAGAGGGGCGAGCGGATGGAGCCGGNNGCGCGGCCGGTGCCTTTCTGCCGCCAGGGCTTCTTGCCGCCGCCGCGGACCTCGCCGCGTTTCTTGGTCGAATGCGTGCCCAGGCGGGCGTTGGCCTGGTGGGCGACGACGACCTCCTTGACGGCCTGCACCCCTTTGTCGCCCTCGAAGGCGGGGATGGTGAATTCAGCTTCGCGGCTCGTCGTGCCGTCGGGACTGTAAATCTTGAAGTTCATGGCTGCGGAATCTCCAGTTCGTTATTTCGCGGCCTTGGGCTGGCCTTTGATGGCGGTGCGGACGATGACGCTGTCGCCGTTCGCGCCGGGGATCGCGCCCTTCACCAGGATAAGATTCTTCTCCGGCAGCACTTTCACGACCCGCAGGTTCTGCATGGTGCAGTGATCGGAACCGAGGTGGCCGGGCATCGCCTGATTTTTCCACGAGCGTCCGGGTGTCTGGCGCATGCCGATCGAACCGATGCGGCGGTGGAACATCGAGCCGTGGGCCGCGGGGCCGCCTTGCACATGGTGCTTCTTGACCACGCCCTGGAAGCTCTTGCCCTTGGAGACGCCGATCACGTCGACCAACTGGCCTTCGTGGAAGGCCGTGACGGTGACGACGTCACCCGGCTTCAGGGTGGACGGCTCGGTCAGGCGCACTTCGCTCAGGGTGCGGGGAGCGTCGGTCAGGCCGGCTTTCTTAGCGTGATTAAGCTCGGCCTTGCTGGTGTTCTTGAGCTTCTTCCGGTCGAAGCCGAGCTGCACGGCATTGTAGCCGTCGCTTTCGGTGGTCTTGACCTGCACCACAGGGCAGGGACCGGCTTCGACCACGGAGACGGGGATCAGGACGTTTTGAGCGTCGTAGATCTGCGTCATCCCGATCTTCTTGCCTAAAAGGGTAGCGATCATGGGCTAAGCGGTAGGTGGAGGGTTCCGTTTCGTGAGACCTACATTAGCAATGCCGGGGGTAAGCCCGCCGGCGTGCTGCTAACTGTCTGTCAGAAAAGTGTTCGTTAAACGTTGATGGTGATGTCGACCCCCGACGGGAGGTTCAGCTTCTTGAGTTCATCGACGGTCTGGGCGGTGGGCTCGATGATATCGATCAGACGTTTGTGGGTGCGCGTCTCAAACTGCTCCATGGACTTCTTGTCCACGTGAGGCGAGCGGTTGACGGAAAGTTTCTCGATGATGGTGGGCAACGGAATCGGACCGGAGACGCGGGCGCCGGAGCGCTTGGCGGTTTCGACGATTTCAGAGGCCGACTGGTCAATGACTCGGTAGTCAAAGCCTTGAAGTTTGATGCGGATACGCTGGCCTTTCATAATGGTGCAAAGAACGGAGGGTTAGGCGCGGGCCGGAGCTTTGGTGGAGGTCTCGACGATCTTGGTGAGCAACTGCGCCGGTACCTGGCTGAAGTGCGAAGGCTCCATCGAATAGGAGGCGCGGCCCTTGGAAAGCGACCGGATGTCGGTGGCGTAACCGAACATCGTTTCGAGCGGAATCAGGGAGGTGATGATGCAGGCGCCTTCGCGCTGCTCCATGCCCTGGATGTGGCCGCGGCGGCGGTTGANNTCGCCGAGGAGGTCGCCCTGGTATTCTTCGGGGACCGTGACCTCGACCTTCATGATCGGCTCGAGAAGTACGGGCTTGGCCTTGGCCATCGCGTGCTTGAAGGCGAAGATGCCGGCCATCTTGAAGGCCAGCTCCGAGGAGTCGACCTCATGGAACGAACCGTCGACGATGCGGGCCTTGAAATCGATCACCGGATAGCCGGCCACGACGCCGTTGTTGGCCGCCTCGAGAATGCCCTCGGTGATCGGCTTGATGTACTCCTTCGGGACGACGCCACCCACGATCTCGTTGATGACCTCGACGCCCTTGCCCTTCTCATTGGGCTCGATGGTGACACAGGCGTGCCCATACTGGCCGCGGCCACCTGACTGGCGGATGAACTTGCCCTCGCCGTCGGCGTGGGCGGTGATGCTCTCCCGATAGGCGATCTGCGGCTTGCCGGCGTCGGCTTCCACCTTGAACTCGCGGAACATGCGGTCGCGGATGATTTCGAGGTGCAATTCGCCCATGCCGGCGATGATGGTCTGGCCGGTATCGGTATCGGTGAAAGTGCGGAAGGTCGGATCTTCAGCCGAAAGACGCTGGAGTGCCGTGCCCATCTTTTGCTGGTCGACCTTGGATCTGGGCTCAATCGACATCGAAATCACCGGCTCCGGGAAAGTTGGCGGCTCAAGCCGGATGTCAGCCTCGTCGTCACACAACGTATCCCCCGTGATGACGTCCTTGACGCCGATCACGGCGCAGATGTCACCCGCATAGGCCACGTCGATTTCCTCCTTGTCCATCGCGCGCATCAGCAGCAGGCGGGAGACCCGCTCGTTGCGGCGCGTGCGTGGATTGTAGAGGGACTGCCCCCGGGAAATCCTGCCTTGGTAAACACGGGCGAAGACCAGGCGGCCGACGAAGGGATCGCTCCACAGCTTGAAGGCCAGGGCTACCGTCTTCTGGCGGTCGTCCGCGATCGTCACGGCCTCCACTCCCTCGCTCGTCTGCCCCTTGGTGGGCGGAAGATCGAGGGGATTGGGCAGATAATTGACGACGCAATCGAGCAACCGCTGGACGCCCTTCTTCTTGAATGCGGAACCGGGAATGACGCCGGCGAACTTGAGGGACACCGTGGCTTTGCGGATGCCCATCATCAGCTCATTGACGCTGATCTCGGCTCCTTCGAGGTATTTATGAGCGATCCCATCGTCGCAGTCCGCCACGGCTTCAATGAGCTTCTCGCGGTATTTCTTGGCGTCAGCGAGCATCTCGGCCGGAATATCACCGATCTTGGGGCTGAGCCCGAGCGGATCGGCCGGATCGTCCTCAAAGAAATAGGCCCTCATCTGTACTAGATCGACGAGACCCCTGAAATTCTCCTCGGCTCCGATGGGCAGGAAAAGCGGGTGAGCATTGGCGCCCAGCTTCTTGCGCATCTCTTCGACACAGGCGTAGAAATTGGCGCCGACCCGATCCATCTTGTTGACAAAGGCCAGGCGCGGAACCCGGTATTTGTTGGCCTGACGCCACACTGTCTCGGACTGGGGTTGCACGCGCCCGACCGCGCAGAAGACCGCGACAGCACCGTCAAGCACCCGGAGCGAACGCTCCACCTCAGCGGTGAAGTCCACGTGTCCCGGAGTGTCGATAATGTTGATGCGGTGCTTGATAGGCGAAAATGGCCCAAGGGAGGGAATCCATGCGCAGGAAATCGCGGCAGCGGTGATCGTGATGCCGCGCTCGCGNNCCTGCTCCATCCAGTCGGTCACCGTGGTGCCTTCGTGCACCTCGCCCATCTTGTGGACGGCTCCGGAATAGTAGAGAATGCGCTCGGTCGTGGTCGTCTTCCCAGCGTCAATATGCGCGGCAATGCCAATGTTGCGGGTCCACTCCATGGGCGCAGGGCGCTGCGGAGAGTTGGCCGGCGACAGCTTGGCCTTGTCGGTAACGATCTGGAGAGTAACGGACATGCAAAGCAGGCTGATTACCAGCGGAGGTGGGCAAAGGCGCGGTTGGCCTGGGCCATCTTGTGGGTGTCTTCCTTCTTTTTGACGACCGACCCGGTGTTATTGTAGGCGTCGACGATCTCGGCGGCGAGGGCTTCCGGCATGGGCATGCCCTTGCGATCACCCGCTGCGGTGACGATCCAGCGCAGCGCAAGGCTCTCCTGGCGTTCGTAAGAAATCTCCACCGGCACCTGATAGGTCGCACCGCCCACGCGCCGGCTCTTCACCTCGAGGCGCGGTCGGGCATTTTCCAGGGCGCCGATCATCAGGTCGACGGGATCGCCCTTGCCGAGCTTCTCGCTTACGCG
>PMBT01000135.1:0-2357 GCA_003153035.1 Opitutia bacterium
GGGTTCGCATAGACCAGGGCCAGGTAGATCGTCAGGGTGGTGTTCTTCTGCCCGAGCGACTGACTAGCCTCCTGGGCAAACTCGCGTCCGCCAATGATCCGGCCGAGTGCGAAATTGGCGGCGCACACAAGCGCCGTGGTCAGGGCGATCTGGCCGAGGGCGAGGCGCGGGAGCTCCGGATGGGAGTGCAGGAAAAACGAGGCGTTGGCCGTGATCAGAAACAACGCCACCACCCACATCCCGAACGACAGATTGCGCAGTCGTTGCGGCCACTCCCCGGTCTGCGCGCAGACGACCCGCAGCAGCCACGCCGCGCCCATGGGAAGGAACACCACCAAACTCACGCTGCCAAGCACCTCGGCAAACACCGCCGGCGTGGCGCGCCCAAGCACCAGCGGCAACAGTCCGGGCAGGAGCGCAGCCATGAGAAGGTTGGTGACGAGAAACGCGGCGATCACATAGTCCACGCGCCCGCGCAAGAAACTGACCACCACGGGGGCGGCCGTCGCGGTCGGGGTGATCCCGGCGAAAAACGCCGCCAGCGCCACGTCCCGCCCGCCCACCAGCCCGCCCAGCCCCCACGCGGCAAAGCCCATCGCGAGGTTGGCGGCGAACAGCACCGCGTGGCTGCGGTGCAGCGCCCCGCGCGTGATCCGCGTCTGCAGAAAGACCAGGAAAAGCATGGCCATGATGAGCCAGCGGATGGCCCCGGCCGCCGTGTGCGCCTGAGGCAGCAAACCGCCGGCGGCGATGCTCGCGACGAGGGCGACAGTGCGGAGAAGTCCGGGTTTCATGAGCGCAGGGGTTCGAGCAAAAGCGGACGCTCCTGGCAAGGCAATGACGCACTAGGCGGCTTCATCCGTCGGACACATTCGGGCGGCCCCGGGTCATTCTGCCGGAAGGGCCGATGCGGGCTGGTGGTCGACGACCGGGAGTATCAAACTGGCCGGGCNNGGCCGGGCTGATTGGCGTGGTTTGCGCGGGCGAAGGCCGGTTGGGTACGGCTGAGTCGCAGGCCAACGCTTCGCCACCGGCCCCGGTTGTGTGGCAGTTCGATCAGCCGGCGACCGTTGCCGGCTGTCCGACCGAGGTACTCGGCGCGCCGCAGGTCGTGGAGAATACCGGCGGGAGGTTCGTGCAGTTTGACGGAGCGCACGACGGACTGGTCGTGCCCGTCAATCCACTGGCCCGCCTGCCGCAATTCACGATCGAGGTGCTGGTCCGGCCCGAGGCGGGTGGGGGGCCCGAACAGCGGTTTCTTCACGTGCAGGATGAAGTCGGCAACCGTGTCCTTCTGGAGATCCGGCAGACGCCGGAGGGGCAGTGGGCCCTCGACACCTTCATGCTCTCGGGCGCGAGCCGACTGACGCTTCTTGACCGTTCTCGAACTCACCCCGCCGGCCGGTGGCGTTGGGTCGCGTTGCGGTATGACGGCCACCGGATGACGAGCTGGGTGGATGGACGGCAGGAGCTGGAGGGCGCAATCGAATTTGCGCCGATGCAATCCGGACAGACGTCGCTCGGCGTACGCCTGAACCGGGCCTCCTGGTTCAAGGGCGCCATTTGGGAGGTGCGGTTTCATCCGGGCGCGCTGGCGGGCGACGCGCTCNNTTTCCGTAACGCGCTGCTTTGCTACAGCGGCACTCGATTGTTGAGCACGGTGATTTCCAGCAGCGTGTGCTCAGGATCAATTTCGACAACGCCGCCGGCTGGATCAGTGCCGGCGGGGAGCGTGAGCGCGACCTCGGTTGTCCTCGGCTGAAGGTCGACGGGTGCTTCGAGCCCGGGAACCACGGCCGTGGCCACGATCCGCCCGGCTTTGCGGAAGCCGACGACCGTCTCCGGGGCCGGCACGGAGCCGAGGCTGTGCACCCTCACGCGCACCTCCCGCCCCTGCAAGAAGACGTCTTCGCGGCTGATTCCCAGGTCCGGCCGCGACCAGTAGGGCGTGGCGGGCGTGCGCAGCCTCAACGTGAGCACAGTCGTGGCGCGCGGCGGCAGCAAAAGTTCAATGGCGCGTGTGCGCTCAAACACGGCCGTGGTCGTGGTGAGCGCCTGGTCGGCGACATCCCGGCCCGTGGTGTCGACGCCCTGCGTGATTTCCCAGATGCCGGGGTCTACATTCCAGCCGGTCATCGTGGCGCGGACGGCGGTGGTTTCGACGTTGCAGGCGATGACCTTGAACGCCGTGGGAGTGGCGTCAGGGAGGAGAATCGCCACGCTCTGGTCGGTAGCGGGTGCGGCAAAACGCCAGCTGACGACATGACCTGGATAAAGCGCGTTGCGAAGCAGCGCGACTCCCCCGAGCCGGGCGCGTTGCAGCTCGGCGTAAGGCACGCCCACCCGGTCAATCCACA
>PMBT01000135.1:2377-7549 GCA_003153035.1 Opitutia bacterium
GTTCGCCCGCGAGAATGCGCGGGCCGAAATTGTCGCGCACGCCGAGCCAGTCGAGCGCGTTGGCATTCACCGCCATCAGCCCGGAGGTGCCGCTGTCAAGAATCGGGGCGAGGTAGCGGCAGTCGCCGGTCCAGCGCCAGGCGCCCCAGAAGACGTGCCATGGGAGATAACCGCGTGTTGCCGAGGCGTCCTGGTCGTCGCTGAAATGGATTGCGGAGGGGAGATAATAGCGGCCGGCCGCGTCCTGCTTGCGGTGGGCGAGGAGACCATCGGCGAGTTCGAGCAGGAGCTTCTTCGCNNTGACGGTGGCCCGCGGAGTTGATGGCCGTGATTCCCTCGACGCCGCGCGCCGTGACCATCGCGCGTTCGATTTGCTGCGGGTTGCCATAGTCGAGGATCAGGTTGGCGCCGAGACAGTCGATGCCTTCCTCGTAGCTGTGCAATTCGTCGGCCTGGATGGTGGGCAGTCCATTCGTGAACATTCCGTTCCGGAACGCCGCTTCGAGGAGACGGTGCAGCGACCGCGTCAGCTTGTCCGGCTCGCAACCCATGAGGGCCACGCCGGGCCAGGTGTTGAGAAGGTCGACGTCATCGGAGATCCCGCCCCCGAAGTCGCCAAACTCCACCTGGCGGTGGTCGATGTACCAGACGACGAAGTGCTTCACGCGACCGAGCAGTTCGACCTGGCGGAATGCCCAGAGCGGCACGCCGGGAGGCGGCACCGGCTGACGGAGCGGCGGACGCGGCGTTCCCAGGCCGACGGCGGCGTAATTGCGGCCGGGATCATGGTCCGGGTTGACGCGCATCAGGTCCGTGATGTCCGCCTCGAAACGGTTCCAGAGATTGAGCTTCGGGCTGTGGGGATGCTCTTCAACGAGCATGGCGTAGCTGTCCTTCGCCTGAGTGAAGCGGTCGAGTTCGTGCTCGGGGCGCGCCGCCGCCCGGGGCTTGAACACCAGGCGCAGCTCGGTGCCGACGAGCGCGGATGTTCCGAAGTCGGCCCCGGCGCCGGCGATGGTGATCCAGAGGCTCCGGCCGGGGGGCAGAAGGCGATCGCGCAGGTCGAGCCAGAGCGTCTTCGCCTCATGCGGCTTCACGCTCAAGGTGAAATCCAGCATGGTGCGCATCGGCCAGAGCGGGTCCTTCACCTGAATGTTCAAAGGGAAAAGCCCGCCGTGCGTTGGCTTCACGTCGAGGGCTGGCAGATCGATCGCAACGCCGTCAAGGCCGTCCGTGAGCTTGTCCCAGGTGTTGGGGATGAGCACGTGCACGAGCGGCAACGAAGGCGGGGGCGGTACCGCCGGCGGGGCGGCCCCAGTGGAATCCGCCGGCTGCGCCATCAACATGGCGCGTTCATCTGGCGCGAAGCGGCCCTGGATGTACGCGACCAGCGAATCGAGCCGGCTGTCGGGCGGCGCGATGGCGGCGAGTCGATAGGCGAGCCTGGTGCTGCCGGCAGGCTCGCGGCCTGCAATGACGTGGTAGGCGGCGAGTTCCCCGATGGGTTCCTCCTGGTCGGCATTGGTGAACCGGATCTTCCGGCCGGTGATCGCGGCCGGGAGGCGATGCACCGTCTTCTCCTGGCCGCGGGCGCGCGCGAAGAGCACCGACTCAGCCACGCCGTCAGTCGCGGCATCTGGTTGCAGCAACTCCATGCGACCCCAGGCCGCGCCGGCGATCTCGAGCTGATTCCACGGCTCGGCGGGCATGATAAACGTGATCGATCTTCCCGACTGCACATAACAACCCCAGTCGGGCAGCTGGAAATAGTCGTTGCGACCCGGCAGGCGCGAGCGGTTGTAGACGCCAGGCCAGGTGGTCTCGCGGATGCCGTCGCACGCTTTCCACCACCATCGCTTGAGTTCATAGGCGTCGTGGATCTCAACCTTGCGCACGCTGACTGCACGGGCGGCATCATAGGGCGGCGGATCGCCCTGGCGGTTCCAACCGTAGCGCAACCACCATTCGTCGCGCCAGCGGGTGTCCGCGAGATCGCGGACCGGCAGTCGCGGAAGATCAGCCGGCGCGCCGCCCGTGGCGAGGGTGGCGACGGCGTCATCCGCGAGCATCCGGTCGTAGATGCGGAGCTCGTCGAGGTCGCCGCCGCGGACGAAATTGTAGTCACTCTGGACGTTGTGCGGGCTGATGATGCGCGAGTGCGGCCCGAACTGATCAAGTGCGGTGTCGTAGACGCCGGCCGTTTCATTCTTCGCGGCGAGCCGGCCGTTCACGTAGAACCGGATCCCACGCGTCTCGTCCCATCCCAGGGCGAGGTGGGTCCATTCCCCGGGTTTCGGAAACGGCTGCACTGGGACCGACACGCGGATGCGCGCCAGGTTTCTGTCGGTGACGAATGCGTCGAAACCATGGCCGTTGTAGTCGATGCGCAGCCAGACCATGTCCCAGCTCGTGTGGTCGCCGAAGGCGACGCGGAAGATCGGGAATTCCGTCGGACCCACCGGGTAGCGCGACCGCCAGAAGAACGACAGCGTGCCGCGCTGTGCGCAGATGTTGCCGGGCGCCCCCCAGGCGAGGAGCTGGAGGTCGCCGCAGCTCAGGGCCGCCCCCCTCGTGCCGTCGGCGATGCGCGTGACCTCGTGGTCGAAATTGGGAATGGGGGTGCCGCCCGCCGAGTAATCGGCCGTGGTGCCGTTCTCTCCCGAGAGATAAAAAAGCAGGCCGGGGGCAGGAGGCGCGCCGTTGGTCGTGGCCGCGCCGAGGCGGGCGGCCAGCAGAAGCGCGAGGGAGAACCGCCGCCAGATTGGCACGCGAAACCGCGATGTGCGGGGTGGCATTGGGCAGCGGGGATGCTGGCGCGACCGGGCGACTCCTAGAAGGGCTGCGCGCGCTGGCAGAGCTGAAGGGGCACGCCCCACGGATCGCGCATCATGATGAGCCGCGAACCGTCGGGCAGCGGCTCTTCGAGGAAAAGCCTGGCGCCGGCCTTCTCCAATCGCTGGCATTCGGCGCGCGCGTCGGCGGCCACTACCGCGAAGTGCAGCACCAGGGGGTGCTGGGCGGCGTAGTCGGGGATGGCGGCCTTGGGATTGGTGTAGAGCTCCATGAATACGCGGCCGGTCTCGTCAGCCAGGAAATGGGTGTAGGGCGCGTCATCGCGCCGGCGGGCGATCTGCACTCCCAGCTGCTCGACATACCAGCGGCTCATGGCGCGCGCATCGGGAACGTTCAGGGCGAAGTGCTCGAATTTCATGGCGGAAAACGATTGGACGGGCGTGACGAGTGCGGAAGAAGCGCCGGCGGCAAATTGTCCCCGGCCAGCGCGCCCGGGCAAGGCGAATTGAACTGCGGCTGTATAGCCGACCTTTTCAGGATTTCCGCACCGGTTCGCGCAGAATTGTCTTGAGCTTCTCGGGGGCGACCCGCCGTGGATCGGAAAGGTAGATCTCGTGGTGCAGGCCGTGAAAAGCGAATCCTCTGCTTTCCGCGAAGACCCTTATCGCCGCCACGGATGCTCCGATACGTTGATATGGACCGACGTGAAGCAATTGAACGCACTGGCTTGGGGCAATGCTCACCAGCTCGACCTCCTTGACCTCCGGCGGCTTGCCCCTCGCCAGCAGCACGGCGGCGGCTTGCTTGAGTTCCTTCCCGTCCACGAATCTGGGTGTCCGGATCAGCAGCCGCCACCGCCACTGGTCGCGCGGAACGTCGGAGAACTCATTGCCCATTTCGCCCGTCCAATACTGCGTCTCCAGCTTGCTGATGGTATAGTCCTTTCGGCCGGCAAACTTCCGCGTCATCTGACCGTGTAGGCCATGGCATAGAGCGCGCCAATCCGGGTCGCAAAGGCTGGTTCGCCCGGGGCGCCTTCCCCGGTGATTCCCAGATAGGTGGCCGGCCCGATCTTCACCAATGTCGGCTCTTTCGGCGCGACGTACTCGTCCTTGTAGAGTTTGCCCAGGTCGATTTTTCCGGTGGTAGTCATGGGTGTTCCTTTTTGGCAGATTGAAGTGGCACGTGGATATCCGTGAGCAAATCCTCCGGCGCAGTGCTGTTCGGATCATTCTGGTAGATTTCGAGGCACGGGGTCGATCGCAGTTCCCGCCCGCTGCGTGGCAGCCACTGGCCCAGCAGGCGGGCATAGGATTCGCCGAGCGTTTCGTACGACCCGAAGTGGGTTGTCACAGCGTATTCCCCTCCGGGAATCGTCTGAACGCCGATCTCGCCCTGTGGCATGAATTTGTCGTCCACCGTCACGCAGGCATCGTAGCGAATTCTGTCAGGGGGCGTCACCTCCGGATCATCGTGGCAGATGCCGATGAACAGGCTGTCACCGCCGAGCAGACCTTCCTTGCCCAGGAAGGCGCCAAGGGTGTCCCAGGCCGTGCTGCACGTTGCGTAGGGCCCCAGGTGGTGCACGAACGCCACCCTGCGGGCGGGAATGGTCTGAACGGTCACGTTCATATCCTCGTCTCCAAATTTGGCTGCTTTGAAATGTCTCAGTCTTGAGCTCTCGTGGTAATGGATTCCTGAGGCAACGGGACGGCCTCGCGGCGGACGCCGGCTGGAGCGGTAACGGGTGGGCGATGTGCCGAACATCGCCTTGAAGGCCCTGGTAAACGCCTCCGGCGTCTCAAATCCGGAATCGAGCGCGATGCGCGTCACCGGCCAGTCGCCCGACTTCAGTCGGGCGGCCGACCGCTCCAGCCGCAGACGGCGAATGTGGCTCTGGACCGATTCGCCGAGCATGCCTTTGAACATCCGATGAAAATGAAAGGGCGAGAAATGCGCCAGGCGGGCGAGCTCTTCCAGGCTCAACGGCTCGTCCAACTGCTGCTGGATGTGCACCAGCACGCGCAGCAGGCGCTGCTTGTAAACCTGCAGGGTGATCGCCTTCATCGCCGGTCCGCTTTCATCCAGGGGGCAGTCTAGCAAACCGCGGCGGCCGTTGCTTGATCTTCTTTGCGGTTTTGCTGGGAGGCGGCTCGGCCGGCATGAGCTGGATTCCCTGACCTCGGGCTGGGAGGCTTTCGGCGGTTGCGGCGGTCCTGCGCCGGGTCCGTCGCGCCTCGGGGGCAGGTCCCCGGTCACGATTGGCGGCTAGTCCCGGCGTCCGCCGCGCTTCGCCGGTCCTTCGACGGACCGGTCGGCGGGGGAGGGCTGACTCGACTTGGCGGTGGGACTGAAAAGGCCTTCGAGCACGGTTCGCAC
>PMBT01000120.1:0-8045 GCA_003153035.1 Opitutia bacterium
GTGAGCCGCCACACGGTGAAACCCAGGCCGGCGGCGAGCAACCAGTGCGCTAGCACAAATCGCACGTCCCACGCCCCGGCCGCCCCATCGGCCAGGATCGTCAGGAAATTGAAGGGATCGCCGAACATCGACTGGCCCTGCCCCAGCAGCGGCTCGCCGCAGAGGGAGTAACGGTTCCACAGGGGCAGTTCCCCGTGGCGAAACAGCGCCTCCTGTTGCACCATCGGGTAGTAGAGGTGCTGGAACAGCAGGGCGCCGGTATCGGAGCTCATCGTCGCCGTGTACTGCCGCTGGGTCAGGCCGGGCAGCGTCGGCATCTCGCCGTAGAGCATGAGCGAGCCGTTGAGGGGCGTCGCGAAGCTCCGGCCGAAAAAAATCACGGGATGCGACTGCACGGCGACGGTTGCGCAGGCCACGAGGGTGATCGCGCCGAGTGGCCGGGCGGCCAGCCAGCCGCCGGCGGCGACCAGCCGGCGGTGCAGCCAGCCAGCCACGGCCGGAGTGCCGAGAAACAGGCCCAAAAAGAACACGGGTACCGCGATCGGGGCGCCGAAATGAAACCAAATCCGGGCGTCGCTGGGCAGGTGCAGGGGCGCGGTGAGGCGAAGGAGAAGAATCGGATCGCTGGCATCAGGAGTTGTCTCGACGCGCAGTGTGTCACCGATGCGCTCAAGCCGGGCGATTTGCTTGAAGGCGATGAAATCGTCCGGTCCGAAGGTTCGCACGACGCGGCCGCGGTAATCGACGATCCGCGCCTGGGCTAGCGTGAACGTGCCCGGTCCATCCGCCGGGTCGAGCCGCAGCGCCTGGATCGTGCCCATCGGCACCATGTAGCGGTAGACGACGGGTTTTGGCTCAATTCGCAGCGGCTGCCGGGAGGAATCGTATTCGTTAAAGCCGCGGCCGAGGTCCCAAAATACCTGGGTCGTGCTGGCATTCGTCGAGGTGAGCGTGACGTCAAAAAAATAGAATTCCCGGCTCACCACACTCGTCGTAATGAAGGGTAGGGCCGCCGCCACCGCGAACACGAAGGCGAGGATGACCACACGCGCTTCTGGCAGATGCTTCATGTCAGGCCGGGGCCGCCGGTACGTGGGAACGCGCAGAAACCATCAAGCCGGCAATGTGGGGTATCGTGGTGGCGAAGAAGCTCCAGACCATGGGCGCAGAAAAGACGGTGGGACGGCGGCGGGAGATTTCAAGGCTGCTTTGCGCACCAGGCGGTCACCGGAGTTTGTGGCCGGCAGATCACTGCGGGACGACCCGCAGGGTGAGGAAAATCACCGCCAGCCGCCGGGGATCGGCCGGTGTTTCCAGGCTGGTCTGGTAGCGCAGGACGAGCTGGTTCTCCCCGGCTTCCAGCGCGAGGGGTAAGCGGACGGATTCCTTCTGGTTCACCCGCGGGAAAGGCACCTGCCGCACGACGGTCTTGTTGAGGAGAACGGTCAGGACCTGCCCCTCCGCGTAAGACAACGCCTCGATCTCAAGCATGGCCTTGTGCGGCGGCCCGGGCGGGATGAGGAACCGGCTTTCCGGAGCGGTGCCCCAGTGAAAACGCGGGAGGAAGGCCTCCGGGAAAGGCCCTTCCTCCGCTTCCCAGCCAGCCAGCGGGGTAATGCCCTGAAATGGCGGCGAGTCTGGTGCCAGGGCGGAAATGGTGGCGACGTCCAGTTGGCGGATCTGACCGGCGGAAGCGGTGGCAGCAGACTTGGGACTGACCAAATCGGACAACTCTCCGTGGCTCCGGGCCAGCTGCTCCAGAAATGGCAGCAGGGCGCGCGCCAGCCGCGCCGGCTCGGCGGATTTCCCGCTGTGACGGAGCGGACCGCCAAGGTAGGGCACGGGCAACAACTGCAAGTTTTCGGGCGGCTGATAAACCGTGGCGAAAAACCGGTCCGGATTCTCCGCGAGCAACTGAAAGCCGAGGCGGTAGTGAACATCGAGTCCGGCGTGGGCCCGGCCCCGGCCCAGTTTCTGGAGCTCGGCGGTCACCACCCGCAAGATCTGCTGGACCGGGGAGCGCAAGGAGAAATGCGCCAGCCAGGATTCCGCGGAAGCGGGATGGTCCGGCAGGGCCTGACCTGAGCGATACAGCGCATGGCTGCCCTTGCCAGCGCTCACCGCCGGGTCCCCGGCGAGGTCGCGCGGAACAAACACCTTGGGCGTCCGGAGCGGCACGCGGGCGCGGTGACGCAGCCGGCGCACCGGGTTGCCTTCGGCGGCATTATCGACGGCGGTTGGATAGTAGTTGATCAGGGGCAGGCGCAGCGGACGGCCGGCCGGGCACCCCGCCAGCTCGCGCTCCAGAGCGGCGCGATCCGCCGTGACGAGGATCTCGTCCGCATCGAGCGGGAGCACCCAGTCGGCCCGGTGGTCGGCGCAGGCCAGGTGCGTCAGGTGGTTGCTCCGCTGCTGCTGCAGGTTGCCCAGGTCGTCGTCAATGAACAGCGAGAGCGAGAGGCCTTCGCGGGCCAGTTCCGCCAGAATCTGCCGGGTGCCGTCAGTGCTTGCATGGTCGAAGATCAGGTGATGGTCGACCAGGGCGTGGGTGTGGCGCACGAATGCCTCGATGATGTCGGCCTCGTTTTTGACGACAGAAACAGCGACCAGCTTCATGCTGGCCGGCATTCTGGAAACCCCGGCGGAAAAAGCGGAGGAAAATCGGCAGCCCGGTTTCCTTTGCCGCCCGGGAAGCGCAGGGATCGCCAAGCGGTTCACCCACGCGATGGATGGACACTCTCAACGATGTAAAGCGGGCGCCCCTTGACCGCTTCGAACATCCGACCCAGGTATTCACCGATGATGCCAAAGGCGAGCAGGTTGATGCCGCCGAAGAACATCATCGTGAGCATGATCGAGGCATAGCCGGGGATGAAGTAACCGGGATGCAGCACCTTTACGGCGAACACAACGACCGACATGATCAACGTGACGGCCAGGACCACCAAAGCGCTATACGTGAGGAGCCGCAGCGGCAGCACGGAGAACGAAGTGATCGCGTCGACTGCAAACGAAAGCATCTTGGCAAACGGATACTTGGTGGCGCCGGCAAAGCGCGGCTTGCGATCATAAGGCACGGGCTCCTGCCGTCCACCCACCCAGCTCACCATGCCGCGGATGAACCGGTGGCGCTCGCGCATCAACTTGAGCACATCNNCCACCTTGCGGTCCATCAGGCGGAAATCTCCGGTGTCGGGCGGAATGGTGCGGTCGGTCAACCACGAGAGGATGCGATAGAACTGTTTCGCCGTAAAAAGCTTGAAGGCCGACTCGCCTTCGCGCGAACGCCGCTGGCCATAAACCACGTCGGCTCCATCGCGCCAGCGGGCCACCATCTCGGCGATGACCTCCGGCGGGTCCTGCAGGTCGGAATCGATGATCACCACCGCATCGGCCTCGGCGTGGTCGAGGCCAGCGGTCACGGCGGCCTGGTGCCCGAAATTGCGAAACAGATTCACCACCCGGAGACAGGGATTCTCCTGCGCCAGCCTCAACGCCACGGCGAGCGTGTGATCGCGGGAGCCATCATTGATGAGGATGATCTCGTAGGCGCACCCGAGTCCGCTGCAGACGGCCGTGACTCGGGTGACAAACTCGGGCAGCCCCTTCTCCTCGTTGTAACAGGGGGCGACCACGGCAAGCTTGGTGGCGGCGGTGAAGTCTCTCATCAGGCAGCGGTTTTCTTGGGACGTCGGCCCACGATGACAACGTTCCAGCACAAGGGGCCAAGGAAGGGCAACACTTTCAACAGCCCGCGATCGAGGGCGGCGAGCGGCCGGTAAAGCCAGGCCCAGCGGTCGGCTTCCTCGACGACCTTCTTCCAGAAGCGCTCCTTGTTGGGGCTGCGAAACTGCACCACGGCCATGATGATGAAGATGAGCAGGGCCGTGAGCCAGAACCATTTGACCTCCGCGCTCTCGAAGTGCCCTGTCACCTCGCGCACCTCGCGCAGCCGGAGCGGATGCTCGTCCGCGGTGCGAACCTTCGTGGCAATGGCGCGGTAGAGGTTGATGACCGGATTGTAGGCGACAGGATCCCAGCTCGCAAAGACACCGTCGGATTTCAGGTGAGGCAGGATATTGGCCAGCATCGCCGCGAGATCCGCGTGGTGAAGCGTGTTCCCGGTGTAGATGATATCGAACTGGCGGTCCTTCGGCAGGCCGAGGTCCTCGGCGGCGGAAACATGGGTGACAACGCCTACCCCGTTAACCGCGGCCAGCCGGCGGGTCGCATCGCACATTCCGGGGGAAATGTCGGTGGCGGTCACCTCGGCCCCCCGAAGGGCGAAATACACCGCGGCCTCACCGAGGCCGCAACCGACGTCGAGCAGCGTCCGGCCGCGCAGGTCGCCCAGAGCGGCCGTGATCTGGCGCATCTCGGGCGCGGTGCAGGCCTCGTTCATGCGACGGATGTCGATGGAGGCGACATCTACGCCGGCCGCCCATTGATCGTGGAAGGCCTCCTCAGCGCGCTTGCGGGCGGCAACTGCGGCCGAGGCCGGCAGGTTCGGTCCGGTCTCAACGGTCAGTCCTGCCTGGGCCAGCACCGCACGCACCTCCCCGTCGAAAAATGCGATGTTCTGTTCCATGATGCGGTCCGCGGAGAAAAGCAGCCCGGCCTCGGCCTGGCGCCGGAAATGGGGGTCGGCGTCGCCGCGGGTGTAGAAGCGGGCGTTCTTCAATTCGATGAAATGCTGGTCCGCGTGCGGTTCCCGCCAGGCCACGCGCATCCGGCCGCCGCCAGGATTCTCGATGGTCAATGCGGACACCCACGCCCGGAGCCGTTCGGCCTGCGTGGGGTCGGTCTCCTGCAGCCGCTCCCGCCGCCGTTTGGCCGCCGACAGGAACTGGTGCACGGCGCTCTCGAAAAGGATCTTCTTCGGCATGATTTAAACGAGACCGGCCACCTCCTGGTCGGCGCTGTCGTCCAGCGCCATGCGCCGTTGGTGTCCGGGCAGGGTGATGCGTTCCCGGGGTTCAGAGCGGATGCTTTCGGCCAGTGTGAGCAGCTGCTCATAGGTGACCGGCCATTTCTTGGCCGGCGGCGCGGCTAGGAAGAGCTTCATTCGCTCAAACTTCGCCTTCAGATACCGCATGGAAATCGTCATTTCGGGATAACTGCCGTACATGCAGCCCGGGCACGCCTTGGTGATCTTCAGGACCTCGTCGCGAAACACCCGGCTCCGGTAGATCTCCGGGAACTTGGGACCGTAACAGGGAGTGTTGCCGGCCAACCGGTGGTCACAACACGGCGCAAAGTCACCGTTGGGCAGCACCGCAAAATAGAGGTTGGGACTGTCGCACACCCCGCCGTGCTTGTCCCGCCAGGTCACCGGTGCTTCTGCCGCAAAGCGCTTGATGTCATCGAGGTATTGGTCGCTGTCGTACAGCAGAAAACCCGCGGTGCGCAAGGCGCGCACCCGCTCGATCAGCGCGTCAACATACGGCAGCTCATCCTTCCGCCATCGCTTGGTCTGGTCGAAGGTGCGGAAGTTCATCGGCCGGTCAAAGGTCGTGATGTGGATGGGCACCAGCGAAGTGAACCAGCTGGCCGCCGTGCCGAATCGGATGATGTCCTCCACGTCACCCAGATTGTCGCGCTGGAGCACGCAGCCGAGCGAGGCGAAGCTGCCGTCCCGCGGCAGATACCGGGTGAACGACGCGATCGCGCGCAGCGCGTCGTGCCACGATCGGGCGAACCCACCGTTGATGTCGTCCTGGTTGCCGGGCCAGAGCGAGTCGAGGGAGATGGAGATGTCGCGGCCGCCGGCCTCGACGACCTGGTGGATGCGCTCGTCAGTGGCCAGACCGTTGGTCTGCATGCGCACGTGCACGCCGCGCGACTCGAATTCGCGGATGATTTCCGGCAGATCCTGGCGCGTGAAGGGTTCGCCGCCGGTCAGCAGCACCATCGCCACGCCCATCTGCGCAAAGTTGTCGGCCATGCGCTTGATCTCCTCGAGCGTGCATTCGCGCACATCGGAGTTGGCGTAGATGATATTGCACTGCTGGCAGGTGAGGTTGCAGCGCGCCGTGATATAGAACTGCACGTACACCGGCGCGTCCTGGAGGAGGGCGGCGCGGATCAGGGTTTTCTTGGAAAGCGTGGAAAACATGCCCAAGGCCTCCGGAAGTGATCGGAAGCGCGGCTACGACTCAACGGCCGCGGCGACGGATTTCAACCACCGAGTGACCGGGGCCGGCCTCACCGCAGGCGGCCCATGAGTTTCTCCCACAGGCGGGCCTGCCAGCCTAGTGGAATGACCGAGGCGGCCAGGCGCATCGTCCGGGCCCGGCGGCCGATGAAGAGCAATGAGCGTCTGCGCGCCAACGCACCCACGATCGCGGCGGCGACCTGGTGGGGGGAAAGGAGCCTCTCCTTGGCGTTGGTTTTGACGCCGGCCGCGACCTGGAAACCCGTCTCGGTCCCGCTCGGAACGACCGTGAGCACCTGATCGGACCGGCCGACCGCGCGGACTTCGGCGTGCAACGCGAGGCTGAACGACAGGATGAAGCTCTTGGCCGCGGCATAGGCCGCCATGTACGGCAGCGGCTGGAAAGCGGCCGTCGAGGCGATATTGACCACCACGACCGCAGCGGGGGACTCCCTCAGGAAAAAGTTGGCGATGAGTGCCGGGGCGAGGGCGTTGACCGCGATGACCTGCTGGCAATCCGCGGCCGGGCAATCCCAGGAATAGCCGCGCCACCCAACACCAGCGTTATTGATGACCAGCGCCGGCCAGGGCAGCCGGGAGGGAAACGTCGCGCGAAGCTTCTCGGCCAGCGACGGATCCGCGAGGTCGATTGTCCAGGACCTCGCAGAATAGACTCGGCTTTGGTGAAGGAGCACGGTCTCGTTCCGGTCCAGCAGGATCAACGGATAGCCGAGCCCGTAAAGCTGGCGCAACAGGCAGGTGCCGATGCCACCGGCGGCGCCCGTGATCAGGGCGGGCGCACACCGCCGCGAGGGGAAGAGCTGGTTCGAGTTGTAGCGTGCCAGTGGCAGAAGCCAGTGACCGGGCCTCGCGGGTACCGCGACACCGAAACCGCGGGCCTTCTGCGTGGAAACGACCAGGGCATCCGTGAGCAGGCATTTGAGCTGAAAGGGAGCCAGCGGCAGCCCCAGCCGCAGGATTCGCCAGAACCAGCGCGGCAGGCAAATTGAGCCGGCGGAGAGGCGACCGATGGAGCGGCCCATTTCGGCGAAAAGCTGGCCGATCGCCACCGGTTCGTCCTCGGCGAGGAAGAAAGTCTCCCGGAACGTGCGCGAGTTTCCCACCAAGGCGGCAATCTGCCGGGCCGCCTCGCGCACCTCCACCATAGATACGCGGCCCGGCCAGTGCAGACGGCAGACGGCCGAGCCCAGGCGCACCCGGTTCAGAAGATTCCGGACGTGATGACTTTCCGCCATGCCCGGGCCGTAGCACCACGGAATGCGCACAATTGTCCAGTTCAGTCCGGAGGCGCGCACCCGCGCCTCTTCCTCCACTTTGGCCCGGCCGTAGGGCGAAGTCGGATGATTCGGCGAGCTCTCGGTGAGCGACGTCCGGGCGAAATCCCAGCGACCGCGATCCAGTGCGCCCATCGTGCTGGTGTAAATCAGGCGCGCGGGCTGCCACCGCTGGCAGGCGACCAGCAGATGGGTGGTGGCCCGCAGGTTGTTCTCGTAGACCTTTGAACCGCCAAAGTAGTCGACGGAAGCCGCCAGATGAAAGACCGCGTCGTAGGGGCCGGTCAGTGAATCCGCGAAGCCCTCATCGGTCAGGTCGCCACGGAAGATCCTGACGGAGGCGTGCGCCGCGACGTCGGCGGGGACGTTGCGGGGATCGCGGGTGATGAGGTCGACGCGGACCGTCTGGTCATCGATGCCCGATGCCAGCAATCGTCGCACGAGCCATTCGCCGATGAAGCCGGTGGCGCCCGTAACCAGCACCGCCCTTGCGGGTTCGGCTGCCGGGGTGGGCAGGGGCGGCGTAAACCCGGCCAGCTTGGGGCGCCGGACAAACCACATCAGCGTGCGGGATGCCACCCAGGGATGGCGCACGA
>PMBT01000120.1:8097-19162 GCA_003153035.1 Opitutia bacterium
CCGCGTGCTGCAGGGCCGCCAGCTGGCGGTCTGGCGGCAGGTGATGAAGCACATCGTTGAAAATGACGGCGCTCGCGCCGCGGGTCCCGTGGCCGAAAAAGGTGCCCGCGTGAAACTCGGTCCGGTCATTGGCCCGGCACGAAATCGCTGCGCGGATTTTGTCCGCGTCAAGATCGATTCCGATGAAGCGCGTCCGCGGAAGCCGGCGGGCCAGCAGGTTGGTCAACAGGCCTTCGCCGCAGCCAAAATCGAGCACGACACCGGCGCCGTCGAGCAACCGCCCGAGCAGCCCGCCGGGATAAAGCGACTGCTTGAGGATGACTCCGCCCAGGCCGATCCCGGCCTTGGCGTAGTTTCGGGCGAGCGCGTAATCAAACATCGGGAGAGGACGGAAGACTCATGGGTGCCGGTTGACAGTCCTCATTGAAAATGCACGTCAGCGACAAAGGATTGATCCCAGCTGCGGTCGCCCCGCGGACCCACATCTGTGGCGATGCGGAGCTGCGTTCCGGACGGCAGCGCTGGCAGCGGCACGGACACATGCGGCGATCCGCGGTCGCCCGCCTGGTGCACCGGGTCGAGGTAGCGGCTGAATAGCATCCGTCGCTCTCCGCTGGGCGGCAGGGCTTCGAAGGTGTACCCGACTCCGTCACTGTTGCCTCCATTGATGTAGGCACCGGGCAGGAGGCCGATGTCGCAGGCGATCTCGCTGGCCCCCGGCGGAAGGTCGAACACCACCTCGCCTGGGGCGTGCACAAGATAGACCGGCCGCTCGCCGATCCCGGCGACGGCGAGATGCGGCAGGTGACCGCCGGACGGAACAACGCCCAGGCCATTGAATTGCGCGGGCACGAGCGGACCGCTCTTGATCTGCACGCGGGTCACGTAGGATTGATCGTAGGCGGCATCATTGTCGGGCCCGGGATGGGTGCGGATGCGCAGCTGGGCGCCGGGCTCATACGGCGGCAGAAAAACGCGGGCGCGGTGCATGCCGCGATCGGCCTCGACCGTGCGGGGGCGCAGCATCTGCTTGAAGAGGACGCGTCCATCTTTCGGCGGCCAGAGCACCTCAACGTTGAATTCGACCCCGTCGGTCCGGCCCTCAAGATAGGCCTGGGGCATGAGGCCGTAACTGAAGATGACCTGCTGGTCGCCGGGCGTAAGATCCCAGGTGATGCTGCCCGGGGCGTGGACGAGGGTGACCGGCTCTTTGTTGAGCTCGCGGATGCCCGTCTCCTGGGTGACCAGGCTTACCGGCGTCCGGTTGTAGAGCGGGAATTTCCGGTACGTCAGGATCTCGTTGATATCGGTGTCGGGCGGCTTGGGCGGCCGGGGCGCCGCATAGAAGGAGAGGGTGAAATCACCCGCGGCAAAGCCGGCGGCGGCGTCGATTTTCAGGGAGCGCACGACATTGCCCGGAGCGTCGCCAAAAAGCTGGATAATGTCGGAGTTGTCGAGGAGCAGTGGCGAGAGAATCACCGGATTGCGCAGCAAGCCGGGTTTCAGCACGAAGGTGTCGGGAGTTGCGCGCAGCCGGCTGGCGATCCGCGCGGTTAAAACCGGCGCCCGGTAGAGAAAGCTGCGGATCCGCCCGGCTGGGGTCAGCGGCGCGTCGAGCGTGAAGAGCAGCAGCCGGCCGGGTCCGGGATCAGGTGGGATGATGGTCTCGCCCGGATGGATTTTGCGCGTTTCCAGCAGCACCGGTGTGCTGGTCGCCGCCGCGGGCCGGCGTTTGAGCAGCAGATAGTCACGCTGCATCAGCACGGGGCTGTAGAGATCGAGGATGGCGCGGAGCGTCAGCGGATCGTCGGCCGCGGGCAGGCGGTCATCGAGCGACTGGAACTTAAGCACCTGCCAGGCGGGGGCCCGCCGGGCGTCGCGCACGAACGCCTCGTTCTTCCGCTGCAGCCATGCATTGACGACATTGAAGATCCCGCCGCCCATTGGCCGCGGGTGATACCGCAGCCGGTTGAGCAGGAGCATGCCCTCCTCGTTGCCGAAGAAATCCACCGTACCGTCGCCGACCTCGTTCTTGATCTGCGGGGCATTGACATCGTTCCGGACCTGCGTGAGCGCCTTTTCCAAATGTTCCCGCGCGAGAGTCGGGCGCACGAGATAGCGCGCGTTGGCCTGCAGAGTCGCCGGGGCCTCGCGCAAGATCAGCGGGATGCGTCCGAGCCAGAACTCCATGGCGCCAATCACGGCAAATGTCGTCACGAACGTGACCAGCGCCAGGCCGGCTCGGTTCCTGGCCTGGTTGGTCCCGGCTGCCCGCGGCGCGCCCGCCAGGCCGGAAAAGCCGACGAGCCAGCCCGTGAGGGCAATAACGGCGGCGGCCGCGAAAAAGATGTAGACGTGCCCGTCAGCGCGCACATAGCCGTGCTTCCACTTGAGAAAACCGAAAGCCGCCAGGAGAAGCACGGTCACGGTCATTCGCGGTGCGCGCGGGCCAAATCGGGCGACCCAGGCGAGCAGAAGGGCGAGGCCGGCGGCCAGGAACAGGCCGGTGTGGAAAATGAACGGGGTCTCCTCCAGCCCCATGACCGCATTGTAACCGGCGGACAGCTCCAGCACGCCCTTGAGGTGCGCCGGGAGGTTCAGCAGGTTCTGGCCCGCGGCCCACCAGAAGATCAGGAACGACCCGAGGAAAACTGCGGCGGAGCGAAGCGCCCGGCGGGGCTGGCGTTCGATCAGGCCGAGCACGATCACGGTGCCGATCACCAGGCCGCAAAGCATCAGATGAGTGCCCTTGATGAGCGCAATGAAAGCCAGCATCACCGGCGGCAGCCACCCGCCGCGGGCGCGCTCCTCCTCCGGAGGGAGCAGGAGGCTGACGGCCGCGAGCAGGATGGCGGTGTCAAAAAAAAGATCATCCACCAGCGGAACGACCAACACCATTCCGCCGAGCCAGACCCAGCGCAGTGCGCCGGGCCCGGCCCGGCGGAAAAGCTGGAGCAGCAAAACGACGAAAGCCGCCTTGATCAGCAGGTCGGCGACCAGGCGCGTGCCAAAAAGCTCCCCGGAATAAGTGAATCCGTAGAGCACAAAACCGAGGGGACCCGGCATCGGCAGGACGTCGACGCCCCATTGCAGACCCTGCGTAATGAAATGCGCATACGTCGCGTAATTCGACCGGTCCAGGGTCTGGTCAAAGACCTCGCGCGGCGGGGCAACAAAATAGATCGTCAACAGCAGCCAGGCCAGGCCCGGGAGGAACCAGGAATAGCCGGCCCGGGATCGAGGGGATGACGCGCTTGGCTGGGTTTCCATGGATTCAGTCGGGAGGCGGTGCACCGCCGGTTCACTCAATGTCCAGTCTGCTCAAATACGTCCAGTCCCATGCGCCATTGCCCGCGGGACCGACGTCGGTTCGCACGATCATCACGGTACCGTTGGCGTGGGCGGGAAGCGGTACGGTGAAATGCTGGGTGCCGCGGTCGGCTGGCAGGTCCACGGGATTCAAGAGGCGGCGGTAGACTGGTTCGATGGAGCCGTCCGGCCGCCTCAACTCCACGATGAATTCTGCCCCGTCACTATGGCCCCCGCCGGTATAGGCACCCGCAATCAGTCCGCCATCGAAGAAGAGGGTGCGCTCCCTTCCCGTCAGGGCGAATTCGAGCGCACCGGGGGCGTTCAGCATGAAGACCTGGCCGCCTTCGTTTTCGAGCGCGCCGGAATAGCTGGCATCAATCCGGACCGGCAGGTTGCGGAATCCCGGGAACTGATCGGCAATGAATGGGCCGTGGCCGAAGCGGATTTTGGAATAATAGGCCCAGTCCCACGCGCCATCATTGTCGGGGCCGGGTCCAGTGCGCAGGGTCAGGATGGAGCCGGGGTCGCACGGCACAAGAACCACGCGCTCGGCGTGGGTGCCGCGGTCCTCCGGTACGGTGCGCGGTCGGAGCAGTTGGCGGAAAACGATCTGCGGCGTTCGGCCGGGCTGGCAGACATCGGCGCTGAATTCCACGCCGTCCGTCCGCCCCTCCTCATAGGCCGCTGGATCGATTCCAAAGTCGAAAAACACCTCGCGTTCGTCGCCTTGGAGAGGAAAGACGATCTTTCCGGGTGGCTCGAGCATCTGCACCAGATACCCGTCGAAGCTGCGGAGCGGGCTCGTCTTGGCCCGTTCGATCAGCAGCGGAGTCGTGTCCGCGACCGGATAGCGAAGCCGGCCCGCCAGCCTTTCCAGCCCGGTGGCGGAAAGAGTCGGCGGCCGCAAGACGGCCGAGAATCGCACCCGCAAACGGTCACCGGCAAAGAATCCGGGCGAGACGGTATCGATGCGGAAACCGTGCACGGTCTTCCCGGGACTTTCTGAATAAAGGGCCAGCAGATCCGGCGTCTCTTCCAGCACGGGACTCAGCACCATCGGCAGCCTGACCATGCTGGGGTTGATGCGGCGGTCGCCGGGCTGACGGATGCCACGACCGTCCAGTTGGAGGTGCAAAACCGGCGGTTTGTAGAAGAAACTACGCGCTCGGCCGGCCAGGTTCAGCGGCAGGTCAAAGGAAGCCAGCACAATTTCGCCAGGTTGCGCCGCCGGAACGGACACAGTTTCGCCGAAGGCAAAAGCGCGTTCTCCCAGCGGGCGCGGGTCCGCGGGTTCGAAGCGAGGGCGGGCGCGCAGCAGCAGCATACCCTGCTCGGCTTCGACGGGCTCATACCCCCCGATCAAGGCGACCAGGCTCCGGGCGTCATCCTGGGCCAGGAAACGATCATCGATCGTCTCGAGATTGAGCAGCATGTAGCCCGGGCGCGTTTCCGGATTCAGCAGGTATTGTTCGTTGAGCTTCTCCAGGTAGGGGGTGAAGACATTAAACGAACCGCCGCCCATGGGCCGCGGCCGGTAGTTGAGGCGGTTCAGCGGGAGAAAGCCGTGCCCGAACCCGAAGAAATCGATGCTGCTGGGGCCGACCATCTCCGCCACGCGTGGCAGGGCATAGCGGAGACGCTGGATGCCGCGCCCCTGATCGAGCTGACTTTTCCTGGTGCGGACCGTCAGCAAATGCTCCACGTGCGAGGGAACCAGTCCGGGCAATTGGCTGAATTCCCACTTCAGCTGCGTGATGGAGCGCTGGCCGGAGCCGTAGAGTCCGCCCAGAACCGCCAGGGCCGCGACGCCCTGAACCGCCCGGCGCACATACACTTCGCGGCGGGTCCAAGCCGGCCTCTCCCGGGCGTCGAGATTCAACAGCAGGAGCGCGGTCATCGCGATGGCGCACGCATCGTGGAAGAAGATCAATACATGGCCGTCTGCCCGGACGAACCCGTGCTTCCAGATGATGAACGTGAAACCGCCGAGGAGCACCAGGGCAAACCCCACCGGGCGTCGGTCGCGGCGGACAAACCAGGAACCCAGGATCGCCACAAGGAGCAATACAAGCACGGTCACGCCAGTCACGGTCGTGCTGGGCGACTCCTGGAGCGACATGGTGTCGTTGTAACCGGCGGAGAGCTCCTCGATGCCCCGCAAGAAGCCCGGGATGTTGGCCAGGCTCTGACCGGCGAGCGTCCAGATGATCAGAAAGGATGCAACGAACACCCCGGCGAGCCGCGCGAAACGCCGAAAATCGCGGGTGGCTCCGGCAACAAAGCCCAGCGCGAGCAATGAGAGGGTCAGATGGGTGCCCTTGAGCATGGCCAGCAGCGCAAGAAATGCGGCGACGGCGAGGTCGGCCGCTCGCTGGCGGCGCGTTTGGTACGGGTTGACCAGGAGAAACAGTCCGCCGAACAGAATGGCAAAATCATAGGCGGAATCGTGGATCAGCGGGGTCACCGCCAGCAGCACCCCGAGCCAGAGCCACCGGATGATCCCGGGCCGGCTGCGGCAGAAGAACCAGACCAAAAGAGCGGCCAAACCGAGCTTGATGATCAGGTCAAGATACAGGCGGTCCCAGAACAGATTGCCCCCGTAAATGAACCCGTACATCACGAACCCGAGGGGACCGACCATGGGGACCACCTGCTGTCCATATTGGAAGCCCTTGGCGGTGAAGTAGGCATACGACGCGTAGTTCGAGTAATCGAGCGTGGTGTTCATCCCCTCCTGCGCCGGTGTGAAATAATACAATGCGATCAGGATCACCCCGCTGACCGCCGCCATGCGGCCCAGCCAGACCGAAGATCTCGGAGGAAGCGCTGGAGGTGGCTCAGGTGGCATAAACGGTGTCGGGGCGGATTTCCCAGCAGCGGACGGCCGGGCGGGCCCGCCGGGCAATGCGATGCGAATGAACTAAGGATCTTCGGATCAATGGGCGCTGCGCGAAACCGGTCGAACGTTACTCGAACTTGACACGAGACCAGTAGGTCCAGTCGAAGGAGATATCGCCCTTGGGGCCCGGGGTGATCTCCAGGATGACCCGGCCTCCGCCGGACGGCAGCGGAACGTCGAACGACTGCATGCCGCGGTCCTTGGCTTCGGTGGCGGGACGGAGGAGGCGGTCGAAAAGCGTGACGGCGCGGCCGTCGGCGCCAATCCATTTGACCAGAAACTCTGCTCCATCAGTCGCATTGGGCGGCGTATACGCCCCCATGGTGAAACCAAATCTGCCGCTCAAGCGGGTTGCGGGAAAATCTACCTTGAACTCGATCGTGCTGGGTGGGTGGGCGAACAACGCCTGCTGGCCTTCCTCCTCGATGACGGAGACGGGGAAATACGCGTTGACGGCCGATGGCAGATGGTTGAACGGGCGGTACAAAGCATCCGGGGAGCCCTCGGCCGCCCCGGCGGTGTGCGGGAAGGGCTTCAACATGAAGAAGCGCACCCCGATTCCCCTCTGGAAATATTTTTGCTGCGCGGGCGGCATCTCAAGCGAAAAGCGGAGCAGCCTGATGGTCGGATTGCCGGATTCAAATTGCACGACGTCATTGTTGCCCGTGAAAAACGGATAGAGGAGAAAACCCGCCCGGGCCATGCCGCTGATCAGGCGGTAGGTCGATTTGAAGCCGTGGCCATCGGTCAGCGTAATGTTCAGGGTCGGCGGTTTGTAAAGAAAGATGCGTAGCCTGCCGAGCAGCGAGGGACGCGCGTCGATCTCAACCCAGATCGGGGCGTCGCCCCGGTCGGGTGCGGCGACGGTCTGGCCGAACGCGACCGTGGTTGACGAAAGCGGGATCTCTTCGTCGAGCGCGGGGTCCGGCCTGTTTCGGCGCCAGAGGAGGAAGCCGCGCTCTTGCAGCACATAAGTATAATGGCGATAAAGGTAACGAGTGGCAAGCGAGTCATCGACTGCGGGCAGGCGGAGGTCGATCGCCTCGATTTTCTGCAGAACAAACTCCGGCGCGCGGGACGACCGGTAGAACTCCTCGTCCAACTTCAGTAGACGTTCGGTATAGGGGGCGTAACTCTGGATAGCGGGGCGCGGGGTGAAATTCAGCCCGTTGAAAAGCACATAGGCCTGCTCATTGCCGAGCATGTCGATGGTGGCTTCGTCCACGGCTGTTTTGACGCCGGGGAGGGCATGGAGCTTCTTCATCTCGTCAAAGTAATTCCGGGCGTTGCGACCCAGGTCAGGGGCGATGCGCAGGGCGTTGACGACCTCCTTCAAATGGTAGTTCCAGATCGCGGGAGCGTCGGTGATGGTACTGGGGGTGGCGAAATACACTCCGCCGAGACTGAACGCCACACAGCCCCAGAGCAGGCCGGCTTTCAGGCGCTGCAGCGGACCGTCGTCCTGCAGGAGCACCGGGAAGGTCGAGGCAATGAACATGCAGGTGACAAAGTGCGCGAACACATGGCCGTCCGCCCGGACGAAGCCGTGCTTCCAGTTAAGGTAGGAGGCAGCGGCGGCCATGAGCAGGACGGCCACGGCGCGCGGGGGATCCTCACGCCGCCAGAGGGTCAGCATATAATAGGCACCCAGCGTGAAGGCCGCCCCCAACCCGAGCGTCAGCATCAGCGGAGTTTCATAGAAGGCCATTCCTTCCACGTAGCCGGTGCTGACGTTGAACGAATTGATGAGGTAGGCGAAAATATTGGCGGGACGCTGACTCCAGAGCATCCAGCCGAGCATAAAGCTGGCCGCGAATGAGCCCGCCACCAAGGCGAGATCCACCCAGCGGCGCCGCCACGCGTGATGGCCGACCACGCACGCGACGACGAAGCTGGCGAGCATCAGGTTGGTGAACTTCACAAGGGCGAGCATCCCCAGCAGGGCACCAATAACCGCGACCAGCCACCGGCGGGCGGCGACCGGCTCGCGCAGCAAGGCCACGCTAAGCAGCAAGACCATGATCATGTGCACTGCGTCGACGTATACGGCGCCAAAAAAGAAAAAATAGGCGTAATAGCCCGCCAGCCTCCAGCCCCGGAAGCACCGCCCGAACAGCCAGATGACCGTGGCGAAGATGGCGCCGGCCGCGATCTGCCAGATCAGGTAATGAGAATAATGCTCGCCCGAGGTCGTGCCAGCGAGCAGGTAGCCAAGCGGACCGTAGGTGAAAATGAGGTCCGTACCGAACTGCAGGTGGTGGCCGAACGCATAGTCGAGCGTCAGCCGCCACGACGGATCGAGGCCGGCCGAAGGCAGCTGGGGCAGCCGGATGAGATTCAGCCAGAGCAGCGCCCAGAGCACGGCTTGACCGAAAAACTCGAGGACGGGCAGGCCGAGGCGCGCAAGGCGGTCGGTCCGAGGAGAGGTGGCGGGAGAGGTCACGAGGTGGTTCGGCTGGGAAAAGGTAGGTGGAATCACCAGCTTGATTCAATCCGGTCGCCTCTGCCGGTGAGGCGGTGCGGATTCGTACGGTGGACATTGCCGTCAAAGGCGAGGTACGCTTCGCGCGCCATGTCGGCGTGCCGCGGCAGCACGCGTTCGCGATCATAGGCCCGGACGACTTTCGAGTACCCCATCGGGGCGGTCGAAATACCATTCCGCTCTTTCTCGAGACAGGTCTTCATGATCCGTGACAACTCCAGCGGATCGCCCGGCTCGACCAGGTAGGCTTCGGCCCGGTCGGTGACCATCTCGACGATCCCATGCACGTTGGTGCTGACGGCGGGGGTTTCAAAGGCCATGGCTTCCAGCAGGACGCGGGGGAACGACTCCTCGAAACTCGTGCAGACGAACATGTCCGCCAGCCGGAAGTAATCGTAGACGTCGTGCGTCTCGGTGACGATCTCGGTGTTGCGAAGGCCGAGCAGGTCGATGTCACGCTTGAGGCCGTCCAGGAATTCGCCGGCGCGGCCGCCGACGAGCAGGAAGCGGTAACGGTCGGGGCCGGCGAAATGGCGCATGAAATAGTCGATCGCCCGGATGAACACGTGCTGCCCCTTGCGCGCGCAGACGGTGCCGATGTTGGCGATGATGATCTCATCGTCGGCATATCCGTGCTGGCGCCGGAGGTCGGCGCGCGTGTGGGTCCGCTTGAACGCCTCGATCCGGGCCAGGTCGATCCAGGAGGAGACTTGGCGGAAATTGTCGTAGTCGTTGAGTTCCTCGTAGTACGCCTGGGTCGCGCGGCAGAGGAAGCAGACGCGGGTGGCCTGGCGGAACGCGGCGCGGGCCACGCCGTGCATGTCCTGCCGGAGCGCGGCGGAAAAGAAGCGCTTGATCGTCGCGCTTTCGTGCACGTAAAGCATCGACGGCTTGCCCGCGGCCGCGGCGAGGTGCACACCCCACCAGCAGGCGATGGTATTGCAAAGCACAACGTCGACTGCGGACAGGTCGAGTTTCGCGAGCACCGCCTGGATCTCCCGGAAGAACTCCGGCTCGTCGCGGGCCGCGTGGAGCGGATGCCGGTCGACCAGCGTCACGGCGATCCCCGCCGCCTCGTAGGCGGCGCGCAACGGGCCGTCCTCGGCCGAGACCAGCTCGATCTTGAAGCCTTCCCGGGTGACCATGAAGACGGCGTATTCCAGCAGGAAGAGGGGCGCGCCTTCGTAGTTGAGATTGTGCGTCACGAGCAGCAAGTGCAGCGCGCCCGCCCGTCGGGCGTGCTCATAGCGGCCGGTGTCCAGTGTCAGGGTGGCGGGCCCGGCGCACAGGTGGGCCGGGAAATGAGGGTCGACATAACCCGGATATTGGCGGACGAAAGCGAGGTGTTCCCCCTCGTAATAGGCCGTGCCGCGTGAGGCACTGCCCCAGTGCCGGAGCTCGGCCTGCGGCGCATACACCACCCGGTAGCCGGCCGCCCCCAGCCGCAGGCAGTAGTCGACATCGTTGTAACTGACGCCGAACCGGGCTTCATCGAATTCCCCTAGCTGCCGGTAGAGCGCTGTGCGCGTCATCATGCATGCGCCCGTGACGGCGGCGACGTCGCGGGCCAGCTTGTGCATGACGAAGAAATCGTCGGACTCGGGGTTGAGGCCCGCGAGCGGCGCGTCGGCCAGGCCGTCGTGGGGGCCGACGGTGATGCCGGCATGATTAATGCGATTGTCCGGGTAGATGAGCCGGGCGCCGACGGCGCCGACGTCGGGCGACACAAACCAGCCCGCCATGGCCTCGATCCAGCCGGGCCGGAGGGCGTCGACATCGTTGTTGAGGTGAAGGATGAGCGGCGTGTCCACGTAGGGCAGCGCTGCGTTCATCAGCATCGAGTAGTTGAAGGGTCTGGCCGGGTCGGTGGCCGGACGAACGACGCGGCACTGCAGCTCCCGGCGGCGCTGCAACCGCTCGAACAGCCGAAGGGTCCGTTCATCGCGGGAAAAGTCGTCCACGATGATCAGCTTGGCGTGGCGCCAGTCGACCGTGAGGAAGAGATGTTCAAGACAGCGTTCGAGCAGATCGCAGCGGTCGCGCGTGGGGATGACGATGGTGACCGGATTCTGCGCGAGCGCGGAGCTTTCCCAATGGATCTGGTGATGGCTGATTTTCCGCCGGCGGGCGAACGAGGGGTGAAAGGCGCCGGCCGGCCAGCCCCGGCGGCGCATCGCGGCATCGAGCGCCTGCCGCATGCACTCGAGCGTCGGGCTGCCCGGCTCGAACTCCGGGGCGGGCCACGGTCCGTGGTAACCGACCGTTTCCAGATGCCTGGCGTGACCGGGGCTGACGTTTTCCTCGAGGCGGAGGTGCAGGTCAAACATCGCCGCCGGTCCGAAGTCGGCGGCCAATCCATGCGCGCGGTTGAA
>PMBT01000120.1:19212-42810 GCA_003153035.1 Opitutia bacterium
CCCCGGCAGGGATTGGACGGCAGCGTTGAGGGCGACGGGCCCGGAGGCGTCGGCGGCAATCCGGACGGCCACGCGGGGATCGCCGGCGGCAAGGCGCTGCAGGATGGCAGCGGCGTCCGGCCGGGCATCGCGGGCGAGCACGAGCACCAGGCGCCAGCGCGGGTAATGCTGCGCCCGCACGGAGGCGACCAGACGCTCCACGCGGAGGGGATCCGCCGCTCCGGCATCCACGGCCAGGACAAACTCCGGACCCCCGCGAACATCGAGGGCGCGGGCGAGGCGGACGAGCTCGGTGCGCAGACCGGGGGTGCTGGCGTTGCGGGCCAGCCAGGTCTGGTAGGCGTCCCGCTCCTGCCAGGCGAACCAGGGCAGTTTTTCCTGGGACTCGTTCCGGTAAATGCGGTGGACCTCGGACACCGTCCGCCAAAATGAAAAACCGCCCGGATTAACTTTGCAATCCCGGCAGGCTCGCCGCACTGCGCGGACGATGTCGAGGTAGTTGCGGAAGTCGTAGGCGGGCAGCGGATGCTCCTTCTCGATCGAGGTCCAGGGATGGATCCGCGTATTGAAACACAGGTGCTTCTCCCCGTTCTCAAGCTCCGCAAAGATCTTGAGGCTGACCGGACCGGTCAGGTCGGCGGAAAGGTCGACATCGCCGCGGAAAAGCGGGGCGCGGGCGCGCTCAACGCCGGGAAAAAGCAGCGCAACGTCGTCCCGCGGCAGCCCGTGCACGAGGATGTTCTGGGTGACATTGTCGATCGTCGCGATCAGGCGGCGGATCGGCTGCTCGGCGTGAAAAACCCAGCCGCCCAGGTGGAGTTTATTGTACTGGGTGTGGCCGATGAGACGAGGGCCCTCGAACACGCCGTAGAGCGGCGGGACGGGTAGCACCTCCAGGGGAATCACCGAGTATTCCCGGACCAGCCGGCGGGCAAGGTCCGGACGCGCGAGTTTCGGCCGGAGGGTCGGCTGCTTGAGCAAGGTGAGGAGCAGGGGCTTGAGCAGCTTTCGGTTGAGCGCCGGCCGGACGGGCCGCGCGGAACCCCGGCCCTTCACCGTGATCGGAACGCGCCAGAATTCCACCCACTCCTTATCCTGGTTGAGAACCTCCAGCCGGATCAGCGTGGCCCCCCGCCACGGATCCAGCCGGAACGAGAAACCCGCTGAGCGGCCCTGCAGCCATTCGGGATACCGCGCCTCGATGTCGGGCCGCGGCAGGCCGAATAGGCCCATGAACGGCACGTCGTCAATAAAGGCGCGCACCTCGGTGTAGTTCTTGCCCTGTTTCGCAATGAACCAGCCCGCGATCCAGAACGACCTGGCTTCGAGCGCCCAGTCGACCGGCTGTTCGACGGAGAACGCATAGGCCTCGTTTTCGTTGATCGTGACGCTCATGGCGGTGCGCGGAGAGCTGGGAGCTCAGCTGAAATAGGCTTCCCTCGCCATGGCAACATGGGCGGGCAGGGACCGTCGGGCGTCGTAGAAACGCGACATGCGGGCAAAGGCCATCGAGACCATCTTGTCGTCGCCGGCGAAATATTTGTCGAGGCACGTTTTCATCGCCGTGGCGAGCTTGTGGTAGTCCCCCGCCGGGATGAGGAAGGCCTCGTCATTGTTCACCAGCATCTCCGGGATGCCGTTCACATTGGTGCTGATGATGGGAATCCGGAACGACGCGGCCTCGAGCAGCACGCGGGGGAAGGACTCCTCGAAGCTCGTGCAGACGAAGATGTCGGCCATCCGGTACCAGTCGTAAATCTCCAGGGTCTCCGGGAACAGGCGGGTATTCGCGAGTCCCATCAGCTCGGTGTCCTGGATGATGGACTCGAGATAGAGGCCCGGCCGGGACCCGACCATGAGAAACTCAAGCTTGCCCCGGCCGGCGAAGCTGGCGCCGTGCTGTTTCATGAGCTGGTCCACGGCCCGGATGAAGATGTGCTGGCCCTTGCGCTGGCAGACCGAACCGATGTTCACCACGAGCGTGGCGTCGGGGTCCAGGCCGTGCTGGCGGCGCAGGGTTCGTTTGTCGTGGGCGGCGGCAAAACGCTCGATCCGCTCGATGTCCACCCAGCTGGCGAGGGTGCGGAAGTTGTCGTTGGCATTGAGCTCCTCGAAAAACTGCCGGGTGGAGCGGGCCGTGAAGACGACGCGGCCGGCGTCCTTGATGGCCTGCTCCACCAGCGGGATGACCTCGGGCGACGCGAGATTGTGCTCGGAGAGGAACTTGCGCGGGGCATTGCTCTCGTGGATGTAGAGGGTCGAGGGTTTGCCGAGCAGCTGGCCGAGGATGACGACCCAGTAGGTCAGCACCGTGTTGCCGATGAGGAGATCGATGTCCGCCCACTGCAGGCCGGCGGCAAAGGCCTTGATTTTCTCGTGGAAGATGGCCGCGGACGGGGCATTGATGAAACCGTCGGCGTCGAGCACCTCCACCCGCAGACCGGCGTCCTCGAACTTCCGCCGCAACGGCCCCTCGACGGGGGAAAACACGCGGACCTCCCAGCCGGCCTTTTCGGCGAGGTGGCGCGCGTATTCGAAGATAAAGAGCGGCGCCCCCTCCAGGTTGAGATTGTGCGTGACGACGGCCACGCGCAGTCGGAGCGGGCGGCGCGCGTAACGGTGGTCGCCCGCGTTGATCCGGAAGCCCGGGGTGGCTGGTTCGACGGCCTCGCCGATGTAGGGATCGCGGAGATCCGGGTAGCGCCGCACGAAGGCGAGGTGTTCTTTTTCAGTGTAAGCGTTGCCGCGCGACGCGCTGCCGACGTGCACGAGCGTGGCCTGCGGAGTGTAGACGGTGCGATAGCCAGCCTGGCTGGCCCGGAGGCAGTAGTCGACGTCGTTGTAGGCGATCTGGAAATCCTGTTCATCGAAGCCGCCGAGCCGGCGGTAAAGGTCTGTCCGCGTCAATAGACACGCGCCCGTGACCGCCAGGGTGTTGCGGGCCGCATGCGGCAGGAAAACATAGCCGAGGTCATCCTTGAGCAGACCCTGGAACATCGACTGGGGCAGGCCGCCCTGCGGCGGGACCCAGATGCCGGCGTGGTTGAGGGTGTCATCGGGATGAACCAGGCGCGCGCCCACGACGCCGACGCCCGGCGTTGTCATCCAGCCGACCATGTCCTCGAGCCAGCCGGCCTCCCGCGCCTCGATGTCGTTGTTTAGGTGCAGAACCAACGGGGTGTCCGCCTCCGCCGTGCCCAGGTTGACGAGGCGCGAATAATTGAAGGGCGCCTCCGACCGGCCGGTCCGGATGATCCTGCAGCGGAGACCGGGGCGCGCCTCGAGCTCGGCCAGCAGTGCGATGGCCGCAGGCTCGGTGGAGCCGTCGTCGACGAGCACCAGCCGGACGTGCTTCCAGTCGACCGTCCGATCAAGCGAGCCGATGCAGGCCTTGAGGAGTTCGGGACGGTTTTTCGTCGGGATGACGATGGTGACGGGGTTCTCCGCGAGCAGCGTCTGACTCCACTGGAGCTGGTGAAGGCAGAGCGCGTAGCCTTTCATCAGCTGCGGCAGGAACGGGGCGGCCCGCAGCCCGCGCCGCTTGATGGCATCTTCAATGGCGCTCCGCGCCGAGGCGAACAAGTAGCCTTTCTGGTCGCCCCGGCTGGCGGTGCTTTGAACATGGGCGCGCCAGTGATAGCACACGTACGGAACATGGAGGATGCGTTCGTCGCGCATCAATTCGATGCAGCGCAAGAGCAGGTCGATGTCCTGGGCGCCCTCGTATCCCTCGCGCAGGCGGCCGGCCTGCTCCACAATGCTGCGGCGGATGACCGTGAGATGGTGGATGTAGTTGTGAGTGATCGCCATTTCCGGACTCCACCGGCCCTTGAATTGCGGGTCGTACCGACGGCCCGCCTCGTCGATCTTGTCCTCGTCGGTGTAGATCATCTCGGCGTCGGGATGGGCGACAATGGCTTCCGCGACATGCAGCAGGGCGTCGGGCGGAAGCAGGTCGTCGTGGTCGAGAAAGGCGACAAAGTCACCGGAGGCGAGGGCGAGCGCGGAATTGGTGGCCGCGGAGATATGACCATTGGTTGCGCGAACCACGAACTTGATGCGGGCGTCCGTCCGGGCGGCGTCGCCCAGGATTTTGCCGACGTCGGCGTGCGGCGAGGCATCGTCGGCGATGCAGAGCTCCCAATTCGGATAATATTGGGCCGTTACCGCGGCGATGAGCTCCTTCAGAAACCGGGCCGGGGTGTTGTAAACGGGGACGACAATACTGATCTTGGGACCGGCCCCGGCCAGCGCGCGGGCCTCGTTCTCGAGGTAGCGGGCGAGGCGGGGGGTGAGCCGGTTGTGGCTCACCCAGAGGTCGTAAGGGTCCTGCTGTTGCCACGGGGTGGGCGCCGCCGGCCGCGCGGACTGCCGGATCATCTTCTCCGCAAGTTTCTCCCGGGTCTTCTTTGCCTCGGTCCAGAAGCCGGTCCAGCTCTCCATCCGGAAGTCGCCCGAGAGTGCGCCCCGGACGAAGGCCCACACGGTCCGGGCGAAGTTGTATTCGCTGAAAACCGGGATCGGGCCGGTGTTCTCATCGATCTTATTCAGGAAAAGCCGCTTCGCCCGGAATAACTGGCGGGGACCGTCGGGGTACTCGACGAAGATCTTAAGGCAGGCCGGACTGAAGTTGTCCGGGCGGACATCGACCAGTCCGTAGAACTGCGAATAGAGCGCGTGGGGAGGAAACGAGGGATTCAGCCTCAGGACGTCCTCACGTTCCTTGCCCCAGATCAGGCGGTTCTCGTTGGAGATGCCGATCGTGGCCACGACGCGTGAAATCTGGCGATCCTTGCTGAAGAGCCAGCCGCTCACGCGAAATTTCTCGTAGTGCGCGTTGACCCAGTCCTGCGGAATGTCGAGGTGCCCGTCCAGATCGTTCTCCGGATTCATCTCGGTGACATTGCTGGTGAGGTCCGCCGACAGGCGCCGGGCCTCGGCCATCATGACGGCATGCGGTTCGTAATGAAAATGGCGGTAGAGATAATGCAGGCTTTCGCGCACCAGCGCGGTGGGCAGCACCGGCCGCGCGCGCCGCGCGGGCAGCATGACTCCGTCGGTCTGGATCTCGGCCCGGTGGAATTCGGCCCAGACGTTGCCGGGACGAAGCACCTCGAGCACGAGGGTTTTTGCGCCGCGCCAGGGCTTCACCTGGATCCAGAATCCGGAGCGCAGGGCCGACACGCCGCCCTTCATGAAGGCCTGGATGTCCGGCCGGTCGTAGCCCATGATGCCGTAGCTGATCACACCGTCGAGCCGCGCGCGGACATCGGTGAGCTCCTCGCCGTTCCGGGCGTAGATCCATCCGCGGATGTCGATGATCCTGGCGGTGATCTGCCAGCTGGCTGGTTGATCGATGAAGGAAAAGCAGAATTCGTTTTCTAACATTAAAGGGGGTGAGGAAAGCAACCGTCGAAGTCAGCGTAAAGCATGCATTTCCCGTTGGGCTGGCAGGAGATCATTTGATTGAAACCATGGACCAAAAGGCCCAGTCGTAGCTGAAGTTGTTCGCCGGACCCGGGCCCGTGCGCAGGATGATCTCGCCGGTGAAACCGGCGGGGAGCTGGAGATCGAAGGTCTTGACACCTCGGTCCGCGGCATGCGCAGCCGGGTTGAGCAGGCTCTGCGCGAGCGTCTGGCTCGTGCCATCGGTATGCCGGAGCACAACTTCAAACTGCACTCCGTCGGTGGCTCTGTCTGGGTCGAGGTAGGCCGCTGGCAGCAGACCGTAGCCCGCCTGCAGGCGCCGCGCGCCAGTCGGCGCGTCGAAGAAAAGCTCCGTCACGGGGTGTGCGTCGAAGACCGTCTGGCTCCCGATGGTGTTCGTCCCGATCCCGAACTGGCTGTACACCTCGCGGGGTCGCGGCGTCATCATGGCGAACATGTCCTGCGCAGAGTCCGGCAGGCTGTCCACCGCCACGCGGCGGCTCTCGGTTGACGGTGGCGCGAAGATTCGGTACTCCGTGAGGAGGAGACCCTTGAGGATCGGCAGGATGACCGGAAGGTCGGCTTCCCGCAGGTGGACCGCGGTGGTGTCGTTGGTCAGGATCGATCGGGAGGAAAGTCCGAAGCGATTGGCGAGCAAGCCGACAAGATCGGAGCGGGTCCGCATCGGGCCTGCCATCACCAGCGCACCGACGCGTTCCCCTTTGAGATTGGCGAAGGCGGTCTCCTGCGCGGCGGTGTTATCCTGGGTGCTCCCCGGAAACATCAGCGCGCGCCGTCCGGAAAAATAGGGGACCAGGGGATTCCAATCCTGCCCATAGATAATGATCACGTCATCAGTCTTGGTGACGAGTTTGAGCGCGCGGGCCAGTTCCGAGGTGCGCGCGGCGTTGCCCGGGATCAAAGTGTAGTAAGTCTGCGAGTAGGTGAGAAAACCCGCGGCGATCACCACCAGCACGATGGCCCAGCGGGCCGGCCGGGCCAGCAGGCTGGCATCGAGCACCCGGTCCAGCGCCAGGCCGGCCGCGGCCAGCAGGAAAAGGCCCGACTCATAGAAGTAATAGTCGTGGATGAAGTAGAAGTTCGCAAAGGCCAGCGGGCCGGCGAGGAAACACGCCATCAGTGCCACAAACCGCCAGCGCGATTGTGGCTGGGGCATCAGCGCGAAGATGCCCAGGACCGTCTGTCCCACCAACCCGAGGACTCCGCCGGTCCACGTCGAGAAGATCTTTGCCCAGAAGCCCGGCGCAAACCGTTGCGCCAGCCCGCCCATGCCCCAGGCAGCTTGGGCCGGGGACAGCAGAAAGCCGGCGAGGGGATTAAGCGCTTTCACGGCGTCGGCGTGATGCGACCATATGATTCCCGCCGCGAACGGGCCGCCGCCGAGCACGAGGGCGGCCGCAAACACTCGGGCAAAGGGACGCCAGGTGCTGCCCGGCGCCGGGCGCACGCTTCGGAGCTCCAGCGCGGTGATCAACACCGCCGGCGGCAGGAACACGGCGAACGTCGTCAGCTTTACCATTGCCGCGAGCCCGCCGCAAATGAGCGCCACCGCGCCTCCCAGCCGGCTGCGCTGTGCCAGCGCGGCCCAGTACCCCCACAGGAACCACACGCTCAGACAGAGCGCAGTCGATTCGATCAATACCGTGCGTGAATAGAAAAGGTAAACCGGGCTCGCCAGCACGAGGCAGAGGGCGACCAGGCGCCGGGATGGCGCGAGCCCGAGCCGTCCAAGCAGCAGGTAGGCTGCGGGCAGCATGAGGTAGAAAAATGCCAGTCCAACCGCGCGCCCCGCCTGCTCGATTGGCAGGCGGGTTGCTTGGGCGATGACGGCGACCGCCGATTGGTAAAGCGGGAATTCCAGCGGGACCGACCATGGTTTGCCGAGCAGCGGAGTGGGATAGTCAAGCCGCAGGCCGTCCTTGATCAGGTAGCGCACGGAAAGCGCGGTCTGCATCTGCCGGAACTCATGTCCATCGACCGGGAGGTTGGTCCAGCCGAGATGGGAACACCATGCGTGCAGTGCCAGTACGACCACGAACAGCAGCCGGCACACCCGGCATTCGGGTGCGGATGCGTTCTCGGCAGGTCCGGTGGTCATGGAAAGATTGCTCAACGGATTTCAATCTTCGCCCAGTATGCCCAGTCGCACGAGATATTGTCGGCGGGGCCCGGAAGGGTCCGGCACCAGAGTTCTCCGGCCGCTCCGGCCGGCAGGAGGACCTTCATCTGCCGGGTTCCCCGGTCGGTGGTCCGGCGCATTGGGTCCAGATAGACGCTCGCGATCGTCGTCCGCGCACCGTCGGGGCGGACCATCTCAACCCTGAATTCCATGCCATCCGTTTCGTTCTTACCCGCATAAGCGTCGGGCAGAACGCCATAGTCGGCGGTGAGCTGGGTGGCCCCGGCAGGAATTGCGAAAACGATGTCGGTCGGGGCGTGGGCGTTGAAGACGGTCCGACCTTCAACGGTATGCAGCGCAAGCGCGAACGGATGGATGATCTGCAGCGGAGCGGGATGCATCATTGCGACGAGCTGTTTGTCCTTGAGGGCGGCCGTCAGATAACGCATGCGGGAGATCACGCCTCCGGTCACCGGGGCGGGGACGTCAAAGTGGAAAGTGCTGAGCGGCATCGCCTCGAGGCGCGGCAAGGCTTCGTTCAGCCGGCTTTCGGCGAGATACAGGACCGTGTCGTCGCTCAGCAGCACCACATCGGGATGCAATCTGAGCCGCTGGATGAGCGGCTTGAAGAAACCGGGGTCTTTGCGCATTTCGCCCGTCACGACCAGCGCGGTCACGCGGCCCGCGGCGATGCGGTCCAGCACCTGGTCGCGCGCCTGGGTGTCGAGAATGCGATTGTCGACGATCATCACGGCGCGGCGGTGCGCAAAATACGGCAGGTGGGCCTCCCAGTCGTGCCCGTAGATCAGGAGCACGTCGTCCGGGTGCGTGGCGGCGGCCAGGATGGCGCCGAGTTCCGGCGGCTCGTGCAGGGGATGCCGCTGCACCGAGAGATAAGTCACCGAGTAACTGAAGACCTGCAGGCCGAGCGATGCACCGACGACCACCCACCTTGCCGCAAGCGAGAACGCCTCCAGATCGAGGATCTGGCTCCAGGCGAGCACCAGGGCGCCAAGCAGGAAGACGCCGTTCGCGTAGAAGTAATAGTCGTGGACAAAATAGAGATTCGTGAAGATCAGCGGGCCAGCGAGGAAACTCAGCACCAGGAGAAGGGACGCCCCGCGCCGCGCCCGGCCCAGGATCAAGGCAAACACCGCCATAAGCCCCAGATTGGCCGTTGGCAGCACCGCCACGGAGGTGTGGCGGAGAATCTGCTCCCAGGTGGACCCGGCGAGGCGCTGGCCAAGCGTGCCGAAGTTAAACAGGCCCATGTTGCCTGACATGAGCGCCTGGGTCAGCGGATTCGAGCCCTTGACCGAGTCGCTGAAACGGACCCAGACCGCGCCGATGATCACCGCCGGGGCGATGGCAGCGAGACCGTGGGCGATGATTCTTTGAACGCCGGGCCAGGTGCTGGTGGCGGCGGGGCGGGACGCCCTCCAGAGTTGCACGCAGGTAAAGATCACGGCGGGCACCAGGAACACGATCAGCGTGGTGACCTTTGCCAGTGCGGCAACGGCGCCGAGCACCATGGCCGCCGCCAGCCATACGGCCCGGCGCCCCTCGAGGGCGCGACAATAAGCGAACAGAAACCACGCCGAGGCGCACAGCGTGGTTGATTCGATCATGAATGACCGCGAGTAATAAAGGTAGACCGGCGACAGCAGGATGAGGCTCAACAGCAACCACCGCCGCGCGGGCGGCAGGCCAAGCAGGCCGGCCAGTCCAAACCAGGCCGGGAGCGACAAATAGAGAAAACCCAGCGCGACCAGCCGGCCGGCCGGCTCGAGGGGCAAACCGGTCAGCGCGCCGAATCTCGCGACGCACACCTGATAGAACGGAAACTCCATCGGCGCCGACCACGGCGGTCCAAACAGCGGTGTCGGATAAGCCAGACTCCAGCCCTCCTCCTGCAGGCAGCGCGCGGTCAGGGCGGTCTGGACCTGGCGAAAATCGTGCACCTCAAGGAGCGAGTGCCGCAGGCCGACCGAGGAGAATACCAGGTTCAGCACCACGCTGAAGATGAACAGTCCGACACAGGCAGTATTCTCTGAGAAACGTCTCGGCATCGAGGGAGTGGTTCAGTGGACGTCGATCAGCGAGTTGCCCCAGCCGGCGCAGGCGAACCAGAAATGCACGATGAGCGCAGCGCAAAAAAGACCGATTGAAACGGTGTTCCCGCGTCCTTGGTCCGGGGTTGAATTCATGCGGAAAATGCCGTCGACGCAGTAGACGGCGGAGGGCTGTTGACGTAAAGGAACAAAACGGGCGCCGGGGACCGAAACCGCAGGGTGAACAGGGGATCGCCGGCCTCTCGGGTGGCTATCGAACAAGACAATCCAGCGAATGAAACCCGCCATCCGGTGTGCCGTGGCTATCGCACACGTCGCCGCCAAGACTATCGCACTTGTCGCCGCCGGGTCGGCGCGCCGCCGTTAGCTGCGGGACGAAGACTCAGTGGAGGTCAATCCCGTTCCAGTACGCCCAATCAAAACTGTTATTGTTATTGGGGCCTGGCAGGGTGCGGAAAAGGATCTCGCCGCCTGGAGGTGGTTGCGGCAGCGCGATCTCCAGCGATTGCATGCCACGATCTGCCAGGTTGTTGACCGGATCGAGCAGGCGGGAGAAGAGGACTCGCTCGTGTTTGCGGTCATCCGCAAGGACCACCGCGAATTGCACCCCATCCGTTCTCCCGGCGGGATTGGCATAGGCGCCCTCGTGAATGCCGAAGCCCGCCGTGATTTCTTTTAAGCCGGCTGGCACGCGATAGGCCAGTTCGCTCGTGGCGTGGGCGTTGAGCACGTGCGCGGTGCCGACATCGGTGTTGGTAAAGGCGGCGCTCGAGGTGGCCCGGATCGGTCGCTGCGGCAGCACGGAGAACTCGTGCATCCGGCTGATATCGCGGGCGCCCAGGGTGATCGTTTCCCCGAGGGCGGGCGCCGGGAGTACCAGGTTCATCGTGGTGTACGGATGCAAGGGTAGCCGGTCGCGGGCGGCCGCCAGCTTCGCTTGCGGGATCCACAAGCTGACCTGCAGGAGGTCGCTGGTCAGCAGGGGCGCCGAGGCCAAACCGAGGGTTGGCATCGTCTGCGGGATGAAGGACCGGTCGTTGCGGATATCGCCGTAAAGCAGCACGGCACCCACTCGGGTCGGATCCAGCCGGGCGGTGGAGCGGGCGATCGCGGCCCGGTCGCGCTCCCGGCCGGCCGTCAGCATCAGCGCCCGCCGCTGCGCATAGTAGGGGATCACTCCATTCCAATCCTGGCCAAGCACGACCACCATATCCTCAGGCACAGTCAGATCGTGCATGATCTGCGTCAGTTCCGTCACCGCCTCCTCGTGCCGCTGCTCCGGATAAAGCCGGCGACCATAAGCGACCAACTGCAGCAGCATGACCGCAACCGGCAATCCCCAGCGGGCCCAGCGCGGCAGTGATTCATCTTCAAATTGGGCCGCGAGGAGCATCCCCAGCGCCAGGATGAGGAACACACCGCTCGCGTAGAAATAGTACTCATGAACCTGATAGAGGTTGGAGAAAATCAACTGCCCCGACAGGAAGACGCCGAACGCGCCCAGCACTACCCGCCGGGGACTCGTTCTGAGCCGGGCGAAAAGATAAAGCCCGAGGATCAGGCCGCCCTCCGACAGGAGGCCACTGGTCCAGACCGAAATCGTCCGCACCCAATAAACGCGACTCAGTCGTTGGGCAACGTCACCGAAGCTCCAGAAACCGAAATGAGTGTTTAAAATGGCGGCATCGGGATTCCGTTCCCGGATGACCGTCGAATAGACCAGCCAGGCTAGGCCCGCCGCAGCGGGAATCAAGAGGGCGGCGATCGCACGTCCAAGCAGTTGCAGGCCGGTTTTACGGGTTTGGTCCGGATGAAGTCGACGCTCGCCTGCCCACTGCCCGAAGACGAACAAGCACGCCGCCACTCCGAATACCACCATGGTGGTCACTTTGACGGTGGCTCCCAATGCGCCGGCGGCCATCGCGGTCAGCAGCCAGCCGAACCGGCCGGTGGCGACCCAGCGGGCAAACGCGGCAAGGAACCACGCGCAAAAGCACAAGGCGGTCGATTCGATAAGGAAGGTGCGTGAATAATAAAGATACACGGGGCTGGTGAGCATCAGACTGAGACACAGCCATCGCAGGGGCCGCCGCACGCCGACCGAGCCCAGCAGCAAATAAAAGGCTGGAAGAGACAGCTGAAAATAGAGCCAGCTGATGAGCCGGCCGGCCGGGTCAAGCGACATCCCGGTTACCGCTGAGAACCGGACGACCGAGGCCTCGAAAACGGGGAATTCCAGAGGAATGGACCACGGAGTTCCAAACAGGGGCGTCTCGTAGTCGAAGCGAAAGCCGTGAGCGGGGAAAAAGAGCGTGGTGATCGCGGTCTGGGCCTGGCGAAACTCGAATGGACCGATCAGGGTATTGTTCCAGCCCACCAACGACAGGGCAACATGCACGAGCCAGGCGCCGGCGAAAAGCAGCCAGAGGTAGCGCAGATCGCGCGCAACGGACGGCTGGGAAGCGACAGAGTCGGTCATGGCAGCGCCGCGGCGAGGCGGATGCCCTCGGCGAGACTGACGGTGGCCCGCCAACCGCTCGCGGTGTAGAGCTTGGTGTTGTCCAGCAGACTGTCATGCACATCCCATGCCGGGGCGGCCGTGGGCAGGACGGCGATCTTGCGCCCCACGGCATGCTCGACGAGATCGATCACTTCCCGGATGGCGTGGGAATGGCCATGGCAGACATTGAAGATGCCGGTCAGCCGCTGCCGGACGATCAGCTCAACGGCGGCGCTGTAGTCCGAATGATGCAGGAAGTCCTTTCGGGCCGTGCCGTCACCCCAGATGGTCAGTGGAAGGCCCTCCCGGGCGCACTTGAGCGCAACGGGCACGATGCCCTGCGGCCGCGAAGCCGACACCGGAAAACCATAGGGATTGGCCACCCGGAGAATGGTCCAGGCGAAGCCGTGCTTCCGGCCGGATTCCTCCACGAGTTTTTCCGCCGCGAGTTTCGCCCGGCCATGGCGTCCAATCGGGACACAGACATCGGTCTCGCGATGAGGCCGGTCGTCTCGGGCGTTGCCGTAAACGGTGCCGCCCGAGGAGAAGAAGACGAAATGCGACTGGGGCAGGGCGGCAAATCGTTCGAGCAAACGACGCAAAAGTATCTCGTCGTGTTCCAGGTCGGGATTGTGTTCCGAGGTGAAGGGCACCGTGCTCCAGGCCAGATGCAACAGCGTGCCGTCGGCGGGCAGCGGGCCGGCCAGGAGGGCATCCAGCGCAAGATGACCGTCGCTTGGCCGGCGCGAATAGCTCGTCGCCGGGATACCGCAGGCGGCGAAATGCCGGCGGAGGACACCGGCCAGGCAGCCGCGGCCGCCGGTGAGAAGAACGGGTTTTGCGGTGGAAGCGGCGGCCATGGGCGGAGGTCAGGACGATGCTGGCTGGGCGAGGGGCGTCAAGGAACAGTAGAATTCCAGCAGCCGGCGCGCGCTGCGGGGCCAGGAAAAATGCTCGGCGGCGAAGGCTGCCGCACCGCGCGAGAGTTTTTCGACGAGCGCGGGATTTCCGTGCAGCTGCTCGATGGCGTCGGCGATCGCCGCGGCGTCGGCCCGGGGCAGCACCCAGGCGTCTTCACCGTGGCGCACGACGCTGCCGAGGTTGGTGTGGGGAAGGATGACCGGCCGGCCGAGCGAGAAGAATTCCGGCAATTTTGACGGGAACCGGTAATCGTTGAACGTGCCGGGGAGGCCCGGCTGAACGAAATAGTCGGCCGCCGCCATCAAGGCGGGCAGGTGTTTGGCCCGGCCGACATGGCCGAGCGGAATGAGGTAGGGGCGGATCCAGGCATCACCCTCAGGCAGGAAATCCGGAAAATCGCGGCCCGTGCGGATCAGCTGGGTCGTCCGGCCGCGGCGGTTGAGCAGAGCCACGGCCTCGTAGAGGCTGCGCATCTCGGCGGCGTTCGAGGTGTGCGTGTTGCCGTGGTAGAACAGCACAATGTCGCGCGGGCGCAAACCGAGGCGGGCGCGCAGCCGCTCGTCGCGCGGCCGGGGAAAGAAGCAGCGCTGGTCGGCCGCGGGCCAGATGAGCGCGCAGGGATGGCCGGGTGGCACATGCTCCTTCAGGCGCTCCACGATCACCGTCACGCCGGCGGCGCCGCGCAGGAACTCCGCGGCGCGGCGCGGGTGGGAGAGTATTGCGGGAACCAGCGCATCGAGCTCGGCGTCCGGCAGCGCTGCCAGTTCGGAGAAGGAGCGGCCGACGCGGGTCTCGAGGATCTCCTGTTCGTTGTCCTCCAGGTGCACGAAGACCGCGCTTCCGTACGCGGCCGCCACCGCGCCGCAGAACCTGCGCACGTTCTCGCGCGAGGTCCACGCATGCACGACGCGCGGGCCAAGGCCATTCCGGTAATAGGCGGGCAGATGGTCGAGCTCGTCGAAATCCAGCGCCATGAACGCTGCGCGCGGCAGGGCGCCGAGGGTCTCCTTGTGGTCCGGGACGGCGACGACGCAGTCGTAGCCCAGGCCGATCAGTTCGTTGGCGAGGCTGGCGACGTGCAGCGCGCTGTTGGCGGAAAAGTCGCCATAAAGCACGAAGAGGATGTTGCGGTCGCCGACCGGCCGCCGGCCCGTCTGGGACAGCCGGGCGGCCGCTTCATCGGGGAGCGTGGGCCGGGCCCAGGCCAGCGTGGACAGGTCGCGCACCGGGCTGGGTGGCGGCGGCTTCGGAATCCAACCGTGCTCGATATGCACTTCGTGGGTGGAGGTCACGAAATAGACCCGGCCGCATTCCGTCCGGGCCCGGATCTTCACCCGGCCCGAGCCGCGCGGGAGATTCTCGGTGGTGATAAACCCCGAGTGGCGGGCGGCGGGCCGGTCGGGGAAACGGGCCGCCACATCCGGCCGCTCGAGGCCATAGTCGCACGGCACCTCGACGTTGCCGAATTGCAGCACGATCTCCTTGACCGTGAACTCGGGATGAAAACACCAGCCCTCGATGCGCACGGGCCGGGTGATGATGCGGTCCGCCGGGGGTTTCTCGACCGCGCCGAGAATGGGATGCGAACTTACCGGAATGACCAGCGTGCGCACGCGCTGCCAGGTGCGGTCGTCGGCGGAGACCTCGAGAAACCCGATGTAGAGCCCGAACGGCAGGTAGCAGGTGAACTTGAAGCCGCTGCGGAGGGCGTGGGGCTCGCCGGGATAGGTCGCGGCGACATCGGGACGCTCGATGGTTCCGGCCGGTTCAAAAACCTGCCCGTCCACGACCACGCGGACGCGGCTGGGCCGCGGGGCGCCCGGGACGAACGCCCAGCCGACCAGCTGGAAATAATTCTGAGTTGGCTGGAGCGGGTGCGGCGTCTCCAGGCCATGCAGGGGAGCCAGTGCCGCGGTGCCCGTCATGACAGCAGGCGGCGGAGCGCGCGCAGGGGTGCCGTCAGTTTCCAGGAGAATGAAACGCGCATCGTGGCGATTTCACGGGCCAGCGCAGCCCGGGCTTCCTCGGTGGTGCGCTGCGCCGTCTGCGTGTCGCGGAGTTCCTGGCGCGTCTGCGCGAGCGTGGCCTGCGTGCTGGTCAATTGGGCGCGGACCGTGGTCAAGTCCTGCTCCGCGCGCTGGAGCTGCTCCCGGGTCTGCGCGAGATCGCGGGCATAGCCGGCCGCCATCGTGTGGGTCGCTCCGATTTCGCGGTTCGCGGCATCGAGCTTCTGCACGAGGTCCTGCGTGATCTGGTCGTGAGCCGCTTTTTGTGCGGCCAGCCCGGCCTGCAACCCGGCAATTCTCTCATTCAGCACCCGGTCGAGGGCGAAGATGTAATTGATCTTCTCCTCCAGCACGTGCTCGACCTGACCAAGGATCGAAACAGCGTCGGCCTTGTCCGTCTCCTTCTGCAGGATGGTGTCCTGCAGTTCCAGGACGGTGATCTGGGAAAGGATCAGCTCCTTCCGGATGCTCTGGACCAGGAGGGACTTTTCTTCGAGCTTGCGACGGAGGTGACCGGCGTCTGCGGAGAGGGAGGACGACTGGGGAGAGGTCTCGCTCATCGGGATGCCTCAAGCAGTGACCAACTCGCGCCGGGGTGTGAAGCCAATTATGGGAACCAGCGTGGTGGGATGACGCCAAGCCTACGGCGTGTCTTCAAACCGTCTGTCATCGCGAGGCGCGCCCGGCGCGCCGTGGCGATCCAGCTGGATTGCATCGTCGTCCCGCCGGACGGGACTCCTCGCAATGACAGTTTGAAGACACGCCGTTGTCTCGGCGGAATGAATAGCGGGTTTCCCGCACACGATTGTCATGACTCATCGCCGGTGTCGTGCAGCCGGGCTCGATCATTCCTTGTCCCATCCGCTTCAATCACCCCGCATGAGTCCATATTGACGAATTCCCTGTGTTTTGATCAATCTGCCCGGCAGTCACGTGCCCCCTGCTGCGCTGCCGGCTTGTCTTGCATGAGACCAGCCCCGGACCCTGGACGCGAGAACGCCGCCCTCATCATGCTTTTTTGTGCGGCGCTGTTCACGCACGTCGTTTTTGCCACCTTTAATTGGCGCTCCGGCTTCCTGCCGGGCCATGAATTCCGCCAGACGCATACCGCGCTGATCGCCTATTACATCGACGCGGAGAACAACTTCTCGATTCCCTATTCGACGCCGCTGTTCGGGAAGCCGTGGTCCGTGCCCATGGAATTCCCGCTTTACGAGTGGAGTGTCGTGCTGCTGAGCCGGGCCGCCCATCTGCCCCATTTTGAGGCGGCGCGCACCGTCTCCCTGGCCTGCTTCTATCTGACGCTGCCGGCGATCTGGCTGCTCTTGGGGCAGCTCGGATTGGCGCGACCGCGGCGCCTGCTGGCGCTGGCCCTCGTGCTCACCTGTCCGCTCTACATCTTCTACTCGCGGGCGTTCCTGATGGAGTCGATGGTTCTGATGTTCTCCGCCTGGTTCCTCGAGATGTTCGTTCGCACGATGCGGGAGCGGCGGCTGCACTGGCTCATCCTGTGTGCGTTATGCGGAGCGGGCTCGGCCTTGGTAAAAAGCACGACATTTTTCGTCTGGCTGCTGCCGGCCGCACTCTATGGAGCCGCTTGTCTTTGGCGGGAGGTGTGCGCTGGACCGGGATGGAAGCCTGTGCTCAGAACCATCGGCTGGGGATTGGGCGCCGTGGTCCTCCCCTGCGTCACGGCCTTTTGTTGGGTGAAATTCACCGATACCATCAAGGCGACCCATCCCTCCGCCCATATCTTCACGTCGGCCGAGCTGACGAGGGGAAATTTCGGAATGTACAACCTGGCGGCGCGCTTTTCCCCCGAGACCTGGCGGGGCCTGCTGGCGGGCTGGCGCGAGGCGATCATGCCTGCCTGGGTCGTTGGACTGATCGTGGCGGCCGGCGTCGGGTGGTCGCGACGCGAACGTTGGCACATCCTGGGGGCGGCCGGCCTGTTCATTTTTGCCCAATTGATGTTTCCCTTCGCCTACGCCTTGCAGGAGTATTATTTTTTCGCCTGCGCCGTTTTTCTTCTTTGCGCACTCGGTTTTGCCCTGCACGGTGTGCTTGACTCGGGTCTGCCGCGGTGGGTCCGGTGGGCGATTGTCTGCGTGCCGTTCGCCTTTCAGATGGGCACCTATTTGCAGGGCTACCACCTCATCCAGTCCGTCCGCGCCAACGGGGGCACCGGCCTGACGGACGCGCTGCGCGGAATCACACCGAACGGCGGCATCATCATCGTCGCTGGGGACGACTGGAGCCCGATCATTCCGTATTACTCGCAGCGGAAGGCCCTCATGATCCGCAATGGCCTGGAGCATGATCCGGCCTACCTCGAGCGGGCCCTCACGGACCTCAAGGATGAATACGTCTGCGCGTTGGTGATGGTGGAAGCCCAGCGCCGGAATCAGGAGTTCGTACGCCGGGTAACGGCGCAGTTTGGCCTCGATCCGTGCGTGACCTTCTCCCACTCGACGGCGGATGTCTATCTGAGCAATTTCTGCCGCGACTTCGCGCTCCTCCGCCTGAACGGCAGGCATGGTTATGACCAGATCACGACCCACGCGAAGCCGGCGGGACCGCTGCCCAGCGACCGTCCGCCCGTGCCCATTCCGTCCGGAGTTGCCGCGATCGCCTTCCGAATGGTTTCGCCGGCACCTTCCCAGTTTCGCTTCACCTTTGGCTATTCGGCCTGGGAGGATGGCGGCACCGAGGTTCTCAGCCTTCATCCGGACGCCGATCTCTGGGTGCCAGCACCGGACGGGGCCCGGCAGATTCGTTGGGAATTCGGCCTGTTTCCCGGAGCGTATGAACGCGAAGGGGAGAAAACCGACGGCGTGGTCTTCATAGTGGCGGGCGAAACTCCCGATGGCCGCCGGCGCGAGATCTTTCGGCGTCTGCTGGACCCGGCTGGGGTGGCGGCGGATCGCGGCCGCCAGCGGGTCGTCATACCGTACCAGGCGGTCGCGGGTGAAACGCTGGTGTTTCTCACCCGTCCCAACGTGAACACGCACTACGACTGGGCGTACGTGAGCCGCATCGAGGTCAAGTAATCGCTGGCCCGGCAAAGTCCGACCGTGCTGGGCACGCTGCGCCCTTTGCGCTTGCTCCTACAGCCGATAGCCAACTTCGGCGGCGTCCTTCGCAAACATTCTGACGGTGTCGAGCGAGAGCGCGGCGAGGTCCAGCCCAAGCATCTTGGCGGCCTTGCCAAGGATGTCGTGCGGAACCGTGACGATATGGCAGCCGCACTCCTCGGCCTGGAGGATGTTCAACACCTCGCGCACGCTGGCCCAGAGCAGTTCCGCCTTGGGCTGGCCCTCGAGCAGCGCGCGGGCGGCGCGCATGAGCGGCATCGGGTCACGTCCGGTGTCGGCGATGCGGCCGGCGAAAACGGAAACCACGGAGGGGACGGCGGGATTAAGCGCCGCCGCCACGTCGCGCACCTGGCCCAGGGTGAGAATGGCGGTGATATTGAGCTGCACGTTCTGCGCCGCCAGTTCCCGGATGAGCGGGAGGGAGGACTCGCCGCGCGAATTGGTGATGGGAATCTTGACGTAGACGTTCTTCCCCCAGGCGGCGATTTTGAGCGCCTGGCGCTTCATCTCGGAAAACTCGTCCGAGAACACCTCGAGGGAAATGGGCTTGGCGGTGACCGTCAGGAGAATGTCCTTGGCGAACGCTTCGTAATCCTTGATGCCCGCCTTCTTCATCAGGGACGGATTGGTCGTGAGGCCCCGGATATAGGGCTTGGCGTAAAGGTCGAGGATGCCGGCCTTGTCCGCGCCGTCGGCGTAGAGTTGGACCTTGAGATTGTTGAGGGCGATCATGTTGGGCGTAATGAGTTCACAGTGGACGGATGCGCAAGAACAATGTCCACCGCCTCGGTGAAGTTGCGGACGGTGAAATCGGGCGGTTCGCGCAGGTCCTCGGCATAACCGCAGTCGATGAGCACGGTGCGGCAGCCGGCGCTCCTGCCGCAATCGACGTCGCGCCAGCGGTCGCCGACCATCCACGAGCGGGCCAGATCGAGGCCGAGTTCACGGGCCGCCCGCAGGAGCAGTCCCGGGGCGGGTTTGCGAAAGACCGAGGGCGGGTTTTCCCCGCCGTGGTCATAGCATGCCTCAACGCGGTCGATGGGGAGGAGCTCGCACAGCCGGGCGTGGATCGACTCGACGGTGGCCCGCGGAAGCGTGCCACGGCCGACGTCGGGCTGGTTGGTGGCGACTACCAGGACAAAGCCGGCGGCCTTCAGCCGGGCGCAACCTTCGACGACGCCGGGCAGAAGCGCGAACTCTGCCGGCGTGGTGGGGGGGTAGGGCCGGCCGGCGCGTACCACCGCGGCGTTGAGTGTGCCGTCGCGGTCCAAAAACACCGCAGGACGGTTGGGAAAAGCGGGAAATCGGGAAAGCGGAAAATCGGGAAACGAGCCAGGCATGACAGAAAGGTTCTTTGCTTTCACGCTCTTCCGATTTCCCGATTTCTCGCCTTTCAAACCTCACCGCTTTCCGCTTTTGGCTGCCTCTACCGCACCGACTCCCACTTCGTCTGGTTCACCTTGAGGTCGGGATGCGAGACAAACAGGTGCCAGAGGACGGCCTGGAACGCCTCGGAGTGCGGCGTGACGTTGTTGGGATTCACGGTGGGTACGATGACGCAGGCGTCGGCCACGGTGGCGGTGTACCCGCCATCCTTGCCCACGAGGCCGATAACCCGCGCGCCGAGCTGCCTGGCGAACTGCAGCGCCGTCACCAGATTGGGCGAGACATTTTTCTCCAGGTTGCCGCCGCCGACCGAGAGGATGAGCAACGCGTCCTTCCCATTGAGGCGGCTGCCGCGCAGCCACTCGACAAACACGCTGGCCCAGCCGTCGTCGTTGGTGCGGGCGGTGAGTTCGGCGACGTTGTCGGTAGGCGCGTAGCACTCGAGGCCGGCGATCTTCCGGAAGTCATTCACCGCGTGAGAGGCGTTGGCCGCGCTGCCGCCGACGCCGAGAATGAACAGGCGGCCGCCGCGCTCGCGCACCCCGCGCAGTTCGGCGACGCATTTTTCACAGTCGGCTGGATTGATCTTGGCGACAATCTCAGCGGTTTCCTTAAGATGCTGGGCGGCGTAGGACATGGGAGAGGAAGGGAGGAAGAAAGTGAAAGTGAGGGTGAAAGTGAAAGTCGGGGGAGGAGGCGGGGGCGGAGCAACAACCAGGGGCTACAGACCGGAAGTCAATGCGCGGAAGGCTCCGTTTCCAATCTCCTTTTGCTCCTCTGCGCTGTGTTAACTTGCATCTGTCCTCTTGGCCCTCAGCAGCGCATCGAGTTCCTGGAGTCCGGTAGGTGAGCCGATTTCGTAGAAACGTTGCTTGACCTCGTATCCGGCGAGTTCGCGATTCGCGACCAGCCGGCCGTAAACTGCGGCAAGGTCCACGGCCTCATCGCGCGGCCAGCCGTCAAGGGCGCACGCGTGCAGCAGGCCCAGTCCGTAATCGATATAATGCATTTCGGGAACCTTGCTCTGCTTATCATAGACCTTGATCTGTCCACCGGCAAACCAGACGTTGCTGGCGTCGAAACGCCCGTGGTTTTCGTAGACCGTCATCAGTCCGGCCTTGCCGGTGGCGAGAAAGGCGCGGCCGACCTCAAGATAGTCAACGGGGAGGTAGCTGTCGCCGTAAAGCACGTAGAACGCGTCGCCAAGCAGCGGCAGGGCGCGAATCAGGGCCCCGCCGGTACCGAGCAGCTTGGGTCCGTCGAACGAGTAAGTGATGTGCACACCCCATTTCCGGCCGTCGCCGTACTCCGCAGCGATCATCTCACCCAGGTGGCCCACGCAAAGAACGATCCGGGTGAGGCCGGCATTCTTCAGGAGGCGCAGCTGATGGGAGAAGAACGGCTCGCCCGCGACCTCGATCAGCAGCTTCGGCACCTTTTCGGTGATGGGCCGCAGCCGCGTGGCCAGTCCGCCGGCGATGACTGCAACCGGGAGATCAGCGGGATTCATGTGACAATCGGTGTTGAGATTTTTTTGCCGCAATAATGCACAGCGCAACTCCGCCGCAATGAAATGCTGAGATGAGTTTCATCACGCAAAGGTCGCTAAGGACGCCAAGGAAAGATCGGGAATCAATCCCTCCAGATCTTTGCGGACTTTGCGTCCGTTGCGTGAGGCGAAATGACTTCCTTTCCGAATTCTTCGGCGCCCGCGAGGATTATATCCCACAGTAGTACAAGACACTGAAAAGAAGACTTGTTATGAAGTAATTGGACTATGGAACACTGCGCATTATTGCGGCCAATTGACTAGTTTTGAGCCACCACCTTGGTGCCTTCGAAATCGAACCGGAAGCGGACTTCCTGCAGGCCTTTCTCCCGCATGGCGTGGCGGAGCTTCGCCTTGTCGCCCGCATAGAACATCAGGAACCCGCCGCCGCCGGCCCCGATGAGTTTCCCGCCGAGCGCGCCGTGGGTGATGGCATAGTCATACCAATCGTTGATGTGCTGGTTGCTCATGCCGAAGGACCGGGCTTTCTTGCGCTGCCAATGCACGTCCATGAGACGCGCAAACTCCGCGAGATTGCCGGTCTCCAGCGCCTCGAGTGACCGGCCGCCCTGCTCCTTCGTGAAGTGAAGATTGTCCAGCATGATCTGGTCGTTCTGCTTCGACCGGTCGTTCTGATCCTTGAGAATCGCCGAGGCAGAGCGGGAGTAACCGGTGAAGAAGAGCAGGAGGTTGTCCTCGAGGTTGAAGAGGGTTTCCTCCGCGAGCCGCACCGGCCGGTACTCGACACGGCCATCCGGATGGAAGGTGAATGCCGTGATGCCGCCAATGGCCGCGATATATTGGTCCTGCTTCCCGATGGGCTCGCCCAGCCGGTTGATCTCGATCTCACAAGCCTGCTCGGCCAGCTCGGCGGGATGGATGATGTTCTTCTTGCTGGCGTGCAGCGCCTTGAGCAGCGCCGTCGTGAAGCTGCCCGAGGAGCCCAGGCCGGTGCCGGCGGGAATGTCCGCCATGGAGGTGATTTCGAGGTGTGGATCCTCGATCCCCACCAGTTTGAGCGCTTCGCGGACGATCGGGTGCTCGATCTGGTCGACGGCGGTGACCCGTTCCAGTTTGGAGTACTTGATAATCAGCTCCTGAACGAACGTCTGGTGCAGCGTGATGTAGACGTACTTGTCGATCGCCGCAGCGACGAGAAAACCACCGTGGGCCCGGTAGTAGGAAGGCAGGTCGGTGCCACCGCCCCCAAGGGAGATGCGGAGAGGCGAACGGGTGATGATCATGGGTGGGAGAAAAGCGGAAAAGCGCGAAATCGTGAAAGCGGGAAACAACCTGCAGTCTATCGACCTTCGGCCTTGTGGTAAAACCGTTCGACAATTTCAAGCGTCCGGATGCCTTCCTGGAGTCCGGGCGACGGCTCGCGACCAAGGCGGACGTCGTCGGCGAATGCGGTCGTTTCAAGCGTCCACGAATCATCGCCACCGGGAAAATCCCAGACGGTGGTTTCCGGCGGGCCCATCTCCGGGAGCATCCGGTAAAAGGTAAGGCGTTCGACCCCGTAGCTCCCGCCGAGGCCGTCGACGGCGATCTTCCCGTCGCGGCCGTAGATCTCGAGCGAGAAAAGGTTCTTCCATTCGGTGCAGCTCACGTGCAGCCACGCCGTCTGGCCCGCGGCGGTGCGCAGGCTGAGGAAGGCATTGTCATCCACCGGCATGTCCCAGAAATACGTGGCGCAGTGCCCGTCAATGGTCGGAAAATCGCCGAGGAACCAGCCCGCGAGGTCGATGAGATGCACGCCTTGATCGATCAGTTCCCCGCCACCGGAGAGCTTTGGATCCGCGCGCCATTCGCGGTCGTAGCCCCGGCGGCCGCCATGGCCGTAGCGGCCGCGCAGAAACATGAGCGGGCCCACTACCCCGGCGTCGACCAGTTCCCGCGCTTTTCGGAGTCCGGGATGAAAACGGTGATTGTAGCCAAGGCGCACGCGCGTCGCGGTCAGGGCGGCGGCGGTCTGAATCCCGCGAAGCTGGGCGGCGCGGAGCGCCCCGGGCTTCTCCACCAGCACATGCTTGCCGGCCTGCACGGCGGCGAGCGCGATGGGTGCGAGCGAGGCGTTCAAGGTCGAAACGATGATGGCGTCGACGGCGGGGTCTTGCAGCGCGATCGTGTGGTCAGTGATCGCCCGGCAGCCGGGCGCAGTCTCCGCGAGGCTGGCCGCGCGGGCGGCATCCAAATCACAGGCGTAGCGAAGCCGCCCTTGGGAATTCAAGGCGGCGGCGCGCTTCCGGCCGATCAGGCCGCAGCCAATCTGGGCGAATTGCAGTTGCGATGAAGCCGCTTTGCTCATTCGGATTAGGCGATGTTCAAGCGGATGCTCCCGGCTCGGGAAACGCAAGTGAGGTTTTGGCGGTTTGTCGCCGTCGGCGGCATCTCCGCGCTGGTCCAGCTGGGAAGCCTGGCGGTCTTGAAGCGGTGGTTTGCCCCGACGCTCGCGTTCAGTTTTTCATTCATCTTGTCGACGTCGACACACTACTCGCTCAA
>PMBT01000066.1:0-895 GCA_003153035.1 Opitutia bacterium
ACTCCTGCTGGGCGCGCCACTTCCGTTTCCAGCTCTCGCTGGAAACTGGTTCAGGCCGTTTTGGGCAGCAGGACTCCCAATTCCACCGCGTGGGGATGCTTGCGCTTGACCTTGAAGAGGCGCGCCCGGCGACGCAGCATGCGGTCGAGCTTGTCCACCAGCAGGTCGACCGATTTGTGGCACTCGTCGGACGCCACGCTGCAATTCAGGTCGGGCCCATGAATGATCACATGGCCCTTGGCGATGAAGGGGTGAACCACGTCGTTCTTTCCATCGAACTCCAGCTCGACCCTGATCCGAACGATGCGCTCCTCATGGCGTAGCAGCCGCCCGACTTTCTCGTTCACGTAGAATTTGAGCGAGGGGGTGAGGTCGAGATGGATGCCGGAGACGATCACTTCGTGATTCTGGGTCGGTTGGTTCATGATTGCTGGTTCCTTTCTGGTTAGCTAACAAAAGCCGGGCACGCGCTGCGTTCCCCTCCATGGATGCCTCCCGCCCCTGCCTCCCTGCGCTCCGCTCCCAGCCTGTCACAGGAGGCGCTTCCGATTCCGGAAAACCGTTCAGCGAGCACGGGGAAACTGTGCATCGGGTGGGCGTCCTTTTCAAGCTTCCTCGGCTCATTTGGTCCCTGACTTCAGCCCCGCTTCTACCATGGCAAGCGGCGGGCGCCGGGCGCCGCCGCGTTCTCCGGTCGAAACCGCGTGCGCGGGTATTAGCTGGAATATTGCACCCAATCCCTTCTGTCATCGCGAGCCTGAGGAACGAGGGCGCGGCGATCCAGCTCGATGGATTGCTTCGTCGCTTCGCTCCTCGCAATGACAACCGGGGATTACCGTCCCCAACATCCTGTGCAGGGTTCATATCAGTGCGGGAAACATCCGGGCTGGCGCCG
>PMBT01000066.1:916-2776 GCA_003153035.1 Opitutia bacterium
GCGACGGTGCATCTGGTGTTCCGACTCGACCGCGAAACCAGCGGCGTGGTGGTGCTGGCCAAGGACAGCGCCACTGCCAGCAAGCTCCAAAAGGCGACGCAGCGCCGGCTGATTGGCAAGCGGTACCTCGCCATTCTCACGGGCGAACTGGCCGGGCCGGTCACCGTTGACCAGCCGCTGGGTCCCGATCCGGACAGTTGTGTGACCATCCGCTCCAAGGTCGTGGCAGCGGACTCATTCGGCGCCCAGGCGGCCGTGACGCATTTCGAGCCGGTGGCGGCCCGCGGTGGCTTCACCCTTGCGCGCATTCGGCTGGAGACCGGGCGCAAGCACCAGATCCGGGCGCATGCCCTCTGGCTCGGGCATGCGGTGGTGGGCGACAAGCTTTATGGCCCGGATGAGCGCCTTTACCTCGAATTTGCCCAGCACGGCTGGACGGAGCGCCACGCGGCGCTGTTGCCGCTTTCGCGTCAGGCGCTGCATTGCGCCGAGATCGACCTTCGCCCGGCCCATGAGCCCCACGTCTTCCGGGCGCCGCTGGCGGAGGAGCTGACAAACTTTTGCCGCGCGAGGCTGGGCGTGGACCCGGTAGGCGAAAGCGGACTCATGTAGGAGAACCATGATCCTCCTCAGAGGAACGTAAACCGTTCGCTGAATGGTGGAGGAAGCCCGCTTGCCCGTTCGACAGGCTCAGGGTCCCGAGCGGTGTCGAGGGACGGGCGATTTCCACTCTGCCATCCTCCTTCGTCGGGCCTTCGGAGGACAGGTCGCGCGCACCTGTCGGCCGTGGCTTCCTGCGAAGGCCGAAGCGCGCTTCCTACAGAGGCATCGTCGGCGGAGAGCGGCGCCTACCGCGTGATCAGCTTCAAGAACTCGTCGTTGGTCTTGGTCTTCGACAGGCGGCCAAGCATTGTCTCGGCGGCTTCCTCGATCTTGAGCGGCACAAGCGCGCGGCGGAAGAAATGGATGCCTTCGAGCCGCTTCGCGTCGATGAGCAGCTCCTCCTTGCGGGTGCCGGAGGCGTTGATATTAATGGCCGGCCAGATGCGCATTTCGGCGCACTTGCGGTCGAGCACCATCTCCATGTTGCCGGTGCCCTTGAACTCCTGAAAGATCACCTCGTCCATCCGGCTGCCGGTGTCGACGAGGATAGAGGCAATGATCGTGAGCGAGCCGGCCTCTTCCGTTTTGCGGGCCGCGGCGAAAAGCTGGCGCGGCTTTTCCAAAGCCCGCACATCGAGGCCGCCGGAACCGGTGCGGCCGGAGTTTCGCTGGGTGTTGTGGGCGCGGGCCAGCCGGGTGAGCGAATCGAGCAGGAGCACAACATCCCGGCCCGCTTCGACCAGGCGCTTGGCGCGTTCAATGCAAAGGTCGGCGATCCGCAGGTGACTCTCGACGTTCTCGTCGTTGGACGAGGCCCAGACCTCCGCCGGCACGCTGCGTTTGAAGTCGGTGACCTCCTCGGGTCGCTCGTCGACGAGCAGGATCATCACATGGCACTCGGGATGGTTCTCGAGCACGCCCAGCGCGATATCGCGGAGCAGCGTGGTCTTGCCGGCACGGGGCGGGGAGACAATCAGGCCGCGNNTGGTTCGGCGTGATCGTAGTCAGCTGCGTGAAATCGGGCAGGTGGCGCCGCGCGTCGATGTCGAGGCCGTCCACCTTTTCGATGAAGCGGACCTTTGGATTGGGGAAGCGGCCGTCGGGCGTCGCCGTGGCGGTGATCACGCTGCCCTGTTTCAGCTTGAACCGGCGGATCAACTCCCGCGGCACAAATGGGTCGGAGGGGCGGTGCTTGCCGTAGCGCGCGGTGTCGAGCAGGGTGCCGGCCTTGTTGTTGTCGAGGTCGAGGATGCCCTC
>PMBT01000161.1 GCA_003153035.1 Opitutia bacterium
AATTGCGCCAGCCCGAGGGGCAGGTAGATACCAAGGGGGACGGCCGGCTCATCAGAACGCAGGATTGGGGCGAAGGAGTGGAATGGCGAATTGGATCCTATGATGCGCACAAGCCGCCTATTGTAGCAGGAAAACCCGACCTGGCGTCCGTCACGGGAATACGACCAACACCGTTTTTCAGATGCCCCTCAAAGGGGGCGAACCCAACAAACGTCAAGCATGCCCGAGTTGTGCAGAGTTGTTTGCAGGGGGCCGACATTACCGCGTTTATCCACCCGCGGAAAGCCTCCATGCGGACACTCATCGGGCGCCGGAAAACTCACTGGGCGGCGCTAGCTGCCTTTGAAAACCTAGAACGGGTTACCGATCGAGATCTGCCATGTCCCNNGATCAACGTCTGATAGCGCACGCCCAAGCCGACGGTGTAGAGCCGTTCCGTGAGCGGATAGCCGCTCAACTGCGCCGCCGTGCCGAGCGCATCCACGAATGGCACCACCGACCAGTTCGGCGTCAACGCCTGCTCGAGCTCGAGGTTGACCAGCAGGTAACTTTTCGCACCGACAAACAGCCCGTCGGACCCGCGCGGCGCCGCCCCACCCTCCTGGTAGCCGCGGATGCTGTTGTCGCCGCCGGGATAAAATCGTTTGTTCACCGGCAGGGTCGCATCGGTTGTGCCCAGCGTCGTGATGACGCCGTGCGATGCGCCAATGTGGATCCAGCGGCCGTCGCCCCACGGCGTGTGATAAGCCAGGCCGAGTTCGAGCCGCTGATACTGCGCCTCCCCGCCGAGGATGCGGGCGGCCACCTCAACCTGCGCCACCCAGCGCCAGCCGCGGCGCGGACGCAGCGGATTGTCGCGGTGATCGCCGGTGAGCGCGAGGTTCACACTGGCGACGTTCAGCTGCTCCTGGTCGGTCGCCTGCGTCGCCAGCTCATTGTCCTTGTTGCGCAGCACCTGCAACGTGTAGCCCGCCATTCCCTCCGCGTGCAGCCAGGGGACGGCCCGCTTCAGCGTGAAGCCCACGCCTGCCTCCTGCCGCAGGAACGCAATCTCCCGCCGCTGGAGCGCGAAGATTCTCCCCGCTCCGTCGATCGATTCGCCGAAGAGCTCCGGCACCGAGTACGTGTAGTCCCCGCTGGTGCTCTTCATCGACTGCACGAATTTGAGCAGACTCTGATGCGCCAGTCCGAAGAGGTTCACCTGGCGAAGCTCGATCCCGCCGCGCAACTGTTCGTAGCTTCCGTAGCCAAACAAGAGGCTGGCCTCGTAACGCTGGCTCTCCTTCAGCGTGAACACCGGATCGCGCACGGTCCCGTCCGCCGGCTCGTATCTAAGCTCCACCGAGTCGAACACCCCAAGCCGCGACAGCCGATAGCGCGCGCTCGCGAGCGCCAGAGGGTCGAGCGGCTCGTCCGGCCGCGCCTGCACGGTGCGTCGCAGCACGGCCTCATGGGTGACGGCGTTGTTTTCGAAACGCACCTGCCCGATTTTCACCGGCGCTCCCGGATGGATTTGCGCGACGATTGTCACCGGCTTCCGTCCTTCCTGCAGCGCCCCCGGCTCGACCAGGATGCGCACGACGACATCGGGAAAGCCCTTTTGGTAGTAAGCCAGCCGGATCGCCTCCTTCATCTTCTCCTGCAACGCCGCCGACCACGGGCGGCCAACCCACTCCGTCGCCGCCGGCAATTTCACCGACCCGGCTTTCCCGCCCTCAAAGCGCACCGCCGCCACCTGCCAGCACACGCCCTCGGTCACCGCAACGCGCAAGGCCACCGCTCCGCTCGCCTCGTCGACCATTTCCCTGTCTGCGTGGACGATGGCGTCGGCATAACCGCGCTGGCGTAGCTCGCCGAGCAGCGCACCGGCGGAGCTCTCGACGCGCGAGGGCGAATAGGCATTCGTCTTGGCCAGGACAAACAGCACCGATTCCGTACGAAAGAACGCGCGCGCGGTTTTCACCGGCAGCACCGTGAGGCCGGTGATCTCCACGGAAGCGATGTGCCAGCGCGCGCCCGGCTTCACCCGAAATTCCACCCGGCGCGCCTCGAGCGGTCGGGGCAGCGGAGTCTCCAGCCTCGTATCGAAAACCAGCCGCTTCACCGCTCCGTCGGCGAGCGTCGTCTCGATCTCCACCAGTGGTTTCTGGTAACCTTCCTCCTCGAGGGCGGAGACGAGCATCACCGCGGCGTCCTCGATGGCGTTGGCATCAAATGTCTCTCCGCGCTGCGCGCCGAGCAGCAGGAGGAGCGAGCGACGAAGGTCGCGGTCGCGCAGCGGCCCGGCACCGGAAATCTTGAGCACCGCCGATCCCGCCGCAGGCGGCGGCGATGGCTTGTCGTCCGCGCTGCGCACCGCAACAGCCGTCGCGAGCGCCACCAGCCAAGGGAAAACGGTCCGTCGCATCCTGCGCCTATTTGGCTGCATCGCGCGGCGCCTCCGGTTTGGGTGGGCCCGGGTAGAGCCGCCACTTCAACCCCATGTTGTAGTCGTCGAATTCGTCGTATTCCCCCACCCACTTCCAGCGCGCGGCCAGTTTGTATTCAACGTCGTAGGTCTCGCGCCCCTGCTCTGAAACTTTTTCACCCGAGGCGATGCTGAGGCGATCGGCGCTGATCGCGTCGCCACCGAAGCTGCCGAGCAGACTCTGGCCGAGGTAGGTGCCGAGGCGCGCAAACCGCTGCGTGCTAGAATAGGTGATGTCGTTGCTCGGCACGGCGCCGGTCATCACCATCCGCAGGAGCTGCTCCGAATCGAGCGCCGGACTCGAGGTGAACACGATGCTCGGCGCCTCCACCGTGCCCGTGATCTCCATGGCAAGCTCATAACCATTGCGGCGCCCAGTTCCACGCAGGAACAGCGCCAGCTCGTGAGGATTTTCCTCCGCGATCCGCACTGTGCCCTGCTTGATGAGGAAACTCGCGAACGGCATCAACACCTGCCCCTCGTCGATTGTCACGTCGCCGATCAAGCGCGGCTCACCCAGCGTGCCGCCAAGATGGAATCGCGCCGAGGCCATGCCGTTGAACACCGGCGTGCGCAGCCGCAGAAACCTTCCGCCGCTTACGTCGACGCCGAGGGTCCACGTATCGAACGGCGTCGTCGCCACCGCGAAATAAGGCGGCTGCCGTTCGCCACTCTTCGTGCCGCCCGGCAGAAAAGCGCGCACGTCGGAGAGAAACAGGCTGTCGCGCAGCCGTACCGTGCCGCTGAGCGCCGTCGGCCCGGTGGGAGGCGTGTGCAGTTTCAAATCCAAGTCGCCGCGCACGAGCAGCCCCGGCTGACGGACGAACGGCAGGTTTTCCCCGTGCAACGCCACATCGTAGCGCGGCGCCGCGTCGGCCGGAAATTGAATCGTGCCGCTCAGGGTGACCGGCTGGCCGCCCGCCTTCGCTGCCACGCTGCGCAGCTCGACTGTCCGCCCCAATAACTGCACGTCGGCGGTGATCTCCTGCAGAACGCCGAGCGGACCCAACGGTCGCGAGGCGGCGTCGCGCAGATGCAGAAATCCCTCCATTGCGCCGCCGCGCGTGTAATTCAGATCCGCCTGCAACCGTCCCTTCGGCTCGAGATAGGGCGGCAGGAAACGGGCGAATGCCGCCAGGTCCGCATCCGGCACTTCGAGATGCAGGTCCGCCCAGCGCCACGCGAACGCGAGCGGCTCCCTGCTCCACTCGCTCCAGCCGCCGTGCGCCATTGGCAGCTGGCCGTGGGCCCGCACGGCCTGGCCCTCGACGCTGACCGAAAACGCGGTGAGTTTCAGGCCACTGCGATCGCCCGTCAGCACGACGTCGAGCGACTCGATCGCCGGCAGCGGCCGCTGGAACCGCTGCTGGTCCAGCGCGAGCCGCGCCGCCGTCACGCGAATTTCGCCCTGGGGCCGCGCCCACGTGCCGGTCACATGCGCCGTCACCTGCGGCTCCTTGAGGTCGATTCCGGTCAGCTCCGCGAGCTTTCCCCAAAACGCGGCCTTCGGGTCCGTGGCGGCCTCGATGGTGAGCGCGCCATCCGGCTCGATCTGCAGAAACGGAATCGCACCCGGAGATAGCACGATGGGGGCGCGTCCGGTCGCCATGAAGATCGTTGTGGTTCCCTCTGTCGCGCGCAATGTTTCCGCCCGCAACCCGTCCTGGTTGCCCTTCAGGGCCATTGCCACCGCCGCCATGCGGCCGCTGCCAAGATTGATCGCCCCGTTGCCGGTCACGGAAAACGTCATCGGCCCGCGGTCCCACCCACCCGTGATTGCGAGCGAATCCACCTGCCACCCCGGGCCCGGCAGCGGTGCGAGTTCCTCAAACCACGTCGACAAGATCTTGTGCATCGCAATCTCGATGCGACCGGTCGCGCCCCACATGACTGCAGCGCCCAGGTCGCCGCCGCCCGCAAGCTGCAGCCCGTCAATCTGCAATGCAGGATTCCATCTGATGGTCGCCGGCGCCGTCAGCTTCAGGTGCGTCGCGTCTCCCCTCGCAAACGTCAGCCTGCTCAGGCTCATTTCCATGCGAGTCGCCGCGCCAGCCGCGGAGATCTTGGTCGTGCCCGCCGTGACCTCGGCCGTAAAACTCTCGATGGTATCACCGCGCCCGCGCCACGTGAGCGCGAGCGCGAGCGGATTCAACCCGCGCAACTTCACGCCGTCGGCCCGCGCGCTGCCCGCGTGCGTCAAACTGGCGAGGGGCCCACTGACCTGGGCTTTGAACGAAATCGCGCCATAATCCGGCTGCGCCGGCAGCCAGCGCACAAGCGTCGCGCGGCGAATCTGCCCGGCCCCCGACGCATCAAGGATTTCCTTCGCGCGAAAATCCCAGCCACCGCGCCAGGCGATCTTTTCGCCACCGGCCATGGTGATCGAGCCGGCCGTTATCTCCACGCGCGGCCAGTCGAAGCGCCCCTGCGCGCTCGCGGCGCTTAGCGCTACATTCCCTACCGCCACGTCCCGCGCCTCGAAGTTGAAATCGACCACCGGCGACTGAGCGACCCCCGCGACCAGCCGGGCCTCGCCGCTCACTATTCCCGTGGCGGCAAACCACGGCTGTTTCGCGAGGTCCGCTTGCAGGGTGAAGCGCGCAGCGCTTTGTAGGAATTTCGCCTGGCGATCGACGGTGACTGGCTCGCTTAACTGTGCGGTGATTCCCGGCAGGGTAACGTGCAACGCCTCGAGCGTAAACCTCTGCCCGTCGCCATGCCCGCGCAACGTCGCTTCCAGCGGCGGCGCCGATTTTCCGTCCGCTGGCTCGCCGCTCGCTGCCACATCGACGTCGAAATGCCCGTCGTGCCACTCGACTTTCCCGCGGCCTCGCACGGCCGCGTAAAGGTCGTCGAGCCTCAGCCGTGCGCCGGGCACCGTCCACCCGTCCGTCTGCAATGTCGCTTCCGTCGGCAGCCAGCCGTCCTCCCCAAAATGGGCATCGAGCACTGCGCGCTGTTCCCACCACGTGACATCACCGGCGACGGTTGCACCGCGACTTTCCAGATTGGCCGTGCCGTTTGTCTCGATCATGCGCGCGGTGAGCCGCAGCACCTTCGTGCCGACGGGAAACGCAAGCGTCACCGCCGTCTTCAACGGTCCGAACGCCAGATTCTCCACGGCCAGCGTGCGCCCCGTCCACGTCGCCGACGCCAGCGAGAGGCCGCCGCCCGGCCAGCGCACCATGCCGGCACCAACCTTCGCCCGAGGCAGCCAGCGATCGAGCCCTGTGGCGATGCCCATCAACCTTGCGCGCAGCGGAATCCAGCCGCCCTCCATCGGCGTCGCTGGTGCGACCGTGCTCCGGTTTTCGCGCTCCACAGTCACAGTCCAGCGGTCCGCGCGAGTTTCGCCCGGCCGCCTGGTCCAGCGCCGCCAAAGCCAAACAAGCGGCGTGTCCGCCTCGATGCGCGACACCGTCACGAGCACCCCCGGCCGGCGCACTTCCACATCGCGCAACGCGAAACGGGTGTAGCCGATCCGCTCGTACCCGCCGAAGTTCGCGCCCCACGAGCGCCCCACCCGCCCGAGCACCGGTTTCAGCCACCACGGCAGCGCCGCGATCACCGCGAAAAAAACGGCAACCAGACAGAGGGCGATGAGAGGAACGCGACGGCGCATCGGGAAGGAAGACCGCCCGCGCCGCTTCCGACGGGCGAGGCCTTCGTTTGAGTTTTCGGACGCCAGGAGCTTGAGCGCGGCGGCGTGCCCTTTCGGTTTTAGTTCCCGAGCACTTTCTTGATGTC
>PMBT01000147.1:0-5100 GCA_003153035.1 Opitutia bacterium
CCGCTCCAGACCGAATCGGTCGTCTGCATCGCGCAGCGCACGGAATCGCTTTGCGGGCTCTTTTATCTGCTGACGCTTTACACTTTCATTCGCGGGACGGAACACGACATTGACCAGGCGGCCGACTTAACCACAAAGACACCGAGGCACGAAGTTGGCGGAAGATCCCGCCGGCTCTTCTTGGTGCCTTTGTGGCTTTGTGGTCCAGAACCCGGTGCCCTTTTTTGGAATGCCCTTTCAGTCATCTCATGCCTTCTCGGCATGGGCACCAAGGAGGTGATGGTCACCGCGCCGCTGGTCGTGCTGCTCTACGATCGAACGTTCGTGGCGGGCAGCTTTTCGTCCGGGTGGCGCCAACGCCGGAACTATTACCTGGCGCTTGCCGGCACGTGGCTGCTGCTGGTGTGGCTCGTGCTGCGAAGCGGCGGCGCGCGCGGCGTAGCCGCCGGCTTCGGACTCGGTGTCTCCGGGTGGACTTATCTGCTCACGCAATGCGAGGCGATTCTCCTCTATCTCAAGCTTTCGGTCTGGCCCCAACCGTTGGTGCTCGATTACGGCACGGCGGTCGTGCACTCCGTCGCCGACGTCTGGTGGCAAGGTCTGGTTGTGATCGGATTGATGGCGGGCACCCTCTGGGCGCTAGTACGAAAGCCGGTCCTGGGCTTCGCGGGCGCGTCGTTTTTCCTCATCCTCGCACCAAGCTCGAGCGTAATCCCGCTGGTGACGCAAACCATGGCGGAGCACAGGATGTATCTGCCGCTGGCGCCCGTGGTGGGCCTGATCGTGCTGGCCGGGTATCGTTGGTTCGGCGCGCGCGCCGCCTGGCCGCTGCTCGGCGTCGCCGTCGGGCTCGGATTCGTGACCATCGCGCGCAATCACGATTACCGTGACGTCGTGGCGATCTGGACGGATAACGTGGCCAAAAATCCGCAAGTCGCGCGGGGGCACAACAACCTCGCCTGGGCCCTGCAGCAGCAGGGAAAAACAGCCCAGGCGAATGCGCATTTTGCGCGGGCCGTTGCACTCGAGCCCGGCTATGTCACCGCGCGTTATAATTGGGGGGTGGCCCTGCTTGACCAAGGACGGGTTGCAGAGGCCATCGCCCAGTTTGAAGCCGCCGTGGCACTGGCTCCGGATCACGCCGACGCTTACGTCAATCTGGGCAACGCCCTGATGCAGGTGCAGCGCGCCGTCGAGGCCATCCCTCAGTACGAAACCGCGCTGCGGCTCAGACCGGCGGCGGATGCCCATTACGACCTCGGGGTGGCGCTCGCCGAGGTCGGCCGGACTGAGGATGCCGCGGGACATTTCCGGGCCGCGTTGCAGATGAACCCGGCTCTGCCCGAGGCGAATTATCAACTCGCCCGACTGGCCGAGCGGGCCGGGCAACCGGCGGCCGCTGAATCGCAGTACCTCGCTACGCTGCGGCTCGCACCCGACCATGATCCGGCGCACGCCCGGCTTGGCTTGCTCCTTGCGCGCGCCGGCCGCCTTCTTGCCGCCACCGAACATCTGCGTGCCGCGGTGCGGCTCAAACCCGGCGACGCGGAAGCGCGCGTCAACCTTGGCAATGTGCTTTTGCTGCAAGGGCAGACGCGTGAGGCTATCGCCTGTTACGAGGAAGCGGTCCGATTGCGGCCGGACGATGCACGGATCCGCGAAAACCTGCAGATGGCGCGCGACGCCCTTCGCTGACCCCAACACCGGTTGCATTGCCGGGCCGGGACGCGCACTCCCGCTGTCAGGCGTGACCGAGTTCGTCCGGCATCCGCAGATTGGCGGGAAACAAGCGGATTTTCACGACCTTCCACCGCGCCAGCCGGAAGCGAAACCCGGTGCCAAGGCAGCCGAAACCGTAACGCACGCTGCGGCGAAAATTGATCGAGGAGGCCTCGGCAAAATACCGGGTGGGGCAACTCACCTCGGCAACGGCGAACCCGGCCCAGAAAATTTGCGCGAGCATCTGATTGTCGAAAACAAAGTCGTCGGAATTCTCCTGCCACGGCACGCGTTCCAAGACTTCGCGGGAAAACGCGCGGTAGCCGGTGTGCCACTCTCCCAGTTTGGCGCCGACCAGGATATTCTCGACCAGCGTCAGCAGGCGATTCGCCAGATATTTCCACCAGGGCATGCCTCCTCGAAGCGCATAACCGCCGAGAATCCGGCTGCCCAACACGCATGGATATAGCCCGTTGGCGATCATCGCGACCATCGCCGGCATGAGCTTCGGCGTATATTGGTAGTCGGGGTGCACCATGATGACGATGTCCGCGCCCGTCGCGAGCGCGGCCCGGTAGCAGGTCTTCTGGTTGCCCCCGTAGCCGAGGTTGCGGGCATGCACAATGACCTGGGTCTTTGGCAGTTGGCGCGCCACGCTGACGGTCTCGTCGCCGCTGCCATCGTCGACCACGATCACTAGGTCGACCACGCCCTGCTCGATCACCTCGTCGTGCGTGCGCCGCAGGGTCTTGGCTGCGTTGTAGGCCGGCATCACGACCACGATTTTCTTTCCCAGATACATCGGAGGGGTCTGGCGATGGAATGACTCAGTTGCTGCCAAGCATCTGCAGTGCCCGTTCGGCGTTCTGCCGGGCGGATGGGTGGGCGGGATTCAAGCGCCGAGCCTCCTGGAATTCGGCCAGCGCCTCCCGCGGCCGGCCATTGCGTCCGAGGGCGATGCCCAGCCGGTTGTGCAGGTCGGCGTTGTTCGGCTGCAATCGCACGGCGGCCTCAAACTGGCTGATCGCGTCCCGACCCCGCCCCAGCGCCAGCAGCACGTTGCCGTAATTGTTGCGCGCCTCCGCGTCGTCGGGCTGCGCCTTCAGCAGCACTTCGAAGTTCGCCGCCGCCTCGGGTAGGCGGCCGCTTTGCGCCAGCGCGCTCGCCAGATTGGCGCGCGTGCCCGTGGATTCCGGGGCCCGGGCCAGCGCGGCCTCGAGCCGGGCGATGCCCTCGGGCGCGCGGCCGGAAACGACCAGTGCGTTGCCGAGGTTGTTCAACGTCGCGACATCGCCAGGCTTCCGGGCCAGCGCCTCCTGGAAGCAGGCGACTGCCTTGCCCGCCTCGCCCAGCTCCTGCCAAACGTAGCCGAGGTTGTTCATAACCGCGGCCACTCCTGGCTGAAGCTCCAGGGAGCGTTCGAGCCACCGGCGGGCGTCCTCCAGCCGCCCGGCGCGCCGGTCATAATCAGCCAGCAGGGCCATCGCCCGGGCATTGTCGGGCCGCTTGGCTACCGTGTCCTCGCAGATGCTGATCGTGCTGGCGTAGTCCTGGTTCCGGCGCACCGTCGTCGCGGCCAGCGCGACCGCGAGCGCCGCCAGGACCGCCATCGATTTCGGGCCGAGGATCCGGTAGGTCGATACCACCGCCCCCACGATCACCGCCGCGAGCGGCAGATACATGCGGTGTTCCGCCATCGTCTGGCCGACCAGCGGCACCACGCTCGAACTCGGCGCGAGGATCATGAAAAACCATGCACCGAGGCAGCCGAACGCCGGCTTCCGAACCAGCGCCCAGATCGTTCCCGCCAGCAATGCCAGCAACACCAGACCCTGCCACCAGACCTCCGTGACGATCCGTACCAGGCCGATGCCATAGTCCAGCACCAGCGGGTGCGGCCAGAAGCACAGCTTGAGATAGAGGAGGATCGCCTCGCATTGGGTGAGCAGGTAAGTCCACCAGGAGACGCCGAGCCCGAAGCCGGCGGACACGCCGCGCGCGCCACCTTCGTGCAGAACCACCCACGCGAGCAGCAGCCACGTGCTTGCGAGGGCCAGCAGCAGCTTTCGGTGGCGCGCCCAGACCTCCCGCCACGAGCCCGCCACGAACGCCCGGTCGTAAAGCGCCGCGAACACGGGAGCGGAGACCATGACTTCCTTTGTCAGCATTCCCAGCAGACAGGCCACGACCGCCCACCAGGCCCACTTCCCCGGCGCCCCCGGTTCAATCGCGCGGATGAAGCACCACAGCGCGAGCAAATACATCAACCCCAGCAGCGCCTCCGCCCGCTGGGAAATGTACGTCACGGACTCGGTTTGCAGGGGATGCACCGTCCAAAGCGCCGCCGCCAGCAGGGCGAGTTCGAAGGCGTGCGCGCCGAAACGCGGCGCCAACCCCGGCTGGAGCAGCGTCCGCCGCACCACGCCGAACAGGACCACCCCGGCGGCAACGTGAATCAGGAGATTGACCAGGTGATAGCTCCACACCGCGGTTCCGCTGATCGCATAGTTCACTCCCAGCGAAAAATTCACCACCGGCCGGCCAGAGATTGGGAGTCCCCCAAGCTCATCCGGGGGCCACCAGGCTGTCCACAGGCTGCGGATGCTCTGGTTTGAAACGATCGCCAGTTCGTCATCGAAAACAAACGGGCCGGAGAAGCTGTTGTGATACGCCAGCACCGCCGCTGCCGCGATTACCAGCGCGGCAGAAAGCGGCGTCCGGTATACAGATAGTTGCGGATCACCCGGAACAGGCGCAACGCGCGCAGGGGCCATGTCGCATGGCAGCGCGCCGCCCCGCGCTTGTCCAGTCCGGAGAGGAGGAATGAGCTAGGCCAATCCGCCTGGCCGCGGGAACCGGATGATTGACCGCGAAACCGCTCCGGACTGTCCGGATGCTCCGGAATTGTCGCCCGCCCGATTAAGTCAGCTGATTCNNCATGACTGCTTCAACTCCAGACTGTTGTTCTCGTCTGATTCTGCGCGCAACGATCGCCGCCCTCTCCCTGGGCGCCGGTCGTTTCGCTTTTGCCCAAACCCCGGCACCGGCCGCGCCTGCTGCTCCTGACCAGGAAGTGATCCAACTGCCCAAGTTCGAGGTCACGGAGAAAGGGGTCAATCCCTACCAGTCGTCACAGGTCCTCAGCTCATCGCGCGTGGCCATGTCGATTCTGGACATCCCGCAGACGGTTTCCGTGGTCACGAGCGATTTTCTGCAGGATTCGATGAGCGTGCGCATGCTCGACGCCGCGAAATATGTCACTCCGGTGGTCGAGTCCACGCTGCCCATCGGCGGCGACCGCTACACGATCCGCGGCTTCCAGGTCTCCCATGAGTTCATCGACGGCATGGTGATCTCCGGCGAGGACGGCTACAGCATGTC
>PMBT01000147.1:5116-17638 GCA_003153035.1 Opitutia bacterium
TCGCAGAAGAAAGGCATCGCGGCCCGGTTTGTCGCCGCCTTCTGGGACAGCACGGGCTACCAAAGACAAAGCTTTCGCAAGGGCTATGAGTTTGCCCCCTCGATCAGCTGGCAGCTTTCCCCCGCGAACAAGCTGACTGTCAAGGCCGAGCTTGTGCAGAATCGCGAGATGCTCGCCTACAGCGTGCCCATCGACCCCAGCGTCGGCAGTGACGGCTATGCCAAGATTGCCACCGGCCTGCCGCGCGATTGGTCTTTTGCCAACAAGAATCAGGATTTCCGCCACCGCCACACGGAGCGCGTGACCATGGAGCTACTTTCGACCCTCAGCGATCACATCACCTCCCGCCTCATGTTGTCGGCCGATCACGTTACGCGCCTGGACCAGGGCGGCACTAGTGCCGCGATCTTCACCCCCAACAGTTCCGGCACCCTCGTGGCCTTCAACCCCACCCGCAATCCTTTCACCGGCAAATACGAGCCCGGCGTCACTTGGACCTTGAACCAGACCGGCCCCTTTGCCATCGCCACCTCGACCGTCACGCCGCTGCCCGACCCCAGCACCTACGTTTATCGCCGCATCAATGGCAGCGACCACCTCTGGTATACCGAAGGGCATCTGCGCAACGACTATGCGGCCAAGTTTGACGGCAATTTCTACAAGTCCACCACGGTCGCCGGGCTCGCCGGCAACCTTTCCAGGGTGCGATGGAAGAGCTACGTCGCCCAATCGCAGGGACCCGACGTAGCGAACACCAACCTCGGGGCGATGACCTGGACGCCCTACGTTTTCCCCGAGCCGTCGCCCCCCAACAACGGCCAGAACAAGACCGCTAAGTTGGAAGAGTTTCAGCTGTATGCCTTCGAGAACGTCAGCATCCTTAAGGATTACGTGGAGCTTTCCGGCGGCGTGTCGCAGTACTTCGGACAGATGACCCGCACGGACACCTCCGGGGTTCAACCGATCGCCACGAAGACGGTGACCAATCCTGACGGCACGACCCAGGTCATCACCGCTCCGACCAACAGCATCAACTCGGTCGCCAAGAGCTATGGCCTCATCGTGAAGCCGATCCCGGAAGTCTCGCTGTTCTACAGCTTCAACAGCACCGGCGCCACGATGCCCGGCACCCTCTCGGCGGGCAACCCCGGCATTTCCGAGTACGCCAACCCGCCGTTCGCGTACCCCAACGGCCACCAGAAGGAGTTTGGGGTGAAAGGCGCCTTCCTCAAGGACACCCTGAACTTTTCCCTCTCCCATTTCGACATCTCCCTGACCAACCAAGGGGTGCCCAACAGCGAGTATTATACCCTCGTGTCGCAGGGCAACCAGGCGGCGGCCAACTTGGTCCAGAGCACGGTCTACATGGACGTCGTGTCGAAAGGCTGGGAAATGGAGGGCAGCTACGCGCTGAACAAGAACCTCACCCTCATCGGCAACTACTCGGACTTCAAATATCGCACGCCCCTCGGGGTCCGCATCCGCGCCGTCCCCGATCACCTCGGGGCGGTCTATCTCGACTACCGCTTCACCGAGGGCTCGCTCAACGGCTTCGGCTTCAACGTCGGCGTCGACTACAAGAGCGACATGGTGGGCGAAAGCGCCTCCGGCTACACCACCACCAAGCCGCTGCCCGGCGGCATCTTCGTGCCGCAGCAGGCGACCTACAAATACGAAGGCCGCACGCTCTACAATCTGGGCTTCAGCTACCACGCGGCCACCTGGACCGCCCGCTTCCAGATCAGCAACCTGTTCGACAAGTATTACATTTCGGCCGGTGGCAGTCGCACCGCGATCGTGGTCGGCGACCCGCGCTGCCTCCGGGGCTCCTTCACCTATAAGTTCTAGACGGCTTATTGGTGTCGTTGTCAGGGTTCATAGTGTCGCCGGCCGGCCTTCGCGCCGGCCGGCGTTTTTTTGACCTTCCGGCAGGTCTGCTCTCCGAGTTCCCCGCGGCAGCCGATTCACTTCGCCGGTGCTTTCCACCGGCTGCTCACCTGCCCGGCCCGGCCAAGGCGCGCAGCGTCGGGCCATCCACCCAGCGCGCCGGCACCATGGTGTTCAAGGGGAAATCGGGGATGCCGCGTTCATTGCGCTGCAGCTGAGCAATCAGTAATTCGACGCCGCGTTCGCCCAACAGCCGCGGTTGCAGGTCGAGGCCGGCGCATTTGCGTCCCTCCGGCAGCACATTGAGACAGACAAATCCATGCGTCTCCGGAACCCGCGCGCCCGCCGCCTGCATCAGGTCAATGGCCTCGGGGATGTGCCCCAGCACCACATCGGGGCGGTGGCGGCGAAACCAGGCCGTGAATCGCGCCGGCTCGAACTTCTCGAAGACCAGGGCCGGCACCCGCGCCATCTCGGGATGGGCGCGTTGATAGCCGTTCAGGGCCCCCACCCAGCGATAGTGCAGGCGCTCATCTGAGTGCTGCTGCACGAACAGCCCCGGCCGCCGGTACCCCAGTTGCTGCAGGCGCCCGAGCAATCCGATCAGCGCGCGATAGTGATCGGCGCACACGGAATGGAGCGCCGGATGCTGGATGACATAATCGGTGTAGACGCCCACAAAGCGCGACCAGTCGAGCCTGGAAAAATCCGGCTCATGCCACGCCGGCAGCAACAGCACACCCTGAATGCCGCGCGCCTGCAGGATGACATCGAGACGCGGCACGGTGACACCGTGCCGCCCGACAAGGAAAACCTGGAGGTCAAAGCCGAATTCCCCCGCGCGCCGCCGCGCGCCCTCAATCAATGCCTGATGAAACTGCAAGGCGGTAGGCGGCCGGTCCGATTCGTCGAGGTCCACCGCGGCCAGGATGCCGAACCGTTGCGTCCCCCGCGTCCGGCGCAATTGCGACATGACCGCGCTCTCCAGCGGGTTGAGGCGGTACCCAGTCTTGGCAGCGGCGGTGCGCACGCGCAGCACCGTGGCCGCGCTCACCCCGGGAGCGCCGCGCAATGCGTCCGAAACCGTGGTGCGCGATAGCCCCAGACTTCGGGCCAGAGACCGGATGGAAAGAGCATCGGAGGGCATTGGAACAAATCCCTGGGAACAGATTTCAGTTCCTGGCGGTTGTCACAAGTTGCCGGTTTGGGGTATTCCGAACCTGAAAAGAACTGTGCCGCGGTGCACGCCGTTGACCTGCCGCGACTGCGACTCTGGCCCCATCACGCTGGCGAGGGTAAACTTGCTTCCGATCGGGGGAATGACCTCCAGAAACGCTAGGCCCGTCGCCGGCAGATGCAGGACCGGGCCGACCTTGCCGTCATTTGGCGTGTAGACGCCCAAGAAGCCCGCACCGGTTCCGTTCGTGACAGTAATTGAACCTTCGTTTGTGGTCTCAAATTCCGCCCACCGCCAACCTCGGAAATAGCCCTTGAACTCGGGATAGACCCAACTCTCTCCCGGCGTGGTGTCGTTGTAGGCGTTGGACCAGACGTCCAGCCGGGTGCCCTGCAGCCGATTCTGCCAGACACGGTAGGGTCCCCACCCGAGCCAGCGGATGCCTTTCAGTGCCTTCTCGGGATAGTCAAACTGGACACCGAGCAAATCGACGGTGCCGTCGAAGCTGTAGGTGTAGTCAAGCTGCGCCTGACCGTCCGGGGATATCCGCCAGAGGACCTGGCTAAGCGGACCAGAGTAATTCGCCTCCACGATCGCGTTGTCTCCGTCGTCAATTCGCGCGGTCAGGCCGGCCAGACTGCCGGGCGGCGCCATATCTTCGAAGTCCCGGCCCTTGCTTCGATAGGCGAGGAACCGCGGGCCGTTGCCAACGGAGATCCTGCGGCCCAGGTGCCGGACTGCGTCGAGGCGGCCGCTCGCCCGGCTGAATCGCAACTCAGTCGGACCGGCGGTAACCACGAGGTCGCCGCCGTCGTCGTGAACCCTGGCCGTGGCCTCCGGTTGACTCCTGCGGACGATCTCGGCCGGATTCTCCGGCAGCGGCCATGACCACGTCCACAATTCATGTCCCGCCGGATCCCGGACGGTGACGAGCAGTGCGTCGGCATTGCGCCATGAGCCAGGGAGTCGGAGCTTAACCTCGCCGGCTGCGTGCGGTCCGACGGGTGGCCCGGTGGTTTTTCCGTTCGCGATGACCTCGTGCCCGGCCTTCGTGTCTCCCGACCCGGCGAATCGTGCGAGCGACCACTCAAACGTGCACCGGTCGAGATTCGTGAAATCGTAGCGGTTTTCGACGGCAAGCGCACCGTCCCACCCGGCAGGCAACGCCGGGCCCGTTATCCCCGCCGAAATCGCCACCGGCGACCAGAGTTCGCGAATCGTGTTGAAGCTGCCCTCCTTTTCCCGGTGCGGGCCGACGATGCCGTCGGGCGCGAGGTTGCCGGCGCAGTCAATGCGGCCGTTTTCATCCGCGCGCACGACGCCTTCATCGAGCAGGGCCCAGATAAAACCACCCGCGCAAAGCGGGCTCTTCCGCATTAGTTCCCAGCGGTCCCACAGCCCGGCGCCCGCCCCGCCGTCATAGAGCCCGTGGTTGAATTCGGTCGGCAGGTAAATCTCCGGCCCCGCGCACAGCTGCACGGCCCGGGCATAGTCCTTGTAGTGCGTCGTGTTAACGTGGCTGAACGTCTCCCACGGATGCAGCACGGAGCGTTGCTGCGGATCCCACTTCGCGAACTCGCCATCGTTCGCGGTGTTCCAACCGCCTTCATTGCCGTTGTCCCAGAACAGAATGCTCGGGTGGTTCACGTCCCGCCGGACCATCTCGCCGACCAGCCGCGCTCCCGTCGGCTGGTCGTAGAATCCGTGCCAGCCGGCCAGTTCGTCCAGCACGTAGAGTCCGAGTTCGTCGCAAGCCTCGAGAAAATCCTGATCGGGCGGATAGTGCGACATCCGCACGGCGTTCATGTTCATCTCCTTCATCAGCCGGGCATCGTCGTAGCAGACCTGCCGGCTGAGCGTCCGGCCCGAGTCCGGCCAGAAGCTGTGGCGGTTCGCGCCCTTGAGGATGATCTTCTGCCCGTTGAGGTAGAGCCCGTCGCGCGGCCGCACCTCAGAAGTGCGAAAGCCGAACCGCGTGGTCACCGCGTGCCGCCCGCCGCCCGCCCCCTGGAGCTCGAACTTGACGCGATAGAGATGCGGCGTCTCGGCGGTCCATGGATTGACTCCGGCAATTCGGGTCCGAACGGTGGCCTGCGTCGCCCCGGCTGGCAGATCGGTCGAGAACTGCTCTCCAACCGGCGACCCGGTCGCATCTTCGACCTGCCCGACGACTTTCACTGGGTCCTTCAGCGCGCCCCCGAGAAAGACCTCGGCAAGAAATTGACCGTCCGCGCGCGCATCGATGGCGGTCCGGTCAATGAACTGCGCCGGAAGTGCTTCCAGCCAGACCGGCCGGAAAATCCCGCCGAAGTTCCAATAGTCGCCCAGCCGTTCGGCGCGGTTGACGGTCTCGTTGGCCGACACCTTGCTGACCGTTACCTCGAGCAAATTCGATGCGCCGGGTTTGAGCAGCGGGGTGATGTCGTAGCTGAAGCGGTAGAATGCGCCCTGGTGGACGGGCCCCGCCGGCTGCCCGTTGACCCGGACCTCGGCATCAGTCATGACGCCTTCGAATACCAGCCGCACCACCCGGCCCGACCATTCGGCGGGCGCGGTGAATTCGCGGCGATAGCGGCCCTGTTCGTCCGGCAGCGGGGGCGGATGCGGATTGTTGCCATCGGCGCGGTGCCATACGCCGTAGTCGTAGGTGCCGAAGCCCTGCAACTCCCAGCAGGAGGGAACGGGTATCTTGGTCCAGACGCCGCTGTTGCGTCCGCCGGTGCAGAAGAACTCCCACGGCACTGCGTCGTCCTTGCCCGAGCCGGAGAGATATTGGAATTGCGTTTCGGTGGGCGCAGCCGCCCAGCTCGGCGCGGGGAGGAGCAGTCCGGCGGCCAGCACCGACAGGAGACGCGAGGGAAAACGAATCAGGGGTGAGTTCATCGCACCGGCGGGTTAAAAGCTATCTTTGCATCAAATCGCGCGCGGGCAAGACCGCGGTCGCCCACCGCAGAACCTGCGCGCACCGCCGGGCCGTCACCGAGCTCTGCGCCCTATACGATACGTGACTGCCGGCGCCATCCGTGCCGCACCGTGACGGCCCCGGGTGGCCATTCCTGGCCGGGAGGCTCACCTGAGGCGGAGTCCGGCCGCCTTGGTCCGTTCGACAAATCCGCCGCCCCGGCCGCAGCCACGCACAGGGCTGCGGCGAGCCAAGGCGACCCCGCTCTGCAAATCCGGACGCATTCACCCGAGTTCAGGCCGGCAACGCCTCCGGCACGAGGGCGAGATTCTGGATGGCGGCCAGGCCCCACTGAGCCGTGGAGTTGGTCGAGACCCAGGCGGCCTCATCAACCGGATTGAGCACCGCGGGGCCCTCAACGCGCTTTGTCTCCAGTGTCGGGCGACGGGCCATGCCGCCCTCTCCTCCGAAGAATTCGGTCCAGGCCCGCGCGGCGAGCCGGGCGTCGTGTCGGCGCATGGCCGCGAATGCGGTGAGGCGGGAATGACCCTGCTGGAGGTTGAGGCGGCCGAGCGCGTGCCCGAGGGCGGCCTGCTGCTCCTCGGCGGTACCGTTGAAGAGCTCACAGTATTGCAGCCACGCCTGCTCGAACTCCGGCATATTGACGAGCCCGATGAGCTCCGCGCACATTTCCGCCTGTCCGAAGACAGCGCTCAAATGCGAGGCCTCGGCCCGGGTGCTGGTCGTGAGCTCAAACTTTCCGGTCTGCAGATCCATCGCGGGACTGTTCGAGAAAAAACCATAGGGCTGGGCCGCGATCGTGCGCATGCTGTTGAACAGCTTGTCGCGGATTCCCGGGTCGCCGGTGCGTTCCCACTCGGTGAGCCACGCGGCGGACAACGCGCCCCAGTCCGTGCCGAAGCCGATCCGGGCCGAAGTGGCGCGGCGATCGGGCGCCGCCGGTGCGCCGCGACCCAGCTTGCGGCCGGGCTGGATCGTGACGAGCGCGCGGTCAGCGGTGACTTGCTCGCGCAGAAGATCCCCCACCCGCTCGTCGCCCGTGAGATAGTAGTAGAAGCGCCGGTTGGCCGCCGTGCTGATGCGCAGTTGTTTCGCGCTGCAACCCCAGTGGATCACATTATGGCGGGAGCCGAGCGGCGCGAACCGTCCGATATGGTGGACGTCGACCTCGCCGGTGTGGCGGGTCATCGCCTCGGCGAACCGGAAAACGTCGGCCCGACCTGTGCGCAGGAAATAATACCAAAGCCAGAGATCGGTCGACAGCTCGGAGTTGTCCCACGCGAAGCCCCCGACGTCGTAACGCCACATGTGGCGGTCAGGGTCATAGGTGTGCATGACGTCGCCGAAATTCCAGAAGCCATACCAGTGGCGCTGTTCCACCTGCCGGTGGTAGTAGTCAAAGTACCAGCCGAGCTGGTCCTCGATTTGCGCCCGGGCCGGCGTCGAGCGGTCCGGCAGGCTCCAGAGGCGGCCGAAGAGCCCGATGCTGTGGAGGTACGGTGGCGTGCAGGCGACGATCGGTGGCAGGTTCACCGCTCCACCGAGTTCGAGCAGGCGCTCGCGGGACGGCGTGGCGGGCAGCGCCCAGAGCATCAGCTCGCTGGTGCGGGCGACCCCGTATGGCTTCTCAAAGCCCGGCTCGTAATCTTCATAGGTGATTTCGAGGCCCTCGGTCTGCTCTGCGTAGGTAGTCTCTCCCATCCCGTCGTGATAAAAACGCAAATCCATCGGCGCGGCATCCGGCGCCCAGACCCAGAGCGTGACCTCGGCCGCATCACCAGCCGCGCCACGGATGTCGAGCTGCGCGGGATGGCCCTGCCAGAAATTGCGGACGCCAAAGGCCGTGCCGCCCGATGGACCGCCGGCGTAGCCCACGCCCGCGGCCCGGCGGCCATAGGCGGAGTGAAGCCACGTCAATCCGTCTTTCGTGCGCTTGCGGATTTCGAACGAATCAGCCGTCGGCTGGAACAGCGTCCAGTCACCAAACGCCGGGATCAAATGCAGCCGGGTCCTGACCGCCGCCGGGAACTGATCAAGCGGAGGCGTCGCCAGACCCGCGAGTTGCGCGTTCTTGACCGCCGCGCCCGGATCACGGCGCAGCCCGGTGAGACCCCGCACGGCCTCGGCAAACAGACCCTGATCCTCGCCCACGAAGCGAACATGGCGGTCGTGCAGCTGGTCGTGCAGCGGCAAGGCGAAACGCACGCCGAGCCCGCGAATGAAATCCCGGTTCTCGTCGCCGTCGTAGACGATGGTATGCATCATTCGCACTGCGTCGCCGCCAGCGTGAAAGTACAGCCGAAGAATGAACGGGAGCCAGGTCCGTTTGACCGGTTCAGGACTTGCAGCCCGCGCCGCATTCGCGTGCCTCCCCTCAATCTTCACCACGACCCGGACCGGACCGGCCTGTTCGACGGTCACCCTTTCGATCAATCCGGTGAATGTCTCCTGATGCACAACGCCGTCGGAATCCGGCGACGGACTGTCCTGCCGCAGGCACACCAGCCGGCCGTCGCGCACGATCTCCCGCCCGTCGCGCGTGATCGAAGCGATCAGCGCCGCGCCTTTTTTCGCCACGGTGCAGCGGATGACCCCGGTGTCGATGTCGATGGCATCAGCCGTCTCGCTCACCCGCACCGGTTTGGCCGGCACCGCCGGGGTGCCAGGGGCGAGCACCAGCGTATCCGCCCTGCCGGCCTCCGCCGGGATGGCATGGGCGGTCCATTTGAGCGAGCCGTCCGGCCAGAACGCCAGCGGCCAGCTCTGCACAGGGACGGATTCGCCGGCAGCCGTGCGCAGGGCGAACGTCGAGCTCTTCGGGTGCTTGCCCTGCGGCCAGGGCACGCCCCAGGACGCCCCTGTCGACACGGTGGGAGCCCGGCCGTCGAGCCAGCGCAGTTCCACCTCGCCGGTGGCGGCGAAGGCTGCCGCGGGCGTCGGGATTGGTCCGGGGCCGGCTGATTCCGCCGCGGCGCGCAGGACCGACGGCAGCTTCAGCGCGGCGGTGGCGATTGCAGTGTTCCGGACAAATTCACGACGGGAGAGATCGGCGGATTTCATGGGGATGATTGACGCAAGGGGTTCCAGAACGGACTCAGGCGAAATCTTGCAGTTGGGTGGAGCGACTTGTCCACATGGGCGCTCAAAGCGCGTTAAGGATAACGCATTTCACCGTTTTGTTCGCGGAGAATCGGAGCGCGGGAAGGATCAGTCGCCGGCGGCCCAACCCGTCCGATTTGGGTGGTCAATCCAGATGGAACACCTCGACGAGATCCTGGGAGACGGGACTGTTGTCCGGGTGGCTTGGCATGATGTCGCACATATGCTTCCACCACCGTTTGCAGACCTCGGTCTGTGCAATCGCATTCCAGCGCGCCTCATCTTCGACCTCCACGTAGCCGAAGAGCCGGTGCGTGGCCGGATCGAGATAGATGGAGTAATTGTGAACGCCATGCGCTTTGAGCACGGCGGCGAGTTCAGCCCAGATCGGCTGATGGCGGCGGGCATATTCCTTTTCCTGTCCGGGATTCACACTCATCAAGACAGCTTTGCGGATCATTGTATCAGCGGGGTTGCGGCCAGGGGCCGGTTGACAGACGGACCCGGCGGGATCCCGGTCGCTGACGCGCGGCCGGCCCGCCAGGATTGAATCAAGCTCAGGAGACCAGCCGCAGCAGGAACCAGAAGATCCCGATGATGCCGCTCGAGACGCCCAGGCAAATGACGAAGCCAATCGTGTCGGTCTTGTCCCATTTGGTCCATTCCCACGAAGATTGCGGGAAGAGTTTTGTGTGGTTGAAACGGTTCGGGTCGCGCCGGGTCGCCTCCATGGCGGCCACCTCCAACTCGGGGGTGGCGCCGACCGGCGTCTTCATTTTGCCGAAGAACCAGTCGATCTGCTCGCGCGCCGGCGCCCGGGTCAGAAGGCTCGCCCCGACCAGCACGATGAAGGGGAAGATCGCCGCGAAGAAGAATTGCACCGCCTGAAGGTCGCGGCCCGTCATGTGGCCGAGGTTCAAGCCGGCCTTGCTCAGCACCCAAGCTTCCAGGTTGAAGCGCCCGCCGCCGACCAGCGGGCTGGAGAGATCGAAGGGATTCTGGTGCACCACGCGGTCAAAATACATCGGCACCGGTTGGACCTTGGCGGGCTGGGTGAACGCGATCAGCGCCGGGTTGGTGCTCAGGGAGCGGGAAAACTGAACCGTGAACGGCAGCACAACAAAGACCACGGCCGAGAGGCCGATGCACCACCAGACGGCCGCCCGGGTCAGCTTCCGCCAGAAGAACATGAGCACGATCGCGGCCCCCCACGGCGCATTGATGGTCAGCATCACGCGGATGAAGCTCACGACGTCGTTCATCGTCAGGGCGACGAGCATGCCCGCCAGCAGCACCACGACAATTGTGAGCCGGCCGACCTTGACGCCCTGCTTTTCGGTGCGGTTGGGGGCGATATAAGTGTAGACGTTGCGCACGAAAAGTGCGGAGGAGGCCATGGCATTGGTGCCGATGTTCGACATCATCGCCGCCAGCAGGCCGGCAAGCATCAGCCCGAACAGACCCGGCGCCAACAACTGCCGTGACAGCCGGCCCCACAGCATGTCGGGCTCCGCCAGCCGCTGGTCGCCAAAATAGAGGCCGCACCCGATTAGACCCACAAAGGCCCACATGATGATCATGAGCCGCTTGGCGTAAGTTCCCGAGACGGCGCCGAAGCGCGCCGCATACTCGTTCCGGGCCGAGCCACTCACCCCCATGTTGCCCTGGATGCCGTTGATCTGGACGATGCTCACGAGCGTGATGGCTAACAGCGAGTACCAGCTCACCGACTCGGTTCCGGGGGCGCCGATCAGCTCCATCATCGCATGGGGCACCCGTTCTCGCAACACCCCCGCCCCGCCGAGGGCGTGAAAGCCGAATGGAATCAGGAGAATGGAGAAGGTGACAATGAGGACGCCCTGGAAAATCTCGTTGCGGGCGGTGCCCGTCATGCCGCCCATCCACAGGTAGAAGCCGACGACCAGGGTAAAGCCGAGGTAGAACATCCACGGCTTGAGGTAGGAAATATAGGAATGCAGCTCGTGGCGCACGTACAGATCATTGAGCTGGACGAGCTGGGTTTGTTGCTCCGTCGTGAGCGCGCGGGTCTGGGCCGTTCGCTGCAAGGCGCGGTACTCCCGGTATTGGACGACTTGCCGCTGTTCCTCCGCCGTCCAGGCCGGCTCGGGTTTGGGCAAAAGCGAAGCCGTGACATTGTAGCCCACGAGGTTGCCCCAGCCGATGAACATGCACACATAGGAGACCTGATAGAGCGCGTAGATTTTCGAAAGATTGTGACTGCTGAGACGTTCCTCGAACAGTTCGGCCACGGTCACCAGGCGCACCCGGCGGAACCATACGTTCATGAACCAATAGTAGGGGTTCATGAAGATGGTCTGGAAGGCCATCCAGGAGCCGGAGGCGCCCTGTTGGTAAACGAGCGTTGCGGTGCTCACGGCGCCGTTCGCGTCCGTGGCGTTGCCGAAGTTGAGGAAGAACTGGTAGAGCTTGCCGAGCTTTCGGCCGGCCAGAAAGAAGCCTTCTTCGCTGCCCGAGTGGGTCGCCGAACGCTTGCCGAGGTAGAGGATGCCACCGAGATACGCGGCAATGATCACAATATCGATAACATGGATTCCACTCATAGATGAGTTCGGATTGGTTTGGAACCGATCGAGGCCGGCCCAAACAGCGGCAGCGCGAGCGGGAACAGGGGCTTCATGGAGGAAAGGGGGGTGACTGCCGATCAACCAAGCCGTTGACCTCGCAGAGGGGAGCGCAGATTCAGGCGGCGATTGTCGATGATGACCACCTCATAATTCAAGGGGTGAACCTGTGTCTTGAAGCGGCGGTCAGCGGGGTCTGAATCAGGGAGCACTATTCTGAAACAGGGCTTGCCAAGCGTCGCGATCCACCAAGCATCTGACAGTAAGACTCCATGCACCCCAACCCGTCGCTGAGAGAGCTCGCCCGTTCGCTCGGTCTTTCCCACACCACCGTTTCCGAGGCATTGCGAGAAAGTCCCCGGGTGAAAGCCTCCACGCGCGAGCGGGTGCTGGTCGCCGCGCGTGAGATTGGCTACCGTCACAACCCGCTCGCCGGTGCGCTCATGTCGGAGATGCGGCGTTCGCGCTCCGGCACTTTCCGCGGCGTGATCGCGGTCATCGATCTCGACGGGCCCGACCAAAGACCGGTCAATGCGGCGCGCTACCACCGGGAATTGACCCGGGGGGCGGGTGAACGCGCCATTGAGCTCGGTTTTAAGATCGAGCCTTTTGTCGTCGGCCATAACGACATTTCCATNNCTCAACTGGAAACGTTATGCCGGCGTGTACGCCGACTATATCATCGAACACCCCGGTCTGCACTCGGTGTGTTCGGACCACTTTCGTTCAATGATGATGACGCTTGAGCGTCTGCATGCGCTCGGCTACCGCCGCCCCGGATTGGTGCTCACGCGGCACCTTGACGAGCGACTGCTTTACCGCTGGGAGGCCGC
>PMBT01000140.1 GCA_003153035.1 Opitutia bacterium
GATCCGGCGGAGGCCAAAAAAAACCCCCTCCGGTGCGACACCGGAGGGGGCAAAGTCAGATTGACAATCAGAACCCCCGCGGTGCGCGGACGAGCGCAACAACGACGACGACCACGAGAGCGAGGCCGAGGGACGAAAAAGTCGTCGTGCGGGAGGGATTCATTAGTGGACGGGCAAAAAGGGCGAAGAACGGACCGATGTCAAGGCCGCAGATTCGCAATGCCCGGGCCGCTGGTTCCGGCCCAGCAGCTCACGAAGGCGGGCGAGACGCCGGCCGGAAACCATCATTCGTCCGCGGCGTGCGTCGCCTTGAAGGCGAGCGCGGCCACGCCGCCACCGAGGAGTTCAGCCACAAAATAGACGATTAGCTGATGCAGATTCTCCAGGCCCATCACAAAGACCCCGAGGCCGACCGCCGGGTTAAAGGCCCCACCGGAAACTCCGCCCACCGAGACCGCGCCCGCCAGGACCGTGAAGCCAATGGCCAGGCCGTAAAAGGAATTGCCGGCCGTGCCCTTGGCCGTCGCCGCGTTCAGCACCACCCAGGCGAGCGCAAAGGTGAAGAGGAATTCGACGACCAGCGACGCCTTGGTGGGGTGCAGGGCCGCGCCGACCTCAGGCTTTTCGAAGATCGCAACGACGATCAGGGCCGCCACGATTCCGGCCAGCAACTGGGCGATCCAGTAGGGCACGACATCCTTNNTGAATTCGACGAGGTATTTTTTCATGGGGGTGGAGGGACTGGGCGAATTCTGGACCATTCTCCGACGGTGTCGAGTAGGCAGGGGATGGGACTGGTGGAGCGAGCTTCTGGTCCGAACCTGCTTTGGAGACGCGACGAGAGAGTCGCGTCTCCATGACACGGTTCAGGACAGCTTGCGCGCGAGGCCCTGGCGGATATGGCTTGGCCGAGTCATGCCAAGGCCCGACGAGCCCAAAGTCATCTTCTCGATGATCGCCGTCTCCAAGACGCACGAGCGGAAGGCGATCCTCCGGGACATCAGCCTGTCGTTCTTCTACGGCGCGAAGGTCGGCATGCTCGGGCTCAACGGCTCCGGGAAGAGCTCGCTCCTGCGGATCCTCGCCGGCCTCGACCGGGAGTTTGAGGGCTACGTGCATTTCGAGCCGGGCTACACCGTCGGCCTGCTCCCGCAGGAACCGCAACTCGATCCCGACCGGACGGTGCGCCAGTGCGTCGAGGAGGGGGTGAAGCCGCTCACCGCGCTCGTTGCTGCTTACGACGCCACGTGGGACGAGCTCGGCAACGCGCCCGACGAGGCGGCGAAGGACAAGATCATCCAGCGCCAGGGAGAGCTGCACGAGCAGATCGATCACCTCGGCGCCTGGGATGTCGCCTCGCAGGTCGAGCAGGCGATGGATGCGCTCCGCTGCCCGCCGGCCGACACATCGGTGCGAGTGATTTCCGGTGGCGAGCGCCGGCGGGTCGCGCTGGCGTGCCTGCTGCTGCAGAAGCCCGACGTGCTGCTGCTCGACGAGCCCACCAACCACCTCGACGCCGAGACCGTGCAATGGCTCGAACAGCATCTCCAGCGCTACGCGGGCACGGTGATTGCCGTCACGCACGACCGGTATTTCCTCGACAACGTGGCCGGCTGGATCCTCGAGCTCGACCACGGCCACGGGATCCCGTGGAAGGGGAATTATTCCTCCTGGCTCGAACAGAAGCAGCGCCGGCTGGCGATCGAGGAACGCACGGAGGACCGGCGTCAGAAGGCCATGGCCCGCGAACTCGAGTGGATCCGTTCGTCGGCCAAGGCCCGCCAGGCCAAGGGCCAGGCGCGCATCAATGCGTACGAGGCGATGCTGCAGGAAAACGTGGCGGAGAAGGAGCGGGAGTTTGAGCTGTTCATTCCGCCCGGCCCGCGCCTGGGGCGGCTGGTCGTCGAGGCCGCCGGCCTGGCGAAGGCCTATGGCGACAACCTGTTGTTCGAGAACCTGAGCTTCTCGCTTCCGCCCGGCGGCATCGTGGGCGTGATCGGTGCGAACGGCGCCGGCAAAACCACGCTGTTCAAACTGATCACCGGCGCGGAGCAGCCGGATGCGGGCACGCTGCGGGTCGGCGAGACGGTGAAGCTGGCGCACGTCGACCAGTCGCGGGACGCCCTGCCTGACGGTGCGACCATCTGGGAGGCGATCAGCGGCGGGCAGGAGCTGCTCGGAGTCGGCGGCCGGGCCGTCAACTCCCGCGCCTACTGCGCGCAGTTCGGTTTCACCGGCCCCGACCAGCAAAAGAAAGTGGGCGTGCTTTCGGGCGGCGAGCGCAACCGTGTGCATCTGGCCCGGCTGCTCAAGACCGGGGCCAACGTCCTCCTGCTCGACGAGCCGACCAACGATCTGGATGTGAACTCCATCCGGGCGCTCGAGGACGGCCTGGAGAACTTCGCCGGCTGCGCCGTGGTGGTGGCGCACGACCGCTGGTTTCTCGACCGGGTGGCTACGCACATTCTCGCGTTCGAGGGCGACAGCCAGGTGCACTGGTTTCCAGGCAACTACTCAGCCTACCTCGAGGATTACCGCCGTCGGAAGGGGCACGACGCCGATCGCCCCCACCGCATCAAATACCGCCATTTGACCCGCGGGGGTTGATCGGGGGAGCTGCCGGCTGCTTGCGGGAATACGGATTCTGCATTCAATCTCCCATCTGCCATGAAGATCATTGTAGTGTCACTGGCCGCCGCGGTGCTCGCCGGTGCGGCCGTCGCGAGGGCCGGGGAGGAAAAAACCATGGATGCAAGAACTGAGTATGCGGTGCTCGGTGGGGGGTGTTTCTGGTGCATGGATGCCGTTTTCGAGCACGTCCCCGGCGTGAAATCGATAACCTGTGGATACGCGGGGGGCCACGCGAGAAATCCCAGCTATCAGGAGGTCTGCACGGGCACGACGGGCCATGCAGAGGTGGTGCGGATCGAATTTGATCCGGCCGTCGTCACTTACAGCCAGTTGCTCGACGTGTTCTGGGACGCGCACGACCCGACCACCCTCGACCGGCAGGGCGGGGACGAAGGCACGCAATACCGCTCGGTGATCCTCTTTGCCAATGAGGCCCAGCGGGCTGCGGCCGAGAAATCGAAGGCGGCTGCGCAAGCGAGGATCTCCGATCCGATCGTCACCGAGATTGTGCCGCTGAAGGAGTTCTACCCGGCCGAGGAATATCACCAGCATTATTTCGCCAAGAATCCCACCGCTGGCTATTGCCGGATCGTCATCAAGCCCAAGGTTTCAAAGTTGCAGAAGGCGGGGGTGATCGGGAAGTGAGCCAGACCCGCGGCTATGACGGGTCTCCAAACCCTCTGTCATCGCGAGGCGCGCGCGGCGAGCCGGAGCGGTCCAGCTGGATTGCTTCGTCGTCCCTCGAAAGGGGACTTCTCACAATGACAGTCTGAAGACGCGCCATGGCTGAACAATTCCGGGGGATCCCGCTCTGGCGGTGCGAAGGTCATATGAAAAAGGAAATCCTATTCTCTGGCATCATCCTGTTGGCAGCTGCGGGCATCGTTCAGGCGCAGCAGGAGCCCGACCTGGAATACAAGCCACCACTTCCGAAGCCGGCCTACGAATCGGGGAAAGGCCCCCGCGTCGCGATCGACGAAGCGCACCATAACTACCATACCGCCACCGGGCGCTACAAACCGTTCGCCGAATTCCTGCGGCGCGACGGATATCGAGTGGCCGGCCTTGGACAGCCGTTATCGTCGGACTCCTTGAACGGCGTGGATGTCCTGGTGATTGCCAACGCGCTCAACGAGCGGAACGTCGAGGATTGGTCACTGCCGACGCCGTCTGCGTTCACGACCGACGAGATCGCCGCCGTTCGCGCATGGGTCGAAAAGGGCGGGGCGCTCTTCCTTATCGTGGACCACATGCCGTTTCCCGGGGCGGCGGGCGACCTGGCCAGAGCCTTTGGGGTGGAATTCAGCAACGGTTTTGCGGTGGCAAAACCCACCGGCTTGCCGGCGACATTCACTTTCGGGCAGGGCGCCGGGCTAAGGGAAAGCGCGATCACCCGGGGCTGCGAAGGCCAGGAGAATGTGACCGAGGTGAAAACGTTTGTCGGTTCGGCGTTCAAGGTCCCCCAAGACGCGACCCCGGTTCTGGTGTTCAGCGTCAACTATTTGTCACTCAAGCCGGCCAAAGCGTGGCAGTTCGCGGCAGCCACCCCCAAGGAGTCGCTGGAAGGCTGGTGTCAGGGCGCCGTCATGAAGGTCGGGAACGGGCGGGTCGCGGTCTTCGGCGAGGCGGCGATGTTCAGCGCGCAACTGGCCGGGCCAGGAAAGCAAAAAGTAGGCATGAACGCGCCGGAGGCGAAGCAGAACCATCAACTGCTTGCGAACGTGCTGCACTGGCTGACCCGGGCGCCTGGCATGCCCGATTGAAACGCGGCCTAACTGGCCTGGAGGGAACGCCGACGCCTGGCGTGCTCACCGTTAGTCACTCTGCCCGCAAGGCGAGGAGTGGACTCACTTTGGTCGCCCGCCGGGCGGGCAACCAGCAGGCAAGCACGGCGACACCCACGAGAACCGCAGCCAGGCCCGCGATAATCCACGGATCATCGCCAGGGATGATGGCGACGGTTTGGATGAGGACGCGCACCAAAGCGAAGGAAAGCAGCAGCCCGATCGCGGCACCGATCAGCGCCAGCGTGACCCCATTGCGCAGGAAGAGCCAGACCACATCGCCGCGCTGCGCACCCAAGGCCATCCGGACGCCGACTTCGTGGGTGCGTTCCACGGTCAGATTGGCGATCACTCCGTAGACCCCCATGGCAGAGAGCAGTAGGCCCAAGCCTGCAAGTTGGGCGAGCGTGCGACGGACAAATGCATAGCCGGACAGACTGTTCTTCATCGCCTCCTCTGCGGTGGTCAAGTCGGTGATTGCGACATCAGGTTCAATGCCCGCCAGGGATTGACGGACGCGGTCCGTCAGCGTCCGCGGATCCGAAGTGCTATGCAGCGAGAAGGTGATAAAACGAATGGAGTGCTGCGCCCACGGCCGGTAAAACTGAGAGCGAGAATGCTCACCATCGAAATCGAGTCCGGCGACGATGTCATTCACAACGCCGACGATCTCATACCAGCGGGGGTTGCTGGAATCAGCATCGCCAATCCGTTTGCCGATCGGATTTTGACCGGGCCAGAATTTCTCGGCCATGGCTTGGTTAATAATCGCGACTCCGGGTGCATCGGGCCGGTCGAAATCGGTGAAGTTCCGCCCCTGCAGCAAGCGGATGCCGACGGTATCGAAGAAGTCGCAGGTGATTGAGATATGGCGGGCCCCCGGCGCGTTCCCTTTGGGCGGCGGGCTCTGGCCTTCGATGAGGAGGTTCATGCGCCCGCCATAGGCCCAGGCCGGTGAATTGCTGGAAACCGCTGCGTGGTCGACGCCGGGCAGCAGGCGCAATGCCGCCAGGAATTTATCGGTGATGACCTGCAGACGGCGGTCGGCTTCGTCGCCGTAGCGTTCGTAAGGCAGTTCGAAGTATCCGACCAAGGTATTCTCCGGCCGCCAGTGCAGTTCCCGGCTCATGATCCGCTGGATTCCGCGGATAAAAAAGCCGGCACCGGTCAGCAAGGTAAGCGCCAGGGCGAGTTCAGCCACGATCAATCCGTGACGGAGCCGATGGCGCGAACAGTCGGCAGTTGAACCTCGGCCGCCCTGTTTTAAAGCTGCGCTGATATCCGCGCGCGAACCGAACCAGGCTGGAATCACCCCGGAGACGACTCCCACCAGCACGGAAACGGCAAAGGCGAATGCGAGCACACAAAGATCAAGCGGCATGGGCGCATCAAAATAGGCCGCGTAATAGGCGTTGCCCCATTTCGCGACCAGCAAGCCGAAGGCTCCACCCGATAGGGAAAGCAACAGGCTCTCGTTCAGCAGCTGACGGATGAGCTGGCCTCGCGAGGCGCCCAGCGCGAGGCGGATGGCATATTCCCGAGAGCGGCCCGTCGACCGAACGAATTGCAGGTTGGTGAGATTAACGCACGCGATCAAGAGCACCGAGAGAGACAAGGCCATGACCAACCAGTTGAGAGTGCGTCCGAGATCGCCCTGGTAATCAGGGGCGAAGGGCGCCACCCGCAAGCCGCGCTGGTCGTTGGTCTTCGGGAAATCATGCGCCAGCCGGGCAGCAATGGTTCTTAACTCGGTCTGGGCTTGGCCGAGGGTCACGCCCGGTTTCAGGCGGGCGATCACCGAATACCAGGACCGATCCCGCAATTGCCGGTTAAGTTCGACGAAATCCAGGTACCACAGATCAATCCGGCCATTCCAAAGCAACGGATCGTCGAGGACAGGCGGCATTACCCCGATCACGGTCACCGTCTTGCCATCAAACCGCAGGGAGCGCCCGAGCACGTTCAAATCCCCCGCCAAGTGTTTTTGCCAATAGGTGTTGGACAGGACCACCACCGGCGCCTGTTTGGCCTGATCCTCCGGAGTGAACGTGCGTCCCAGGGAGGCAGAAATGCCGAGGATTGAGAAAAAGTCTGCCGTGACTGCCACGGCGATGGATTGCTCCGGGGTATGGCCGGCAGCCGCCAGACTTTTAAAGTAGTCAATATTGCAGACCGAGAGGTGAGCGAAGACCGTGTTTTGCTCGCGAAGGTCGCAGAAATCGGCGGGTGAGAGGGTGCCGTTTTGCCATTGGGGAGTTGTGCTCCAAATCTGCACCATCCTGCCAGTCTCGGGATAGGGCTGCGGCAGAAAGAGCAGGCGGTTCAGAACGGTAAAGGCCGTCGTGTTGACCCCGATTCCGAGCGCCAAGGTGATGAGTGCAATGACGGTGAAGCCGGGGGTCTTCACCAATTGCCGAAAGGCGATTCTCATGAGAACAACGTATTCTCGGATGCGGCCACCAGGGGGCTGACGACCTGAGAATGATCCGGCATAGCGCCAGAATGCAACCGCGCTTCTTCGGCGCGATAATTCAATCCAGCGACATTGCCCGAACCGGCCCAGAGCACAGCGGTTGCCCCGGGGCCCCGTGGGGCAGCGCCAGGCCACACGACTCTCCCAAATCGCTGATTATTAAAGGCCCGCCTTCGGCAAGCCTTCGGCACGGCAGTTTTCGCCAGCGGCGAAAACTGGTGGAGCAGACCGGGCTCAAACCGGCGACCTCCTCGTTGCGAACGAGGCGCTCTATCAACTGAGCTACTGCCCCGGAGCGGAAGGGGCGCATTTAGGGCGATGGGTGAGGGCGAGTAAATCTCTTTTTTCTCCTGCGCGGCGATTTGCGCCCGCTTTTGTCACATCTCGGAGCTTCAAACTTGGTATTTGATCTGCTATGGGCTGGTCATTCCGTCGTTTTAGCATTGCCCGGATAATGCGACGGCGATAATATTAAATAGAAAATCAAAGTGAACCAATGAAGAAGACCACTGCAAAGACTCCCAAGACCAGCAAGGGCGCCAAGGCCCCAGCCGCGCCGGTCGCTGCCGCCGCCAAGCCCGTCCGCAAGGCTCCGGCCAAGAAACCCGCGATCAAGACAACCATCACGACCATCACGGCGAACCTCGACGTTGGCTTCGGCAATGCCATCTACGTGCGCGGCGATGGACCTGGATTGAGTTGGGACAAGGGGCTGGTGATGGATTGCGCCGCCGACGACAAGTGGACCATTACGATCAGCGACGCCGTGATGCCCATCATATTCAAACTGTTGCTCAACGACCTCACTTGGTGCATCGGCAACGACTATACCGTCGAGCCGGGCGGCAGCATCACCATCGAGCCAACGTTCTAGGCCGAGGCAGCGGGCGGGCGTCCGCTGGCACAGGAGCGAGCGCGTCGGGAAGCCGCGGTTGGGCCGGACCTTGTGTCCGGGCCGTTTAGGCTCATCCTGAGCCTGTCGAACGGATGAGCCTGTCGAAACGGCGCCGACCCTACGCGCCGTCAGTCCGGGTTGAGCTCTCGGAGGCGTTGCTGGATGACTTCGGCGGTCATGCCTTCGTCGCGGAGTTCGGCCGCAGGCACGACTGCGCACCGAATCTGCACGCGGGAAAAGGGCCGGGGAACGTAGAAACCATCCCAGCTCTTGAGCCGCCGGGCGGAGCGGAAGTTCATGCCGAGCAGCAGCGCCGGCGCGCCGGCGCGCCGGGCGACGACCAATGCGCCGGCCTTGAACTCATAGCAGGGGCCGCGCGGACCGTCCGGCGTGATGCCGATATCGTAACCGCCGCGGAGCTTCGCGATGAGCGCGAGCACGGCTTCCCGACCGAGGCGGTGATTGGAGCCGCGCACCGTGCGCATGCCGACCATGGAGAAGAAGGCGTCGAGCCACGCGCCATCCTTGCTCGCGCTGACCAGCGAGTAGGCCGGCCGGCCCTGCCGGAAGCGACGGACGATCTCGGCGGCGAGGAAAAGCCGGTTGTGCCAGAGAATGATGGCCACCGGTTCGTCCCGCTTGGTGATGTTGGCCAGATCAGTGGGGGCCACCTCGAAACGCAGTGAGCGCCCCCACAGTCGCACGAGCAGGGCGAGCGGCCAGACCAAGACCCGTCGCCAGCCGGCGATGCCATGGACCTGGTCGGTGCCCGAATCGGGGTTTTCGTCGGTGGGGCTCACGCTACCCGGTTGTTGCGCAAAGTCGGAGGCGCGCCAAGCCAATCCTGCGCCCGTTTGCTGCGGCGAGAGTTTACCTAAGCAAAGCCAGCGCGTTAGGGATAGCGCGCCCCACCTTAACCGCAGGAGTCCGGCTACGCGGGGACTCATGCAATTGGGACGGTTATTCCTGAACGGGAAGCGCGGTCGGGGCGGCGTTCCAGCCGTCGACGGCGACCTGCAGCGGGGTGGCGGTCACGGGAGTCTCGAGAATGACCCGGCGCGACTCCCCGGGCAGCAACGAAAAGTAGCCATCGCTGGCGTACACCGGCAGCACGCGCTCGCCCGTTGCGGTGCGCAAGGTCGTCTTCACAAGCAGCGCCACGCTTGTGGCCGGATTGGTGAGCTCGACGGTCACGACGCTCGCCTCCTCTCCGCGTTTCACGGTCGCCGCGCCGGTGAGGGTCACCCGCGGCAGGGTGTTCAGCAAACGGTGGTCTTCCTCGCGCCGGGCGTGCCAGTAGAAATTGTCGGACAGCGTCCGTCCCCCCGCATCGACGAGCGCCAGCCGCACAAAATAGAGCGGGAGGCTGGCCGCGGCGGATTCGTCGAGCCGGAACGCCTCGGTGGTGGCGTTGGCCGCGGCGAGCACGGTGGATTGCTGGCCGGCGATGCGCCGGCCCTGCAGATCGAACAGCTCCGCCCGCACCGTCGCATCCGGAACGGCGGCGAGGGTCGTGTTGGTGACGACCACCTTCCGGTCGTCGAGGTTGCACTGGACGTGCAACGGTTCGCAGGCCTTGCGGGCGCCAAAGTAGGCGCCGTTTGTCTCGTAGTCGGAGCTGTAAAGCTGCCACTCCATGCTGGGCCAGGTCGNNCGCGCGGTGACCGGCGTAGTTCAGCATCTGCGCCTTCCGGCAGAAGTCCTCGAGATCCGTCGCCGGGCCGAACTGCTTGGCGATCGCGTCCATGAACGCCGGCACCTCGCCGTGGTCCTTCTGGTGCCAGTCGTGGTAGGCCCAGGTGTCGCTGATCGGCCACTGATCGGCGGCGGGCATCATCGCGCGGATGGCATCGGCCGTCGGCGGGCAGGGCAGGCCGAGCTCGGTGGTGAAGCCCCGGCCGTACTCGCTGAAGAACTTGACCGGATCGGCGTGGTTCCACGGCCCGCTCCACAGTAGGTTGACCGCGACGGAGCTCGGCTGGTAGTAGCGGCTGCTATCGTGTTCGCGCACAAGCGCGTCGAGGCCCTCGTTCAAAGCCGGCGGCGGCACGCCTTCATTGCGGCCGCACCACAGCACGATCGACGGATGATTGCGGAAGCGCTTGATCACATCCTCGGCGTTGGCCAGCCACAGCCGCAGGTCCAGCGGCTGCATATTCCAATCCTGCGACGACACCCAGAAGTCATTCCAGACCATGAGCCCGTACTCGTCGCACAGGTCGTAAAAGACCTCCTCGGTGTTCTGGCCGCACCAGTTGCGGACCATCGTGAGGCCGAGGTCACGCTCGAGGCGGAAATACGGCTCAAGCTTGGCGCGGCTCACCCGCTTGAGCGCCTCGTCCAGGCCCCAGTTGCCGCCCTTGCAGACGACGCGTTGGCCGTTGACCTTGATGACGAGGAAAGGCGCGGTCGCGGTGTCGTCGCTCGGCGTGAGCCCGGCGGAGTGTTCCGCCCCCGTGGCGATCGACGGCAGGAAGAGCGACCCGCTCGCCCGCAGAGCGGCGTGCCGCTTGTCGACCACGAGCTGGCTCCAGACGGTTGACGGCGANNCACGCGGCCGGCGGCGTTGGCGACGGTGAGCCTGAGGTGGTAAAGTTCGGGTTTTCCGTATCCGTTCGGCCACCACAAGCGCGGGTGGTTCACCCGCAGGTCCGCGAATTCGCCGGCGCCGAATTTCGCGAAGCCCTGCGCGTGGGGGGCCAGGGTCAGCGTCTGGGAAAACGCGGCACCCTCGAAATCGCCACGCACGGTGAACGTCTGCGGTTCGGCCGCGTGGTTGGCGATAGCCGCGGAGACAAACACCTCGGCGCGGGAGGTATCCGGCAGCGGCAGGTCGGTCTTCACGTGGACATCCCCGAGCGTCACGGGGCCGCTGACGTGGAGCACCACGTCCTGCCAGAGGCCGGTGCAACGGTCGCGGATGCCGGGGATCCAGTCCCAGCCCTCGGTGCAGAAGAAGGTCGGCCCGTCGAGGGTCATGGCGCCGCCGTTGGGGCCCGCGCCAGCGGCGAGCGACTCCTCATGGGGAATGCCGGGATGCGGCACGGGCGAGACCCGCACGGCGAGCGCGTTGGCCTGCCCGGACCGCACCTGCGCGGTGATATCAAAGAGGCCGCGCTGGAAGGCCCCGCGGATGTCGCCGAGGCGGCAGCCGTTGAGCCAGACCTCGGCGGTATAGTTGATCCCCTTGAACGTGAGCGTGAGAATTCGCCCGGTGCTGTCGGCCGGGGGCACGAACTCGTGCCGGTACCAGTAGTCTTCGCGATTCAACGATTCAGGAATGGCGAGATTGTTCAGCCCATAGGTCGGCTCGGGGTAAACGCCTTGGTCGACCAGCGTCGTGAGCACCGTGCCCGGCACGGTGGCCTCGTACCAGGTGGAGGCGTCGAAACCGGCTTGGGAAATCTCGCGCGCGGTGGCGGGCACCTTGATCGAACTGGCCAGTTTCCAGCCTCCGGCCAGAATCCAGTCACCCTGACCGGCGTCAACCAGCGCGGGCTGGGGCGCCACCGCCCGCCGGACCGGTTGCTGGGCCGGCGAGGGGGAGCGCGGCCAGGTCGCGGGATCCTGGTGGGGATCGCCGCCGGGGCCGGGGGTTCTCTGCAGCGGCCACGACTGGGGCGCATCCTCAGCGCGGGTGGCGGGCAAGCCGGCGACAATGAGAACAAGCGCGGCCAACGCGCCGGCGCCAGCCCGGCCAATCACAGGCCAGGCGAAACAAAGGAGGGATTTCATGGATAGGGAAGAAGGGTGCGCACGCCTCCCCGGAACGATGCCGCCGGGAAAGGTCAGAACGAAGCGCAGGTTCCTGGGCATGCTGGGGAAAACGATGGGAAGCGTGCCGCGACGGTTTACGGTCGGTCCAGGGCGAGCTTGGCGCCGAGATGGTCGGGCGCGGCGGCAAGGGCGGCAGTGAATTCAGCGCGGGCTTTTTCCTTTTCGCCCAATCCGGCATCGCCCAGTCCGGCGAGGTAGTGCGCCGTCGCGGTGCGCATGCGCGGGGACGGTCGCAGGGCGGCTGGAAGTGCGGGATCCGGCGTTTCCACGGCAGCGCCGGAGGCGACGAGTTCGCGGAAAACGGCCTCGACGCCATCCGCGGAACCGAGTTTTTGCCGCGCGAGCGCCTGATAATAATGCTGGACGCCGCGCGTCAGGAACGGATTGAGGCCAACACGAAGACCGGTGGCCGGCGGCAGCGCGGCCGCAATTTCGGTCCACAACTGGCGGGCCTGCTCGCGCTGGCCGAGAGCCTCGTGCGCGCAGCCGCGCCAGTAGTCGACCTCCGCCTGCCGCGCGGGGTTCGCAAACGCGTCGGTCGCGCGCAGGTTGGCGGGATAGGTCAACGCAGCGTCAAGATCGGCGAGCGCGTCCGCGGATTGCTTCGCGGCGGACCGCTGGAGGCCGCGCACGAGGTGTGCGTTCGCCCAGGCCTCGCCCGTGTTGTAGCGCGTGCCGCCCTCCCAGACGCTGAAAGTGCGGCCCTGCAGCAGCGCGATCGCCTCATCCGACTTGCCCGCGAAGATCTTGAGATTGATCAGGCTGACCAAGGCCTCGTCTTTCCTCACGGCAGCGGCTTGATGCCGTTCCATCATGGCCAGGCGCTTCTCAACCGGCGTGCCGGCAGACTCGTAAAGCTCGTCGAGTTCGGCGAGGTGGGTCGGGTCAGCCTCGCCAATCGCAACGGCCTTTTCGAGGGCCGCAATGGCCCTGGCTTGCGGCTCGTCGCCGTCTTGATGCGCCCAGGCTTGCGCGAGATTGCGCCAGGCGACGGGAAAGTTCGGGTCGAGCGCGACGGATTTTTCCCAAAGCTGCACAGCCTCGGCCGGCTGCCAGTCAAAAAGGAGGTTGCCGAGATAATAGGGAGTGCGGGCGTCCTGCGGATTCGTGGCGATCGCGCGACGGAGGACGGGGATAAGTTCGGATTGGAATGGAAAGACGTAATCCGGCGCAGCCTGTGCAGCGAGTTGCCGGTAACCGGCGGCCTGCGCGGCGTCGCCGAGCTTTTCCGCGAAGTCACCCAGGTAGTAATACGCCAGCGGTGAGATCTTGGTTTTGTCGGGCGGCGCCGCGACCGCTTGCGCGAGCACCTCCAGGCCGTCCCGCCAGAGCCCGGCGTCGGCGTATTCCGCGGCGGTCTCCTGGGCGGTCGGACCATGCGAGTTCAGGGTCGCAAAGAGCGGGCGGGCCGCCGCGGCGTCGCGGGTGAGCAGCCATTGTTCGGCCATCAGGCGCACATCCAGCGGGTCAGTCTTGCGCGCCGCGAACTCCAGCACCGCGCGAGCCTCCGCGGCGCGGTCAAGATGGCGGAGAACGGCCGCCTTCAATCCATAGGCGCGGAGGTTGAGCGCATTTGCGTCAAGCGAGCGGTTCAGGAGATCAAGTGCACCTTGGAAATCGCCGTGAGCCGAAGCGATCTCGGCAAGGGCGTAGTACGCCGGCGCCTTCCACTCCTGGCTCCACGTCGCCTGGTAGAAGGCATCGCGGGCTTCGTCGGCCCGGCCCTGGGCTTTGAGCGCGACGCCCAGAAAATAGAACGGCTCTGCGTTCTTTGACGGGGTATATCGCGCGGTCAGGCGCGCGAGGGCGGCCCGGAAATGATGTTCCGCCTCCGGGTAACGGGCGCACCGCAGGTCCAGGCGGCCGAGGCCGGCATGGGCCTCTGTGTCGCCGGGATCGCGGCGCAACGCCTCCTCCCAGTAAGGCTCGGGCGCGCGGTCGGGATCGTGGAACTGGTCGAGGCGCTGACCGGCGAGGTCCAGTTCCTCGTCGGTCTTGAGGTCCTGCGGCGCAGGCGGCGACTTGACCGCTTCCGGCATTTCCATCGGGGCGAGTGTGACCGGAGAATAGGCGACGAGCTCGCGACCATCCACGAGCAGCGCAGCGCGCACGGAGTGCGGATCGGTGCCGGCGGGCAGAGCGATCTGCTTTTGGTAGGGCCGGGCGGGATCGATCGCGACGGTCTCCTCGACGAGGGTCTGGCCGCCGGCGGTGAGCCGGGCAGTGGCGCGTGGGTGAGCGGTGGTCGTGCAAAATCCAACGTGCGCGGTGCCATTCGTGATCTCGAGATTCACCGCGGCCTCGAGATTGGCCTTTTTCACGCCACCGATGTCGCGGAAGGGATACCAATACATTTCAAAGGACCGGGCTTCATAGGGCTGCAGCCACGAGTAGTCGGGCTGGTTGTCGGAGTAGGCTCCGACCATCAGCTCGACATAGGGGCCGTCAGTGTCGGTGAGGATGGCGTCCCAGATGCGGCCGCGCGGACCGTTGCCCCAGGTCCAGAATTTCTTCCCCGGCACGACGTGATGGTCGGCGATGCTCATCGTGCCGGCCTGTTTGCCGTGGTCGTAGCCGGCGAAGAAATCGTCGGAGTAGTTCCAGGCGAACATCGAGTTCGCAAGCTGGTGGTTCCGGTACCAGCTCACGTCGACGCCACCGGTGAAGTCCGCGCCGTTGTAGCGGGTGGTGGCGATCGGCCAGGTCGTGAACTCGCGTTTGCCGTGAAAGGTCACGAACTGCGTGCTGGGCGGGAAAATGATCTGGTAATTCTCGTTCGCGCTCACCGCGACGTTGGCGAAACAGAGCATGGTGTTCACAAGCGCCGTGCGGTTGAGAATGCGGACGGAGCATTCGAGGACATTGCTGCCCGGGTGCAGGGTGTAGCCGACGGCCCAGCGCATGCGGTGCCGCACCTCCAGCTCGCCGACCCAGACCGTCTTGCTGCCGTCGGCGTTTTCCTCCGTGCGGTATTGCACGGGGAGGAACGTGCTCGCGCGATGGTGGTGCGGGATGTTCCACTCAATGCCGCCGGAGATCCAGGCGCCGATCAGACCGATCAGCGCGGGCTTGATGACATGCTGCTGGTAGACGAAACCGTAGTTGTTCGTCTTGTCCACGGCCGAGAAGAGGCGCCCCCCGATCCCGGGCGCGATGCCGATTTTGACGTAGTCGTTCTCGAGGTAAACCAGATGGTAGGTCTGCTCGCCCTTCTGGTTGGTGAGGTTGTCGTAGAGGGGATAGGGGTAGATGCGGCCCGCGGCTCCCTGCGACTGGCGGCCGAAGTTGAACATGGGATTGGGGTCTGGCGCGCCGGAGAGATAGGTCGGAATGACGGTGTCTCCCTCGGTCAGGCGAACTGGTCCGGCGGCGAGGCCGCGCGCGGCGAGGAGGGTGGCCCCGCTGATAATCAGAATGGCGATGGAACGGGAGTTCATGGGAAAGGAAGGGTAGGTGATAAAGAGGCTGGGCCGGGCCTGACGGTTGCGGGTCATTGGATTGCCGGACGGCCGAAAAGATCGGCCTCTGCGGGCGTGCCGACTTCGGAGGCCTGCGCCCGGCGTTCGGTTGGCGGAATTCTGCCCGAATGGATGTCGAGGAGGCGCGCGTGCGTGAGTTTGGCGGCGGCGACGAGTTCGGGATAGGGGCGATCGGTGACGTCGATCCAACCGATGTTGTAATTCTCGCCGTCGGGGCGCCCGGTGGCCGGCTGGTCGACCCATTGAAACCAGTGCGTGCCGATCACTTCCGGATGGGCGGCGGCGTGCTCGACGTAATAGCGGTAGGCGAAACCGCGCTCCGTCTGGTTCATCGCCTGCACCAGGCCCGGCGCCAGACCGCGGCCCGGCACGCCGATATGAAACTCACCGATGAGAATCGGCCGGCCGACCAGCTCACCGACCTTCTTGATTGCCTCGGGGGGCGGCTCCCAGCGGTATTTGTTGAGGCTATAGACATCAAAGCCGCGCGCCAGTTTGACGACGTAGTCCGGGGGTGTGCCGCCGAACCGGATGCCGAGGTTCAGGTGATTGGGATCATGTTTCTTCACGGCGGCATTGATGACCGCGAGGTAACGCTCGAAGGCTGCGAGCACCAGATCGCGCCGGCGAGCCGGCGTGTCGCCCAGGGCGAGTCCGGCCTTGAAGTGCTTCTGTATTTCTGACGCAGCGCCTTCGAGGACGAGATCGACAAACTGGCTTTCTCGGCCGGGCCACGGGGGTTCGTTGCCGATGAAATAGCCGAGCATCCATGGATCCTCTTTTCGCGGCGCCAGCTGTCGCGCCGCCTCGGCATCGACGGATTGGGCGAACGCGTCGGAATAAACGTCGGGCATGCCCATGACGGACGGTCCTGAATACCAGTTGCGGATCGTGAAGACATAGGGCCTCCAGTGCGGGCTTTCGCCGAGCGAGTCGTTCAACAGCGGACCGTAGGATGTGTTGAGGCCCCACGCCTCCAGCCGCCGCGCCGTGAACTGCGCCCAAGGCCCGCGCCAATCCTCGCCGAAGCGCCGCTGCAAATTCCCAAGATAAGGCGAAACCTGCGGCACCGGCCGATTCACGAGGCCGGGGATGGTCGGCAACGCGGGAAACGCTGTCGCGAAATAATCCTCGCGTCCGGCCGCCCGCGTTCCGGAGCCCGGCCCGATCCCGTTTACGCCGGTCGAATAGAACAGGTGCCCATCCGGGCAGACAAACCACCAGCGGCCGTCGATTTGCTCGACCCGGAAAAATCCGGTGGCCGTCGCATGCGTCGTCGCGAATCCGCCATAAATGCAGCGGTCCGGAAAGGCGCTGTGGGCGAGCGCGGCCGCCTCGTCGGTCCACGCTGCTTCCAGGTCGGCGGCGGCGTGGACTTTGCCCGGCCACTCGGCGTGAACATATTGACCGAACTCGTCGATCAGCGGCTTGCCCTCGAGCACGGCGTCACCGGGGTCGGTTCTCGCAAGCGTGACGGAGCGGATCTCGAGCCTGGGCTCGCCCACCGGATAGCGCATCACCACGCTCAGGCCCTGCACGTTCGTGGTCGGGCCGCTGCCGCCGCCCTCGATGTTGATCCAGTAGGAATCGCGCGGCTGGTTGACCGTGGCCGCCAGATCCTGGGCGTTCCCGAGGCCCTGCCGGTAATAGCGCAGGGGAACTGACGCGCGGACCCAGACGCCTGGATAGGGATGAATGCGCTTGGCGATGTCCCCTTGGGTGGTTTTCAGTCCGAGCTCGAAGCGCTGGCTCGAGGACGCCCGGAATTCAAGCACAAGAAAGTCATATCCCGTCCAATCAGCCGGGAGTCCAGGATTGATTGCCTTCAGCGTCCACTCGTGGGTGGAAACGGGCTGGTCGAAAACGACCAGTTTCGTCCCGTCGGCATTGGCGGACAGCGGTGCGAACAGGAGCAGGCAGAACAAGGGCAACACGATCCGCTGGGTGGCGTGGCTGCCGGCCGGGAATGCTGTCAGGAAAGCGGGCATGGGGCTCAGCGGAAGAGATGACAGTTGCCGGTGGGTCTGGGTCAGCCGCCCACCGGGGCGCTCAGTCGGCGATCGCCTGATAGGCGAGCGCGTGGACCTCGCGATCGAGGCTAAGGCCGCCGGTGGGGTGCAACTGGCCCATGAAGATGACGATCAGCTCCTCCTTCGGATCGATCGAAAACGCCGTATAGAAGAAGCCGCCCCAGTTAAAAGCTCCTGGGGAACCGAGCTCGGTGAGCGGCCCCTTTACTCCGTCGATTCCAAACCCCAGCCCGAAGCCCTGATCGGGGCTGATCCTCCCGAGGTGATCGGTAGTCATGAGTTCTACGGATTTCCGGCTCAGCAGTCGGACGGAGCCCAGCCGGCCGCCGTTGAGCATCATCTGGCAGAAGCACGCGTAGTCGGCGGCGGTCGAACAAAGGCCCGCTCCGCCCGAAAACAGCTTCTTAGGGCCGCGGTAGGGATAATCGGCCGAGTAGCTGAACGAACCCTCGACGATGGGCTGGTCCGGGAATCGGACCAGGCCCTCGCCCTCCCGATAGATGTAGGCGGCCGCGAGGCGCGGGAGCACCTCGGCTGACGGGTAGAAGCACGTATCCTTCATGCCGAGGGGTCCGAAAATCCGGGTGCGAAAGAATTCGTCGAGGCTCATCCCCGAGACCACCTCGACGAGCCGCCCAAGGACGTCGACCGACAGGCTGTACTCGAAGCGTTCGCCCGGGTTGAACAGCAGCGGGAGGCCCGCCAGGCGCTTCACGCTGTCGGCGATCGTCCCGTCATACGGATTCAGGCCGTCCGCGGCGCCGGCCGCGGCGTACGCCGGCCCGACGGTCTCGTTCCATGGGTAGGTGAGCCCCGAGGTGTGCCGCAGCAGGTCGAGGATCGTGATGTCCCGGCTCGCGGGAATGGTGTACGATGGGCCCGTGGCCGGTTTCACGAGGACCTTGGCGTTCCGGAACTCAGGCAGGTACTGCGCGACCGGGTCCGCGAGCAGGAACTTTCCCTCCTCGTAAAGCATCATCACGGCCACGCTCGTGATGGGCTTTGTCATTGAGCAGATCCGAAACAACGAGTCAGGCTGCATCGGCTTGCCCGCTTCGCGGTCCGCCAGGCCCCGAGCATCGAGCCAGGCCACCTGGCCGTGGCGCACGATCATCGTGACGGCACCGGTGATCCGGTGTTCGTCGATGCTCTGCTGGACCGCGCTGGCGATCCGTTGGAGCCGGGCGGAGGACATTCCGACCGCCTCGGGCCGGGTTACGGGGAGTTCCTGCGCGAGGCTGATAGTGCTGACCAAGAGGGCGCCAAGGGCCACGAGCGGTGCGATTATAGGTTTCATGGTTCAAGGTGGAGTTAACGATGCGAGATGGGCAGACACTGGCCGGACGATTCTGCCCGGCGCCTCACTAGAAAGCTCGTTTGCCGCGAGCGAGGCAAGTGTGCAAGCGGCCGGCGCCGTTTTGGTGGACGGCCGGGATCTTTCGCCTGCGCATTGGGCACTTTCGCGTGATCTGCCGCCGCAGCGCTCCATTCCATTAACCAATGGCGTTCTGCTCATACGACCACCAGTTCTCGATACTGATATTGTTGGGGATCGTTTTCCCGCTCCAGCCAACCGTGTTGAACGGATAGCCCGCCACCCCAGGTGGCCCATCAAGCCAGCCGCCGCTCGGCAACGTCCCGGCGAAGGTTTTGCTCTTGATGAAAACGCCCGGCGCGACATAGCTCAACCAGTCCGGTTTACCCCGCATCATGTCGAGGTATCGCAGGCTGATTCTTCGGTCGGCAGAGAGCTTTGTCATGAAAAACAGGATCATTCACACGCTCATCATCGGCGCCGCCTTCCTGGCGGCTGGTGCCAGCGATCTCATCGCCGCCGAGGCCCCCCAAGAGGACCAGACCTTCTTCGACCAGCTGATCACGGCGATCAAGCAGAACGATTACGACTCCTTCCTAGCGAATGCCACCGGCTCGTTGAAGCAGATGACCCAGGATCAGTTCAGCGCCGCCGTCCAGCAGCTTTCCCCGCGGCTGAACACCGGCTATCAGGCCACTTATTTTGGAGCGGTCAAGAAGGGGACGGGGCATGTCGCGCTCTGGCGGCTGACCTTCAAGGACGTGGCCGATGAGGCGCTTGCCACGATGGTCGTGAAGGACGGCAAGATCAGCGTTTTCAACATCAAGTGAAGTGTTCGCGTTGGGACTTGGATTGGTAGCGGGAGGGACGGGACTCGACCCCGTAAACTGGTCCGCTCTTATCAGCGGAGCGGACGGCTGCAGGGCAAGTTCTGAAGCCGGTGCCAACCGATCCGGCGAGGCGGAAGTCGATCGGGGCGGAAATTGGACGGCAGCTCTCCCCGTCGCGCAACCAAACCGCGATGCCAGCGAAGGGCGCGAATCCCGAGCCTGACGGTGCGGTCTGAGGAACGCGCGGTTGAACCCGGTGACCCCCAAGGGGAGGAACCTGGCGGCTCTGGGCAGTCCGGCGCGCGTCGCCCTGATCCGAGCCAACACCACTTACGGGAAAATGCTAAGACATTGACAGGGCCGATTCATGACCGCGCAATGAAATCGTGCGTGGGAAAGCGCGATTCGAAACAACTTTGGGCGCACCGACATGAGTGATTCCTTCGCCCGAATCCCGGTGGATTTACGTGCTTTGGCCGAATCGTTCCTGCTGCACGGCTGTTTTGTCGATGGCGCCTCCTACGGCAGCGGGCACATCAACGACACGTTTGCCGTCCGCTTCGACCAAGCCGGAACTCCGGTGCGCTACATTCTCCAGCGGGTCAATCAGCGAGTTTTTCGGGACCCGGCGGCGTTGATGGAAAACATCCAGCGCGTCACGAGGCATGTGGCCGCCCGCGCACGCGCGACCGGCCGGCCGGATCCTGCTCGCCGCGCGCTCACGCTGGTACCGACGAAGGAAGGGGGCGCATTTCATCGCGACGACCGGGGTGACTGCTGGCGGTGTTACCTTTTCATCGAGAAAGCGCGGACCCTGGATTTGGCCGAGAATCCGCGACAGGCGTATGAGGCGGCGCGGGCCTTCGGCGAGTTCCAGCGCCTCCTGGTCGATTTCCCGGGGGCGCGCCTGCATGAGACGATCCCCGACTTTCACCACACGCGCAGACGGTTCGAAACCCTGCAGCGGACGATCGTCGCCAACCCACGGGGCCGCGTGGCGAGAGTGCCAGCCGAACTGGACTTTGTGTTGTCCCGGGAGGCGATGGTCGACGGGTTGCTGCAGCTGCAGAGCTGCGGCGACATCCCCGAGCGCATCACTCACAATGACACGAAATTCAGCAATGTGATGCTGGACGACCCGACGAACGAGGCCGTGTGCGTGATCGATCTCGACACGGTCATGCCCGGTCTATCGCTCTACGATTTTGGCGACATGGTGCGGTCGGCGACGAATGCCGCCGCGGAGGATGAAGGCGACCTTTCGAAGGTCGCCATGCGGATGCCCATTTTTGAGGGCCTCGTCTCCGGCTACCTCGCATCCGCCGGCAGCATCCTGACCCCGGCCGAGCGCGCGCATCTTGCGTTCTCCGGTAAGCTGATCACCCTGGAGATCGGCATGCGCTTTCTGACCGATTACCTCGAAGGCGACGTGTATTTCAAAACCAAACGCTCCGATCACAATCTTGATCGCTGCCGCAACCAATTCGCCCTGGTCCGCAGCATCGAGCAACAGGAACCTGCCATGCAGCGCACGGCGGAGCGCATCATCAAGACCGCATGAAGGTCCTGATCACGGGCGGTGCCGGCTTCATTGGGAGCCACCTCGCTGAACAGCTCCAGGGCCGCGCGGAGGTGCGCGTGCTTGACAACCTCCGGACCGGATACCGACGCAATCTCGCCGGCCTGCGCACCGAGTTCATCGAGGGATCGATCCTGGATCGCGCTGTGGTCCAGGCCGCGGTGCACGGTGTCGACTATGTTTTTCACCTGGCCGCGATGGTCAGCGTCCCGGAATCGGTTCGGAATCCAGATGAGTGCGTCGCACTCAATGTCACCGGCCTGCTCAACGTGCTCGAGGCGGCCGCCGCTGCCGGAGTGCGCAAGCTGTGCTTCAGCAGTTCCGCGGCGGTTTATGGCAACCATCCGGTGGTGCCCATGGTCGAGACCATGTTGCCCGCGCCCCGCAGCCCCTACGCCGTCACCAAGCTCGACGGCGAACACTACTGCCGGCAGTTCACCGAGGACCACCGGCTGGAAACCGCGGCGCTGCGCTTCTTCAATGTCTTCGGGCCGCGCCAGGATCCGCACAGCGCGTATGCCGCGGCAGTGCCTTGCTTCATGCAGCGGGCGCTGACCCACGCCCCGCTCACCATCTACGGCGACGGCGGGCAGACGCGCGATTTCACTTACGTCAAGGACATCGCCGCCGCCACCATCTTCGCCGCCACCACTCCCGGAGTGACCGGCGTTTTCAATGCCGGCTCCGGCGAAAGCGTGACGGTTTTGGAACTGGCGCGACGCATCCTCGCGCTTGCCGGGTCGCGATCGGAGATCCGTTTTGCTTCCGAACGGGCGGGTGATGTGCGCCATTCTTGTGCCGACATGGATGCCCTGCATGCAGCGGGCTTCCGACCGGTCAGCTCCCTGGAGGCCGGGTTGAACGAGACCCTGGATTATTTTCGGAGAAACCCAATCGCCACACCCTGACCACCGTCATGACGGGTCTCCCCCGAAATCATGGCAAGCAGGCTAGCCGCTATCCGCGTTAGGATAGGCCAGCTCATCAAAAACCATGAACACCCCAAACCTGTCCCGTCGCCGCTTCCTCCAGACCTCCGCCCTCGCGGGACTGGGCGCATCCCTCGCGGGCCTTTCCCTCGGTGGCGGGAACGCCGCCGCCCAGACGATGACCCCGCCCAAGGAGGGCGTGGATCAGGGCAGAGTGCTCCCGCGGCCCGCCGGCCAGAAGCCGGTTCACGCCCTCATCACCCATCCGCTGGAACGGGTGCGGGTCGCCGTCATCGGTCTCCACCGGGGCCTGACTCACGTGCAGGCCGCCCTCGACCTCGAGTTTGCCGATGTGATCGCGGTTTGCGATATCCTGGACGATCGCGCCAGGCAGGCCGCCGACGAGTGCGAAAGAAGGCGGGGAAAGCGTCCGGTCGTGTACAGCGGCACCGAAAAGATCTGGGAGCAGATGGTGGAGCGCGACGATATTGACGTCGTTTACATTGCCACCCCGTGGGCCTGGCATGTGCCGATGGCCCTCCGGACGATGGAATGCGGCAAACACGCCTTCCTCGAGGTCGCCGCGGCGGTGACGGTGGAAGAGTGCTGGCGGCTGGTGAATACCAGCGAACGCACCCAGCGCCATTGCGTGATGCTGGAAAACTGTTGTTACGGGGAGAACGAACTGTTCGTTCTCAACATGGCTCGCGAAGGGGTGTTCGGCGAACTGACCCATGCCGAGTGCGCCTATATCCATGACTTGCGTCGGGTGCTCTTCGAACTCGGCGGCGAGGGTGACTGGCGCCGCAATTATCACTGGCAACTCGACGGCAATCTCTATCCCACTCACGGTCTGGGCCCCGTCGCACAATACTTGGGGATCGGCGGCGGCGATCAATTCAAGTTCATCGTCTCGATGAGCTCACGGGAGAGGAATCTGACGAAGCATCGCGACGAGCAGAAGCCCAACGGCGGCCGGCACGCCGGGGAGAAGTACGTTTGTGGCGACATGAACACTTCGTTGGTCAAAACCGAACTGGGCCGGACGATCATGATCCAGCACGATGTGGTCAGTCCGCGCCCCTACAGCCGGATCAATGCCTTGAGCGGCACGGGCGGCACGTTCTTCGACTACCCGGCCCGCCTAGCGATCAATGATCCGAAGAGCTATGGGCTCGAGGCGAGGGGCTCCCACGAATGGCTCGGCGACCGGGACCTCGCCGCGATGCGCCAGAGATTCACCCATCCACTGTGGAGAAAACTCGCCGAGCGCGCCAAGGGCCATGGGCATGACGGGATGGATTTCGTAATGAACTGGCGGCATCTGGATTGCGTGCGCCGCGGCACCACCCCGGACAGCGTCGCGTATGATGCGGCGGCCTGGAGTTGCATCATCGAACTCTCCGGGCGTTCGGTGGCGACGGGCAGCCTGCCGGTGGTCATACCCGACTTTACGCGTGGATTGTGGAAGACCATGAAACTGCTGGCGATCGCCGACCCAACCTCGAGCCTTTCCTGAGCCGTCGGCTGGTGGACACCCCTCGCCTTCAGGCGAAGAGAAGGACGGCGAAACGGTCGCGGGCTGCAGCGCCGCGGGAAAGGCGGCCCGGTCGCGACCCTGTACCGGGCTACCTGGTGTTGCCGTCGCGCAGGTTGTCGCCCTCCGGCCGACACAGCTCCCGACCGACGCGCGGGAGTGAAATCGGTAACGCCGCGAAGGGTGAGGTACGCGCACCGGCCACCTGTGCAGGTTTTCATTTGACCGCCGTAGGACGCCAGAGCTTCATCCGCATCAACCGATCCTCGTCCTTTGCCTGTTTCAACCGACCACCGTTTGCCCCCCAAGACTTCATGAATGTTCCCCCAACCGTCACCCGCCGTTCGTTTCTGAAATCCAGCACCCTGGCGTCGGCCGCGGCCATCGCCTTCCCCTATGTTTTGCGGGCGCAGGGAGGGGGACAATCGCGGAACAACAAGCTCAACGTTGCCTGCGTCGGCGTGGGCGGACAGGGGCGGGCGGCGGTGGAGAGGCTGAAGGGCGAGAACTTTGTGGCGTTTTGCGACGTGGACGACGAACGGGCGGCCGCCACCTTCGAGCAATATCCCAACGTGCCGCGGTTCCGCGACTACCGCCAGATGCTGGACAAGCTGGGCAACCAAATCGACGCGGTGACGGTGTCGACGCCGGACCACATGCATTACCCGATCGCGGTGGCGGCGCTGCAGCTCGGCAAGCATGTGTTTGTGGAGAAGCCGTTGACGCACACGATCACAGAGGCCCGGCACTTGGCGCAACTCGCGCGCGAGAAGAAAGTGGCCACGCAGATGGGCAACCAGGGACATGCCGGCGACGGCATCCGACTGGTCAAGGAATGGATCGAGGGCGGCGTGCTCGGTGAAGTGCGCGAGGTGCACAGCTGGACCGACCGCCCCGGGACCATCTGGCCCCAGGGAGGCTTCAAGGCGCCGGACCACTCGAAGTTCATCCCGGTGGTGCCGCCAACGCTCGATTGGGATGCCTGGCTGGGGGTGGCGGCGGAGCGGCCGTACGACCCGGCTTATCTGCCATTCAAATGGCGCGGTTATTGGGATTTTGGCACGGGCGCGCTGGGCGACATGGGGTGTCATCTGCTCGACAGCGCGCACTGGGCGCTCAAACTCGACGCCCCCAGGCATATCGAAGCCCTCCGCGCGTTCGACAACGAGACCACTGGCCCGAGCTCGTCGGTGATCACGTTTGAATTTCCGGCGCGCGGCGCGCTGCCGCCCCTGACGCTCAAGTGGTATGACGGCGGCCTCATGCCGCCGCCACCCCCGGAGCTCGAAACCAGCCGCCAGCTGCCGGACAACGGCACGCTCTTCATCGGCTCGAAGGCCACGGCGCTTGCGACCCTTTATAACCAGAGCGTGCGCATCATTCCGGAGACGAGGATGCAGGAGTTGGTCCCATCGCTCCCGCCGAAGACCATCCCGCGCATCGAAGGCGGACACTTCGCCGAGTGGGTGCGAGCCTGCAAAGGCGGTCCGGCGGCCGGCTCGAATTTCGAGGTGGCCTCGCGCCTCACCGAACTGTGCCTGCTCAGCAATGTCGCCGTGCGCGCCCGCCGGCCGATCGAGTGGGACGCGCAAGCGATGCGGGTCACGAACCTGCCGGAAGCGAATCAGTATTTGACGACAGCGTATCGCCCCGGCTTCGGCGTGTGAATGGACCTCCCTTGATCTGAACCATGAGTGACCCAACCACATCTGCACCCGCCCCGGCCCGCGCGGGTTGGGAGTTCACCGCGGCGTTCCTGCTGCTGCGGTTATTTCTGGGACTGCGCACGCTGCTGGCGGGCGTGGACAAGTTCGAGGCGGGCGGTCTCTATTCCCATGCGAACTACCTGAAGAACATGGACCGCATGGCCACGGGCATCACGGGGGCGTCGTTTCTGCCGTTATGGATGACGAAGCTGTTTGCGGGTTCACTGGGGTACGTGCTGCTGGCCCTGGGGGTGGCGCTGCTGCTGGGGCTGAAGACGCGTGTCTCGCTGGTGCTGATGGGATTGTTTTACGTGGCGCTGGCCTTCGGATTGATGGCGGTGCAGGAGGATCAGGGCGTGGCCTGGATCGCCATCTACATGGGCCTGGTGGCCGGCGCCCTCCTGCTGGTGCGGCATGATCGCTTCGCCCTTTGGCCCGACCGTCGTGAGTGAGCCGGCAAAAGCGCCCGGGGTTTCGCGCCGGGATTTTCTCGTGACGGGCGCGAAAATGGGCGCCGCCCTGGTGGCCGCGCCATACCTCGCGCGGGCGGCGACCCAGGGCGACAGTCTCAACGTCGCCCTGATCGGCTGCGGGGAGGAGGGAAGGGTGCTGCTGAACGCGGCGCTCCGCATCCCGGACATCCGCTTCCGGGCCGTGTGCGACATCTGGGGCTACAATCGCACGTACGGGGAGCGGTTGCTCAAGAAATTCGGTCATGATGCTCAGCCGTTCGAGGACTACCGGGAGATGCTCTCCGGGGTGCATGATCTGGACGCGGTGATCGTGGCCACGCCGGACTTCATGCATGCGGAACACACGAACGCGTGTCTGCGCGCGGGCAAGCATGTCTATTGCGAAAAACTGATGGCCAACACGGTCGAGAACGCCCGCTCGATGGTGCGGACGCAGCGCGAGACGGGCCGGCTGCTCCAGATCGGCCACCAGCGCCGGAGCAATCCCCGTTACCAGTTTGCTCTGCGCCGGTTGATCGACGAGGCGCACTTGCTGGGCCGGATCACGAACATCACCGGGCACTGGAACCGGGCGGTGAGCGCGGACCTCGGCTGGCCGGCGCGGGCCTCGATTCCAGAGGCGACGCTGCACCAGTACGGGTACGCCGACATGCACCAGTTCCGGAATTGGCGCTGGTTCAAAAAATACGGGGGCGGGCCCATTGCGGATCTCGGGGCCCACCAGATCGACGTGTACAACTGGTTTCTGGGGGCGAATCCGAGCTCGGTGCTGGCCGGGGGCGGCGTGGACTACTACACGACCCACGAGTGGTATGACAACGTGATGACGATTTTCGAGTATCCCACGCCGGCCGGACGGGTGCGGGCATTCTACGAGGTGCTGACGACGACGAGTGCCGGGGGCGGGTATTGCGAGTACTTCATGGGCGACGAGGGAGCCCTGAAAATCTCGGAGGATCCGAAATACACCAAGCTGTACCGGGAGGCCCGGGCCCCGGACTGGGAGCCGTGGGTGAAATTGGGCTACCTCCGGCGCCCCGGTCAGGGGGAGGAAGGGGCGGCGGTGCTAAAGCCCTGGGAAAAGGAACGACCGCAGTTCAGCATGGCGCCGCCGCGGGCCTCGGTGGTGGACGTGCGCGAGACAGCGGCGCTTGCGGCGTGGGACCTGAACGTGACGCTCGACCAGGCGATCCACCAACCGCACCTAGAGAACTTCTTTGACGCGATTCGCGGGCGGGCGCAGTTAAGCTGCCCGGCCGAAACCGGCTTTGCCTCCGCCGTGACGATTCTGCGCGTCAACGAGGCGGTGGCGGGGAAAAATATGCTCACGTTCCAGCCGGAAGATTTTCTCGCCTGAGCCGGCAGGTCCCGGCTGAACGACGCCACCCGGTTTTTCCAACATGAATCGTTCGCTAGTCTCCCTGCTCCTCGCCATCGCGTTGGCCGGGGCGACCCACGCCGCCGACCAGGTGCCGCTGCATATCGACCTGCCCAAGCCGCTATTCGAAGGCACGCCACGTCCGATCCAGGTGCCGAACCTGGAGAAGCCGCGAGTGGGCCCGCGGCCCGAGCTGATGGTGCCGGCCGGTACGGTGCTGCTCTCGCGGGGCAAGCCGGTCACCTCCAGCGACAGCCTTCCGGTGATCGGCGAACTCGACTTTGTGACCGACGGCGACAAGAGCGGCGTCGACGGCTCCTACGTCGAACTCGGTCCCGGGCGGCAGTGGGTGCAGATTGACCTGGGCCGGCCGGACACGTTGCAGGGCATCGTCGTCTGGCACTTTCACTCGCAGGCCCGCGTGTACCACGACGTGGTGGTGCAGGTCTCCGATGATCCCGCGTTCAAGACCGGGGTGCGCACCCTGTTCAACAATGACCACGACAACTCCTCGGGCCTCGGGGCGGGCTCCGATCATGCCTATGTCGAGACCCATGAGGGCCGCCTGATTCCGGCCGAAGGAGTGAGGGCCCGCTACGTGCGGCTGTATTCCAACGGCAACACCACCGACGAACTCAACGACTACTGCGAAGTCGAGGTCTACGGCCAGCCTGGCTCCTGATTCACCACCACTTTCGACCCCTTAACCTGTCCTGGGAAAACAAACCCGTCTCCTTGTGGCGTGCCTTACCACCGCGGGCCCACCCGCTCTTTAACCTCTATGAATAACAAGATCAGGCTATTCCCGCTGGCCCGCACATTGCTGACCGGCGCGCTTTTCACCGCCGGCTGGGTGCAGGCCCAGGACGGCTCGGCCTTTCTCGGTCGGTGGGCGCTGACCACGCCCGACAAGCAGGCCGGCTGGCTGGAAATCAAGCAGGAGAACGGCTGGTGCGACGGCTCGATTCTCTGGATGTGGGGCAGTGTGGTGCCGGTCGCCGACGTGGTGGTGGACGGCTCCACCCTCACGGTGACGCGCGTGAGTGACGTGCCACGCAAGGACGAGGCGAACCGGGTGGTGCGGACCCAGCAGCTGACCGAGATTATCACGGCCCAGGTGACGGGCGACGCGATGAACCTGACGCGAACGGTCCCACGGAAGGACGGGAGCGGATTTGACCGATCGCAGTTCACCGGGCGGCGCATTCCCGCGCTGCCCCCTGCGCCGGATCTCGCGAAGGTGCGATTCGGCGATCCGATCACTTTGCTCGGCGGCCGTGATTTTACCGGCTGGCGGGTCCTCGAATCGGATCGGATGAATTGCTGGTCGATGGAAGAGGGGGTCTTGGTCAATCGTCCGCCGGGCTGGCCGCACGTGGAGGGGAAACCGCACCCCGACACCGCAAATCTGCGGACGATACGGGAATTCGAGGACTTCAACCTCCGGCTCGAGGTCAACCCCCCGCCCGGCTGCAACAGCGGCGTCTACCTGCGCGGCATCTATGAGGTGCAAGTCCTTGATTCCTTCGGTCAGCCGGTCGACTCGCACAACATGGGAGCGATCTACAGTCGGATCACGCCGACGGTTGCGGCCGAGAAACCGCCGGGGGAGTGGCAGACGCTGGATATCACGCTCGTGGACCGGCACGTGACCGTGATTCTGAACGGAACCAAGATCATTGACAACCAGCCGCTCCAGGGCTGCACGGGCGGCGCACTCTGGTCTGACGAATTTCGGCCCGGTCCGATTTATCTGCAGGGAGATCACGGTCCGGTCTCCTACCGCAATATCGTGCTGCGGCCGGTGGTGAAATAGTCCGTGCTGGACGCCTGGGGGCCGGTGTTTCGCGGGGGGCGTCCCAACCAGACCCTGGGTCGCCAAGTCGGGTCATGACCACGATTGACACCATGAATCGCCCGCCCACGAGGATCTGGGCTCGCACGGTATTTGTGCATCCTCAGTGGCTGCGTGGATTGGCTCTCATCGGGGTGGTCAGCGCGGCGCTGTGGCTGCGGCTGCACGATCTGGCTGCGCGACCCATGCACGCGGATGAGGCCAACCAGGCCGCGAGACTTGGCCAGCTGCTGGAGACAGGGCGCTACGCGTTTGACCCGCGTGAGCATCACGGGCCCACGCTTTACTATTTTGGCTTGGTGCCGGCGCGGTTCCGTGGCGAAGCCACCTTGGCGGCGTTGACGGAGACCACCGTGCGGCTCACGCCCGCGTTGTTCGGCGCCGCGTCGGTGCTCCTGCTTTTTTTGCTGGCGCGGCCGCTGGGCCCTGCTTCGGCACTGGCGGCGGGCGCCTTGCTCGCGCTGTCGCCGCCCGCGGTCTACTACAGCCGCTATTTCGTCCAGGAGACGCTGCTGGTCACTTTCACGCTGGCGGCGCTGGTCTGCGGAGATCGTTGGTGGAAATCGGGCGGCCTGGCCTGGGCGATCGGCGCGGGCGTATGTGTGGGGCTGATGCAGGCGACCAAGGCCACGGCGCCCGTTTTTGTGGTGGCGGCCCTCGCGGCCGCGTTGATCGCCGGGCCGCGGGGCCGGTTGGACGAACGCGTGCGCGACTGGAAGTCTCTGGCCGCTGCGTTGGGTGCGGCCGCGCTGGTCTGCGGAGCCTTCTACTCGTCATTCGGTTCGCATTGGGGGGGGCTGCGCGATGCATTGGCCACCTATGCTCCGATGCTGAACAAGGCGGTGGGAGGCGGGACCGGTCATGAAAAACCGTGGTGGTACTACGGCAGTCTTTTCGTGTTTCGCAGCCGCGGCGGCTATGTCTGGGATCAGACCATCTTCCTGCTGCTCGCCGGGGCCGGCGCCGTCGTGGCGGCCCGCCGGCCCGACCGGTTCGGGCGATTCACCGCCGCGTATACCCTGATCGTGGCGGCGGTGTTGTCGCTGACGCCTTACAAGACACCGTGGCTCGTGATCAATCTTGTGCCGGGCTTGTGCCTGCTCGCCGGCGTGGCGCTCAGCCGGCTGCGGGCCCGGATCGCGGTGCCGCTAACGCTCATCGTGATCGGGTGGTTGGGGTGGCAGACCCGGCAGGCGGTGTTTCTCCGCCCCGCGGATCCGCGTAACCCGTACGCGTATGTCCAAGCGGTTCCGGACATGCTCAAGGTCCCGGCACTCGCCGCGGCCGCACCGCCGGGCCCGATCAAGGTCATCAGCGAGGAGTACTGGCCGCTGCCATGGTACCTGCGGACGCGGAAAGAGGTGGGCTACTGGACGTACCCGCCCGTCGACTGCGACGGGGCGTTGGTGTTCGCGAGCGCGGATCTGGCGGACGCGGTGCGCGCGCGACTGCGCGGCCGTTACCAGGAAAGCAGCCTCGGGTTACGCCCCGGATTTGTGCTCGTGGTATTCACTCCGGTCGAGGGGTGATCCCCGTGGCCGACTCCGACGGCACCGCACCATGCCGGGCAAACCGTCCATCGGGTAGGGAGAGAATCGCTCCGTACGCCGGGTGCTGCCGGCAGAACTCGGCCACTTCCTCATCGCTCATCACGAAAAACGCCGTGGAGAGCGCGTCGGCGTCCGCCGCCATTGCGGCAAACGACCACACGCGGCCGGAGCGTACGGCGGGCCGTCCCCGCCGGGGGTCGGTGATGTGCTCGCCTTGCACCGCAAGCCCGGAACCGCTGACAGCGGAATGCGTGAGGGCGTACGTCCGGTCTCCCGCGCCGACCGGCCAGCCGGGCTCGTGGGGCAGCGGATCCAGCGCCAGCACCGTGCTGCCCCCACTTTGCAGGCATGCGGCCGTGAGGTCCCACTCATGCAGGACGGCCGCCATCCGGTCGAGCGCGTAGCCCTTGCCCACCGCGCCGAGGTCAAGCAACAGGCGGGGAGTGAGCGACGTGAGCGTGTGGCCGGACGGGTCGAGCAGGAACAGAGGCTTGTCGGCCGGCGCTCGGCTGGGGCGCGAGGAGAGATAGGCGGGATCGAAGGCGCGGCCGGTCAGCTCCGAAATGCGGGCGGCGGCTAGCAGGCATTGCATGGCATCCTCGCCGATCACGATGCTGTCACCGGCGGCGATCCGGCCGGCCCGTGCCAGGTCGCTCGTCTCGATGAATCGGCTGAGTTCGGACTCAAGACGATCGAGCTCACGGAAGGCAGCGGCGGCGGCCTGCCGGGCATAGTCGGCCGAAGTCGCGGCGGCCATGATCTGGAAGACCGTCGCCATAGCCTCATGACTGAAGGTTGCGTGACTCATCGATGCCGCCGGCGGCGCCGGAGTCGAATCCACAGCCGGATCATTTCCGCGGCCGGTTTCCACCACAGCTGGCGCAGGCCGTATTTTGAAGTCCCCTGGCGTCGCGGATGATGGCGCACCGGCATCTCCGCAAGACGAAAGCCGGCCGCTGCCGCGATCGCGGGCAGAAAGGCCTGCAGCAGCGGCGAAGGCTGGAGGGTCGCAATGATTTCCCGGCGCAAGACTCGTAACTGGCAACCCCCGTCATGCAGGTGGTCGCGCAGGATGCGGCCACGCACTTGGTTGGCCAGCCACGACATCGCCCGGCGCGCCGCCGGATCGTGGCGGGGTGTGCGAATGCCGCAGACGAGATCGGCCGGGTCCCGCTCCAGGCGGTCCAACAATGCGGGGAAGTCGTCCGGATCGTTCTGGCCGTCGCCGTCCATGGTGAGGATGAGTTCTCCGCGGGCTCGTTGCAGCCCCTCATACAGCGCCGCGGCCTGACCTTGGTTCTGCGCAAAACGAATGACGCGACAACAGGGTTCCCTGGCGGCGATCGCTTCGAGTTCCGGGGCGGTGCCGTCGCTGCTGCCGTCGTCGACGAGCAACGCTTCGAAGTCCCCGGGGAGGGATCGGAGCACCGCGACCGCCCGCTCCATTAGCGGGCCGATATTGCCGACTTCATTGAAGAACGGAACGATGAGACTGTAGCGCGGCACGCTCACGCTGAGGACTTTCTCAGGTACCGGTCGCTACGGCAATACATCGCGGCGGCGTTACCCTAAACTCGGAGGGTGCGCTCCGTTGAGGGGCGGATGAAGGCGCGCTGGAATTGGTCCCACGAAAAGAACGCTCCAATGAAGAACAAACGCGTCCCGCAAACGCCTCTGCCGTCCACACCAGCAAGGACTCCTCCGGTCGGGCGCTTGCAAGTCTTCCTCGGCAACCCCAACCTTCAATCCACATCCCTTCTCCGAACTTTGAGGGAGACCCTCGATTTCTCTGTCGACAAAAAACCGCTATCATCTGATGGATAGCGGCTTATGATGTGGCGGGATGGACGGGACTCGAACCCGGTTAATTGGGCGATTGTTTCAACGACTTACGGCGATTCTTTTCGCATGATGGCCCATTGGTGACTCCAGTCTCATGTGGAGACGGAGACACCGTCGTATCCTGTGACGATTAAGGTCTTTTCGCATCGGGGGCGACGTTGGCGCCCGCGAATCCCGCCCCGCTCCGGGAGAGAATCGCGGATGCTCGCAGGCACGTCCAAGAGATCGTAAAGTGACCGGAATCCACGGGGGTTTCCCGGGGTGAATAATCACCGAGGAAAGGAAACGCCGGGTGGCGGGGTGGAGGCCGCTTGGTGGGTAAAAACCCCATAGTGGCGGTTGCAGNNTGTTCGGCGGCGGCGGTTTTTACGTTGGAGGGCCCCTCATCGGCGGAGGAGGGATTGGCCTGATTCTGTTGATCTGCCTTATCATCTTTTTGATGGGCGGATTTAGTTCGAGAACCTAGCACGATAAACCCACTCATTTTATGAAAGCATCCCTCCATTCATCGGCATTTGCTCTTCTACTCGGCCTGACGGGCGCGCTCGCGATCGGCGGCTTCACCGGCGGCTGCGCGTCGACGCCCACGCGCGAAAGCACTGGTGAATACGTGGACGATTCGGTCATCACAGCCAAGGTGAAGAGCGCCCTTATGGGTGACGACGCGGTGAAGTCGTCCCAGATCAAGGTCGAGACCTTCAAGGGAGTCGTGCAGTTGAGCGGCTTTGTCGACACTCCGGAGCAGAAATCCGCTGCAAGAAAAGACGCCTCCGNNTCGTTAGGCCAATTGGTGCCGCCATGCAGGGTAACACCCCATGGTGCCTAGACGAGCTTTGGCTCAAGCTACTAGTCTATGCAAAAAGAACAATCAGTCGACGTGAAATCGGGCACCCAAGATAAGATTGAAGGTACCGCAAAAATTCTATCGGGCAAGATCAAGGAAGAGGCCGGTAAGGTGGTCGGAAACCCCCGACTGGAAGCCAAAGGCGATTGCGAGCAGATCAAAGGCAACACTCAGAAGAAGGTGGGCGAGATCAAGAAGGTGTTCGGTATGTAAACGAGGTCGGTGTGCTTGCAGACGGGAACTATCGAAGGGAACGCTTCGGCTGCATGTTTAACTACGATTAGGGGAAAGCGGTTCCCGACGCGCAAAGGAGGCTTGGGTTCTTTTGTCGTCGCCGTCCAGCGCTGTAAGTCCAAGGACAACGAAGGGGAATGTCGGACGTGCAGTAACTGGCGCAGTAACTAGCTATTCTCTGGTGAACAAAAATCCTGTTAACCATTATTAATTAGCGGGATAGTAAAATAGCGGGATGGGCTGGACTCGAACCCGGTCAATTGGGCGCAAGCTTCAACGACTTACGTCAAATCTTTGCGCATCATGGTGGCTCTTTGGTGGCTCCAGTCTCTTTTTGAAATGAAGCCACTGTCGTCTCCTGCGACGATTGGGTTTTCCCACATCTGGGCGACGCTGGCCTCCGCGAGTCGTGCCCCTCGCCGGGAGAATCGCGGATAACTTCGTCAAGACTCGTTGAGGTTCGGCGATGACATGGGGCGATGTGACAGGCCATCCCGGCCTCACAGATGTCCGATGCCGTCGCGACTATAGGTCATTACGAATTCGAACCGAAGGAGGTACAGCCGCTGCAAGTGACCGATCAACTTGTCCATCATTTGGAGGTAATTGGGGCAAGCACGGTGCGGCCGGTTGCGCGCGTTTTTTTGCGCCGGGGGGTTTCCATCTTGCCACCAGGAAATGTCGGCTGTCTCGTGCCAGACATGGCGTCGGGGAAAATGGAGATCACCCAGGCGTATTGGCTGGGACCACACTTGGACGCCGTGCTGCTCAGCCGGAACTGGCTCGGCGCGGAGCCGCCTGCGCTGTCGTTCGCCGCCGAAGACCTGCCCATCGTCCGGATCCGCCCGGCGGGAGCGGATTTCATCGGGGCGTTCTGCGGCTATTACGAGCGCCACGACGGGTGCATCGTTTTCTGCCAGGAAGCGTCGCGGCATCCACAGATTGATTTTGCGAAGAACCCGGTGCAGGTCGCGGGTAAGTTCAACCGCTGGGGCGTCGACGGGCCGGCGGAACGCTGGCGGTTGGCGCCGCGCGTGCGGGCCGATGGGCGCGTGTTGTGGGAGTGCGTAGCGGCGCGCGACCGCCTGCACGCAGGACTCGACGGCGTGCCGTTCAAGTTCGTTTCAGCGGACTGGCAATGGTTGGGCGTGTTATTCTCCGCGCCCAACCGGTTCTACGATGCAGCCGGCAATCCCAACTACCGCTTAGAGCCGCAGCGCACCGGGCGGCACGCTTTCCTTTTCGAGGTGGAAAACGGACGCGGCCTCGACGGCCACCATCAGATCCAGCTCGCTGGACCTGACCCGAGCAGACCGCTGCCCGTCACGCCGGGCTTGTCTTACTTCGACCTCGCCACCAACGCGCCGCTCGGTGCGTGGATCGAAGCGACGCGGCCGGGGTTCTCGATTTTCCGATTCAAAACGGAGTGGACGATCTTCCGGCTCTTTGCGCCGCGGGCGAGATCGGCCGCCGTCGAAGTTTTTGCGAATCTCGAATCGCCAAGTCCCGAAGTCTATCCGATGATCCTGGGGGAAGACGAGCTTACGTGGGAGGCGAGGGTATCCGGCAACCTGCACGGCTGGTTCTACTACCTTCAAGTCAGCGGCGAGAACGACGGCACTTCGACGCACTTCGACGGCGAGCGGCGCCTGCTTGATCCTTGGGCGCTGGCGACGGCGGGTCCGGTGGGCCCCGGCATTGTCATCGATCGCGGGCGGCTGCCGCGCCGTGCTGACGACCGAGAATATCAACCACCACCATGGCATGACCTCCTGGTCGTCGAGGGCCACGTGCGCGATTTGATCCGGCGCGCGCCGCTCGGGCTTACGGCGGACGTCAAGGGCGTCGACGACAATGCATTTTCCCAGCGTATGGAGGTCGACTACGTGCGCGTGTTTACTCCAAGTCCCGGGTCCTGAATCGTGAAAGGAAATCCACGGCCCGCCGCAACGAGAAAACGCAAATACCGCAACCGTTTCAGCCACGCCGACTGTCGCTGAATCTCCTCGGATGGCTGGTCTCGCAGTGAACATAATCCAAATACAGGGTTTCGTTTAATGCCATGAAAATCAGGAAGATAAGATCAAATCTAGGTGTCGGCGTGGCTCTCTTTCTACAGACCGCCATTTGTGGCCTCACAGCCATCTATGGTCAGCAACAGGATTACAAGGAGGCCCGGGCCTTTATCACGGCCGAATCCACGCATGAGCTGCTTCATGACCTTGGGTTCGGCGCCTTCGCGCCGTTTGAGCAACCGGATGAGGATTATCCGACCGTGATGATCGACCCCCGCAAAACATTTCAGACCATCGTGGGTTTCGGCGGGGCCTTTACCGATGCGGCTGCGGTGACCTTTGCGAAATTGCCTGAGAAGGCGCAGGCGCAGTTTCTGAAGGCATGTTTCGATCCGGTCGAAGGCAATGCCTACACGTTATGCCGCACGACCATCCACAGCTGCGACTATTCGGATGAAATGTACACCTATGATGATGTTGCCGGCGACACTGAGCAGAAACACTTCACGATCCAGCATGACGAGAAATGCCGGCTCCCGTTCATCAAGCGGACGTTGGCGGTCGCGAACGGGAACATCAAGATCTTCGCGTCGCCCTGGAGTCCGCCGGCGTGGATGAAGACGAACAGCGACATGCTGCACGGCGGCAAATTGAAGTCCGAATACGCGAAAACCTGGGCCCTCTACTTCGTGAAATACCTTCAGGCCTACCAGGCGGCAGGAATCCCGATCTGGGGCCTGACTGTGCAAAACGAGGCGATGGCCACCCAGGTCTGGGAATCGTGCATCTTCACTGCCGCGGAGGAGCGCGATTTTGTCCGCGATCGTCTGGGCCCAACTCTGCACGCGGGCGGGTTCGGCGACGTGAAACTCATGATTTGGGACCACAACCGGGGAATCATGTATCAGCGTGCTCAGGTTGCGTATGAAGACGCCGAGGCTTCGCGATATATCTGGGGAACGGCCTTTCACTGGTACATTGGAAACCACTATGAGAATGTCCGCCTGGTGCATGATGCCTTCCCTGACAAGAAACTCATCTATACCGAAGGAGGAATGGACGGATCATGGGCGGCGGCGAGGCATCTCGCGAAAAACATGATCATGGATTTGAATAGCTGGACGAATGGGTGGGTGTTTTGGAACTTGCTTCTCGATCAAGACGGTGGCCCCCGGCATGCGGGGGGTGCCTCCGGATCGAATGTGATCACTGCGGATCTGCACACCGGGGGGTTGATCTTCAATCCCCCGCACTACGTGTTTGGGCAGTTCTCCCGGTTCATCCGGTCGGGTGCGAAACGGATCGCCTGCACCTCGAACAACGACGACCTGGTGGCCACCGCGTTCATCAATCCGGATGGAAAAATCGCAGTGGTCGTCTATAACGCCAGAAACGCCGACCAATTGATGCAACTTTGGGTCGACGGTAAGGCGGTCCGCTATACCATGCCCGCGGAGGGCGTGATCACGATAATCCTCTGAGGAGAACATGGCTATGACGCACTGCTGGTTTGATTCCCCTTGCTCCGGAACCGGTTCTTCGTGTGCCTCGACTTGCGGACGGATCTCCGGATTCCTGATCGCCGCCTTACTGCTGGTGTCAGCGCCCGCAAACGCTGACGACCATCCGGGCGCGGGCGACTCGTGGCTCGCCCGCTACCAGGGCCGGCCGTTCTCGGATGGCACGATCGTCGGTCCCGCAGTGATCCCCGGTCAGGTGAAGTGCGCGTATTACGACCTCGGCGGGGAGGGTATCGCCTACCACGATGCCGATGGGGTCAACCACGGAAGCGGCATGCTCAACCCCGTCAATGGGGACCCGCTGCATGAATTCCGGATGCACGAGGGCGTCGACATCTCCTACACCAAAAGCGGCGGCATCGATGACAATCCCTTTGACCGCTATCAGCCGCCGATGCGTTCGCTTTACGTCGGTTGGACCGAGCCGGGGGAGTGGATCAACGTCACCGTCGACGTACGCCAGGCAGGGGCCTATACGGTGGACATCCCATACACGGCGAACGGCGAAGGGCGAATCAGCCTGGCGCTGGATGGCGCGCAGCCTCTCGCGATCATTCGGATGCCTTCGACGAACGATCGGGCGGAACCGGTCGCCTGGCGACAGTGGCACCACTGGGCTTTTCTAGCCGACGCAGCAGCCATGTCGCTTCCGGCGGGCCGGCATGTGCTGACGCTGAAGATCGAAGCCAACGGCAACATGAACCTCGATTCGATCGTTTTCCGGCCGGCTTCCGAAGCGACTCCAGCCGTCGCGCCACCGCCCAAAACGGCGGCGGCCTGGACGCCTGCGGACGGGGCCAATCATCCGTTTGGCACGCCGCGCGGCGTGCGGCCGGGCCGGGTCGTCTGGACGCACGACCCGAAGGCGGTTTCCTGGGACGGCTGGACGGGGCGCTGGTGGGAGGATCGATTCAACGACCAGGAAGCCATCGACCGGCTCGTGTCGGCCGGAGTCGGTCGCCTTACAGACACGGCGGGCGAGGTGGATGCCTGGAAGGCGTTGTTTCGGGAGTTCAATAAGAAGGCTGGCCGCGGGAATGTCGGCTACCGGCAGGGCGAGAAGATCGCGATCAAGATCAACGAGAACAACACGGCGGGCCACGTCTCCACGAACGAGATCAACGCCTCGCCCCATCTCGTTCTGGCGCTACTCAAGACCCTCGTGAACGGCGCGGGTGTGCCAGAGGCTGACATCACGGTCTTCGACGCGAGCCGTTACGTCACCGACGATGTCTACCAGAAGAGCCACGCGGTCTTTCCGGGCGTGCAGTTTGTGGACCACGCCGGGGGCGATGGCCGGATCAAGGCGACCTTCGTGGAAGGCGCAATCCCATACTCGGTCGACACCCATCTCGCCACGGGGCTCGCCTCCTGCCTGGTGGAGGCCACCTACGTAGTGAACCTCGCAATCCTCAAAGGCCACGTGAGCCAGGGCGTGACACTCTGTGCGAAGAACTGGTACGGTGCCACCAGCATCCAGCCCGACTGGCGGAAAAACTTCCACGACTATTTCGATCAGAAGCGCGACGGCAGCCCGTCCCGCCTCACGTTCGTGGATTTCATGGGGCACCGGAATCTGGGGGGCAAGACGGTCCTGTTCTTGATTGACGCGCTGTATGCCGACGACCTCGTGAACGGCCCCCCCCGCCGGCTCTGGACCATGCCCCCGTTCGGCGGCGCCTGGCCCGCCAGCATCCTGCTCTCGCAGGACGGCGTCGCCATCGACTCAGTTGGAATCGATTTCCTGAGGAGCGAGTGGCCGAACCTGGCCGACCTCGCGTATTGCGACAGCTACCTCCACGAGGCGGCGCGCGCCGAGGCGCCGCCCTCCGTCAGCGTCTACGACCCGGAGCGGGATGGGACGCGACTCAAGAGCCTTGGCGTCCATGAGCACTGGAACGACGCGATCCATAAGCAGTACTCCCGGAACCTCGGCATCGGAGACGGGATTGAGCTCGTCTACGTCCCGGCTGCATCCGGCCCAAAGTAGACCGTGTTCATTGCGCCGGCGGCGCGGCGAGGTGATGCCTTTTGCCAGATTTGGACAGACCGTAGAAGGCGAGCGAGCCGCTTGTCTTTGTCGCGGTTCGGTTGCGTGGCGAAGCCTACCGATTTCGGTGTAGCGGCATTACACCAAACTCGGAGGGTGCGCGCCGTTGAGGAGCGGATGAAGGCGGGCTGGATTTGGTCCCGCGAAAAGACCGCTCCGATGAAAGACAAACACGCCCCTCAGTCGCCTCCGGGGTTCACATCCGCAGAAACGCCCGCAGCCGGGCTATTTTGAAGCCGTCCTCCGCAACCGCAACCCTCCATCCACACTCCCTCCCCAATCTTCGGTGTAGACCCGTAGGAACGCGTCCGGGGGACAGGCCACCCCCGGGCGACCGCCAAGGTAGAAGCGGCGTCTCGGCGCTTCAGAATCACCCCTGCCGGCTGCCTACAGAGCAGGCGATACGCCGCGAAAAACCTTACTGTCCCACGACCGTGACGGGCACCTGCTCCGAGCCC
>PMBT01000125.1:0-7136 GCA_003153035.1 Opitutia bacterium
CCCCGATGACCCGGCGGTGCAGATCGCGCTCGGCGGCCAGTCGCCCCCCGCGCGCGCCGCGCAGCTTGTGCAGCACACCCGCCTGAAGGACGTTGCCTTCCGCCGGCAGCTCTACGCGATGACGCCCGACCAGATCGCCCGCGTCGACGATTCCTATGTGGCGCTGGTCCGCGACCTGGACGATGCCTCCCGCGCCGTCCGCCGGTCGATCGAACAGCAGCTCGACGTCAAGGAGCGGGCGCACGCCCGCATTGCCCGGCTCCGCCACGCGCGCGACAGCGCGCAGGTGTCGCCCGACGCGGCGGCCTTCACGCTGCGCCTCGCCTTTGGGACGGTGAAGGGCTACGAGGAGAACGGCCAGCCGGTGGCGCCGTTCACCACGCTGGCGGGCCTTTACCAGCGATCTGCGGAGCACGACAACAAGGAGCCGTTTGACCTGCCGCCGCGCTGGGCGGCAGCAAGGACCGCGCTCGATCTGGGCACGCCGCTCAATTTCGTCACGACCTGCGACATCGTGGGCGGCAACTCNNCTACGCCTACACGGAGGTGCAGTCCCGGTCGGTCTCGGTCGACGCCCGCGCGATCCTCGAGGCGCTGCGCAAGGTTTACGGCGCCGACGCGCTGGTGCAGGAGATTCTCACCGGCCACCTCTCCTGACCGAGCATCGCACCCGCCGCCACAGGCCCCCTTTCGGACGCGCCAAGGCCTCCGAGATCCGTAAACAAACTGGCCAAGGGAGGGGGGAACCACCGCGGCCACCGGGCGGCTGGGAGGCCCCGGGGGCAGCGCGCCGGGGGCGCGTGCAGCTGCAAAGGGGCTCCGGCTTCGTCCCGCCTCTAGGCTCCACCATGTCCGCTGCGCCCGATAAGGTTGAGGTTGACCACACTTCCGGCCTCCAATTGCAGCCGCCGATCTTTGGACCCAAGGGGTGGTGCGAGATTGGGGGAAATTAGAGATGCAATTGACTTACTATTATTGGCTATGCCCTTTATCATCATTTGGCTATGAAACTTACTGAGGGAGAAAGGCGAAGGATTCTGGACGACCTCGCCGCGGAGCGCTTCAGGGTGATAACCAACTACGGGCAGTGCTCCAGGCGCGAGCCGCCTACTAAAACGCGCCCAGCCGCCAAGCTGGATCGGTGCCGCGGGCAGAGGCGCCGGCATAGTCGAGCCGAAGAGCGCTCAGGCTCGCCGGCTGCACGTTCATCCTCGTGACCAAATGAGCAACAACCCTTCCAAACACAGTGTCGGGCTGCTCGAGATCGTCGGGGTGATACTCTTCTGGCGCGAAATCCTCGCGCTGATCCTGATCGGAGCCGTGATACTCGGCCCGCCGCTGGTCGGGGCGTTCATTGGCGGCATGCTCGCGTTGCGTTCATGGGCAACCCCAACAGCCCCGACGATCCGGTACTCTCCGCATTCATGATCGTGGGCGCGATAGCCACCATCGCTGTATGCTGGGGCTCCCTTATTCTCGGTGCTGTCAGGAAGACCGAGTCTACCGAAGTGTTCGAACAGGGATTGAAGCGCCAGGTGTTGGCCTTGATGACGGATCGTATGTCCTGGCAGTCGAAGACGTTTGGCCCAGATGATTGCCTGACCTTCTTGAGCACCAATCCAGCAAGCGAGGAGGAGGGCATCTACGTTAAGGTCAAAGACGGAACTGCGAGCTACGGATTCCATCCCCATGCCGACCGGGAGCACACACCGCCAGAATTCGCCAAATGGCTCGTGAATCTGGCCCGCCGCTGCCGCAAACTTCCATTACGGTCCTCTAGTCAGGCCGCTCAAACCCGGCCGCCAATTCCAACACGATGAACGCCGACGACCACACTCGGGCTAAAGCTCTAGCCGCCGACCTGCATGAGGTGCAGCAGATCCTGCAAAGATGGGCCGACGAGAACCAGGCCTTGGCCGATGAAATTGAACAGCTCAGGGCTCAGAATGTGAGACCAGCGCCGCCCCCCGTGCCGAAGGTGGGAGATCCGGTCTACCTCACCCCAAAGCAGCTCGCGGAGCGGTGGGGGATGCACACGGAGTCGATTCGGCGAAAGATCCGCAACCAGGAACTCCCCTGTCTTAGGATGAGCAATCGGGTGCGGATCGTCATGGCAGATATCTTGGCCGATGAGGCCCAGAATCATTTCGGAGCCGTGAATTGATAATTGAAGCGCTGAAACCTCCCGTGTCTAGATTGGAGATGATTGGTCTATTGAGATCCTCCGCTCCGCGGGCTAGCACTGGCCCATTAGGCCGACAAGAAGGGCCTGAACCAGGCGGCTGGTACCCCCCCCGGCTGAATCTTTGTGAGCGGTGGCTGGTGAAGGTCTTTTAGAAAGGCGGCCGGTCCGCGGGTGGTCGCCCGCGGCAGGGGTGGTGGGGGCCTCTCCCTCTCGGCTGACTTGCGGCCAAGGCGCAATATACTGAAGGCGGGCATTAGCGCCTTTCGGATGCGTCCCCAATCCCATTCTGCCATCTTTGCCTAGATCGGTCCATCCTAGGGCAAAGTAGCGGGCAAAGCGGGGCGTTCTGGCAGACTTTCCCCTCTCATTTGTCAATTAGGCGACAAGACAGTTTTTTCCTCCAGCGCCAATACTGATGCAACTAATTGATTGTAAGTGGTGGCAANNGCGGTTTGACGTCAATGGGATTCCGCCCGCGACCGCTGGCGCCGGAATCCACGGTCATCACGGCGGGGACCGCGCCGACGGGGTGATGTGCGACCATGCGGCAGAGACATGGTCACCGAGAAGACGGTGGGAATCGCTGGCTCCCCATGGAAATGCTCGCATCTTGATCATGCCGAGAACGCTGGCAGCTAGGCCGTGCACCGCAACGGTTCGAGCCTCCCGAATTCGCGGTACTCGGCCCAGAATGATCCTTGTGTCTGGATCAGGAGAACGCGAGTGGATGGCGATCGTTTCGTTGGACGCACAGGAGGCGGTGAACGGCGACGGGTCTTTCGGTCTAGCAGAGTCATCGCTGGCCCCCGAAGCGAAGGTCCGGCAGATCGCGTTATACCCACCGTTTATACCCACCAGCCCCTAGAATAGATGATGGCTCGGCTGCTGATTCGAACAGCCCTCGTTGGCTGCTCCCCGATGCCTCGTTGAGGCTGTTGCCCAAGAGAATCTCATAGCCCATTTGCCGATAGGCCGATGCGCGACGGCGGAACATCGCCATGGTGACCGGATGGTTTTCGTCGAGGTAGTCGAAAACCCTGATCTCGCGTTTGTCGGCGTGGATTCGGTGTAACCGGCCGGCGTATTGAATGAGCCGTCCCTTGAACGACAGTGGCATGGCCAAAAACAGAGTGTCGAGCCTGGGCAGGTCGAAGCCCTCTCCGATCAATGCGGCGGTCGCAAAAAGGACATACCGCCGGCCTTGCGCGGACCGCTCGTCGATTTCGGCACGGATCGCGCGCCGCCGCTTGATGCCGTCACCGCTCGTGAAGCGGAATGCGGTCACGTCTTCCGTGCCGCGGAGGCGCGTGAAGATCTCCTCGAGCTTGTCCAGATGAGCCTTGCGGTCCGACAAAACCAACGGGCACCGCCCGTCCTGCACGGCGCTCCAGATGTCGGCAGCGATCTGCTCCGTTCGGCCAGCATCGTCGACCAAACTCTGCCAAACCTCGTGAATTGATGGCTTGGGTCCCGAATCAGCAGGCAGATGGAATGAGCTCTTCCGCACGAAGACGACTCGGGGTACGGCCTCCTCTGCGGGCAGGTCGAGAGTGTGCCGGATCGGTCAACACTGCATGTGGAGCAATTTTTCCAGTCCATCCTTCCTCTGTGGCGTGGCCGTCAGTCCAACGATTCTCCGACTCGGGCAGGCCTTCAGCAAGGCTTCGAAGGAAACGGCCGGCACATGGTGGCACTCATCTACGATCACCAAGCCATACCGGGAAAACACCTCGGCGGGATTTTCCAGACGGGCCAGGCTGGGTAACATCGCGATGTCCAAGCGGCCGGTGAGCTTGGATGCCTTGCCGCGCCAGATGCCGACCTCTTTTCTGGCAAGACCGAGGAAACGTATCGCCTCCTGCCGCCACTGATCCAAAAGCACCGAGCGATGAACCAGCACCAACGCTGCCGTGCGGTTACGGGCGATCAGAGCGCACCCTATGACCGTCTTCCCTGCACCGGGCGGAGCGGAGAGCACGCCGTGCTCATGTTTCATCATCTCCCGAACCGCACGCTCCTGTTCCGGCCGCAGCTCCCCTTCGAAATGCCACCGAATGCGGCGAGCGGCCGGCCGGGCGTCGTGAACCGTCACGGTTCCGCCCGCGTCCTCGATGACATGTTGCGCCTCATCGAGGACACCCCTCGGCAGAACGAGCCGGTCGGGATGCCATTCGCCGGCAAAGATGAAGCGTGGAGTGTCGTAGGTGGGAAACCGTAGACGTTGCTTCTCATGGAACGTCGGGTTCGCGAACGTCGCCAGTCGTTTTAACTTTGCGAGGATGGCCGGTGGCAGCGCTGCCCGCGGAATGTGGAGACCTGTGTCCAAACGGAGCCTCACCTCGCCCTGGATGGAATTGGCTGGGATCTTCGGACACGACAGATCCAGTGCTCGTTCGTCGCTTTGCAGCGAAAAACCGGTGGCTGAATCGGACGCAGGAGTGCCGATCGGTGCCGGCGGAGCAATCCGCGCCAGTTCTCGGTCGATCTCGTCGCGCGTCGGCCGCCGAACCGATGCAAGGAATGCCCACTGGTCGGCGTATGGATTCCGGAGCCCGTCGAGGAACAGGGTGTTTCCCTGCTGACGCGGAGCTTTGGCCAGCGGCAAGGCGATGAGATTGCCGAAGCCGCCGCCCGGCAGGGTATCTTGGTTCGGGAAGAACCGGTCGTAAGCGCGCAGACTCATCGATGGCCGCGTCGCCGACGCTTTCGCGAGCAAGATCGTGCCCAGCATCCGCGCCAGGACCGCCGGAACAGGCTCGGCAAAAAAAATCCACGCATGCGCTCCATTGCCGGAGCGCGAGCGTTCGACCGCCATCGGGATATTGGTATTCGCAGACGCTTGGCGGTAGGCTTGGACGTCCTCCCACCAACCGTCCCCGTCGAAATCCGCGGCAAGAAAGATGCAGGAATCGTCTTCACGAATGGCGTAGGTTCCGATGGTGTGCGTGCCTCGCAGGTGTGATTCCACGGCCTTTTCGTCCAGCGGCGGGAATTCCTGATGAGGACAATCCGCGCACTTGATCCTCGGTTTCTCGCAAACGCCGCGCCGCCACTCGTTATCGCAGGCCGGCGCATATCCTTTCTTCCCAGTTTTCGGATTCTCCCAGAACTTGGGGAATAGGGAACGGCGCGCACCGAACAGCGCAAGAAACAGAGTGACTTTGTCCGCCGGCTGCAGTGGACCCGATGCCGGAGTGGAGACCGAAAGCGGGAGAACGCCCCGCGCGGCATCTTCAAGCGCACGAAGTTCGTCCTCCAACAAGCGGCGCTCACTATCCAAGCCGGTCAGCCGGGAGCGGATTTCTTGAATCCGTGCCGTGCAATCGGGCGTGGAATCGGATGGATGCATCACGGACGCTGGAACAACGTGTGAGGCGCTGTGCGTGTGGGCAAGCCCGTTGCCGGGTGTGGCGCGCAACAAGCCGTTCGGTTAGGCGAGCGCCGCGATTGCATGGAGTTTACGGCGGAGATTCGGCAATCGTTGCTGACTGGCACGGTCGGGCGGCAAGTGGCCGGGCAATGCTTCGTCGAATGCTGCAGTGGCGACCAAGAAACGGATGGACTGTATCACATAACCGCGTAACTCCGCTGGAGCCTCGTTCACTTCCGCCACGATATTCTCCCGTCCGTCAATTACCGTAAGAAAATCTTCGAGGTCGTGGCTGGCGGAGTAGTCGTCGTCGCCGCGGTCGGCGAACGCGACGTGTTTCGTCGCGAGAAACGCTACCGGAGAAATCAACTTGAGCCGCGTGTGAGCGATCTCGAGCACGGTCGCTGTGGCCAGCGCCTCCTTAAACCAAGCCGTATTGAGTCCGAGAAAAGCGCCGTCGGTCGGCATGATGTCGACGGTCAGATCGCCGAGCACCCAACGGCATTTCGGCGCCTTCTCGCGCATGTCGTGATCGAATCCGAGGGTGCGCAGCTTCGCCTCGAGATCGGAGTAGCGCTGCGAGGTCACGGTTTCAAGGATGACATCGACGTCGTCGGTCGGACGCACCGGTGACAACGCGGGGTTGTCCAGCAGCAGGTTTACGATGGAGCCGCCGACAAAAGCATAGTCCAGACCGAGACTGTCGAGGCGATCGGCGACTGCGCGCATTGCTGCGATGTTAGGCTGCGACATGGGTGTTCAATCGTTGGGTGATCTCCTTCTCAGCTAGGCTGCGTTCGCGTGCCCGGCCGATGCGGAGGGCGTCAACCAAGGCGAGTAAATCGTAAAGGGCTGGATCGCGCCGCGCGGCGCCGGGCACGCTGCTATAGAGGGGCTGCACGGCAGCTCCCTGCACCTGCCCATCCGGGTCCGCCCAGACGGGAGGAATCTGTTCCGACGCGCTGATTTTTCCGGATAGGGCCGGAGCCGCCCATGCGGTCGGCATCCCGCGGGTGACTTCTTTGGGGCTGGCCGGAAAAGCATGGGGTACCCCGTGGACGAGAAAGTTGCGCAGCGCTTCCCGGCGGATTTCCCTCGTTTCGGGGTCAACCAAATGAGCATCTCCCAAGCGGCGAACGGCGGCATGGACTTCCGAGGCACTCATCCCTAGTTCTTGGCCCAATTCAGCATAACTCAGCTGGGCTCCTCCAAGGGAGAGTTTTAGGGCGACGACGACATCCTGTGGCTTGGTAAACATTGGAATACGTTATTCGCGAATAGCGAATGGTCAAGGCTGATTGTTCCCCGGCGTGGCCGTCGGGTGGGCGCGTTTGGACGGAACATTTTCGCCCGTCCATTCTTTCCGAGAAAAGGCGTGTTGGCGGAGTGGGTCAGGCATGCAGGGCTTCTGAACCCCGGAGTGGGTAAAATCGCGCGACGGCATGCGTCCGCTATTCATCAAACCCAAAATCGCTACCATCGCGTATCTATTCTGGTCATCCTCATCTTCCGGTTGTTTCTTGCCGCTCAAAGATGAAGAAGACGGAGCCGAACCGGCAGCGGAGCCAACTCGCACCGCCG
>PMBT01000125.1:7144-20694 GCA_003153035.1 Opitutia bacterium
TCCGTCGCCGTGCAGGGTGAGAAAGAGCAGCGCAAGCACCATCTCGTCGACTTTATCTTTATCATAGTCCATCGCGCACTGCTACCATGGCGCCGAACCTGAATCAACTTTGTCTCATCACTTCAGATGCCGTCAGCACACGATCGCGAATGTTGGACAAATGGTAGAGGGCGTTATACCCACTAAGCCGAAAAATGAGCCACACTGAGGCGAAATGAGCAAGGTGCTTTTCGGTGCTAGGCCTTAATATCAAGCGACTTGACTGCGTGGGCTCAGATGGGTCAAATTGCGAAAAATAGTGGTTTCTAATTTTCAGTCCTCTGCTCTACCAACNNTGAGCTACCTTGCCGGGGGCTGAGGAGGGGGCAGCAAAAGAAGGGCGCGGTTTGACGTCAATGGGATTCCAACCGCGACCGTCTTTGCCTGAATCCGGGGGCGCGGTATCCAGCCCGGTTTCTGATGGCTTCAGGGGAATCCCTGAGCTGAGCCCGCTGGCTTGACGAGGGGCCGGCGGATCTGGCCTAGTGGGGCCACCGGATCGCGATTACCGATTCACCACGATGCAACTCCACGTCAAACGCCTCACGCCCACCGCCACCCTGCCGGCGCGCGCCACCGAAAACGCGAGCTGCTTCGACGTGTGTGCCGACCTTGACGGGGTTATCCACCCCGGTGAGCGAATGCTGGTGAAGACCGGCCTGGCGGTGGCGGTTCCCCCGGGTTTCGAAGTCCAGGTGCGCAGCCGCAGCGGACTCGCGCTCAAACAGGGCGTGGCCGTACTGAACGCTCCCGGGACCGTCGATGCCGACTACCGCGGCGAAGTCGGCGTGATCCTCATGAACCACGGACGGGAGCCTTTCGCCTTCAAGCGCGGCGATCGCGTGGCCCAGATCGGAGTCTACCGGGTCGAGATGTGCGCGGCCGTCGAGGTTGAAGTGCTGGAATCAACCGCCCGCGGCGCCGGCGGCTTCGGCCACACCGGGACTTGAGGGCAGGGTTCCCCCGCTCGGATGTGTGAAATAGGCGCCGGCTATCGCGAGCAAGCTCGCTCCTACATTTGGAGGGCAGCGCGCTGTCGCCGCCAGATGACCCAGCGGCGCTGACAGCGCAGCGCCCTCCACCGCCCAACGATGCCGCCTATTCCGGCTGTTGCCTGAAAGCGGCGAACTGCGCCTTCAGCTCCGCCACCTCACGGCGCAGGGTTTCGATCTCCTGCTCCAGCCGCGCCGTCGCAGCGCCCTCCGGTCCACCGGCCGTCGCGGCCGCTCCTGCGCCGGCCGGGACGGCGGCTGCAGCGCCGGCCGCCGCCGCGGGCGAAGCAATCTCCGGCGGGCCGGCCAGCAAGTGGGCGTAGCGCGACTCCTTGAATCCCGGCTGCCGGGGCATCCTGACAACCAGCGGTTGCGGTGACCTGGCAGCCAGACCCTGCAGGGCGGACTCGACTTCGCCGATGCTGGCGAACTCGTGCAACCGGCCGGAGCGCCCGCGGATCTCGCCCACCGTCTGCGGACCGCGCAGCATCAGAATGACGAGCGCAGCCGTCTCAGGCGGGGAAAGACCGAGGGTTTCGGCAAACTTCTGCCCGTACTTGACCACGCGGCTCGCGGCGCCCTCGAAGATGAAGACCAGCTTCCGGCCGCGCAGCGATTCCAACGCGCGCAGCACTGTCGGCTCGCCGTAGGCCACGACGGGGTCGCGGTTCGAGGACTGGTTGCAGGCATTGACCAGCGCATTCAGCGAAAGCGGGTAGTAGTCGGGCGTGGTAATCGCCTTTTCAACGAGCGACCCGAGCACGCGCGCTTCCTCGGCCGTCAGCCGGATTTCGTCAGTGGGAGTATTCATGAGGCTGCTGCTTCGATGGGCTGGCTTTTGCGATAAACCAGTCCTTGAAAGATGGCGATGAGCTGGCCGGCCTCGTTAGTGACGTTGACCGCATAGCTGGCGAGTTTCGGGTTGAGATCCACCTCGCGCGCCTCTGCCGTCAGCACGCCGGTCGTGATAGATTTTAAGTAGGTGATGCTCACATTGACGCCGACGGCGACGGTGCCGTGGGAGTTGGAGGCCGCAGCGAAGGCATAATCCGCCAAGGTGAAAATCGCGCCGCCCTGCGTGATCCCGACCGCATTGAGATGCCACGGCTGGACCCGCATGCGCGCCACGGCTTGGCCGGGGGCAACGGACACCAGCTCGATGCCGCATTGTTTCGCGAACTGGTCGCCTTGCAGGAATTCCTTCAATGATTTCATCGGGTGACAGACCCACGCTACCGGGGTGCCGTCACGCGGCAAGCGCGCGATCGAAAGGCCTTAACCACGAAGTCTACGAAGGCTACCGTCCGCCCGACAGCGCCTTCACCAGGCGGTAGCTGAATTCGATGCCCTCGTAGAATGACTTCACGGGCATGCGTTCATCCCTGCCGTGCGCGCGGACGTCAAAAAGGTCCGTGCCAAGGCCGTCTACGCCGTAAGTTGGGATGCCGGTATTGCGCAGGTACCGCCCATCGGTGGCCCCGGTTACCATGGTGGGGATGACGGGTGTGCCTGGCCAGAATTCCTGTGTCAGTTTCTCGACGGCGGCGAGCAGTTCGCCATTCACCGGCGAGGCCGGGCTGGGGGCGGCGTTGCGGGGCGCCGTGACGGAGATTTGGTCGTCGGCGAGCACGCGGATGATCGTTTGCCGAACTTCCTCCGGCGTTTCGCCCGGCAGGATGCGGCAGTTGACCAACGCCCGCGCGGTCTGGGGCAAGGCATTATCCGCGTGACCGGCCTCGAGCCGCGTGGCTACGCACGTGGTTCGCAACTGGGCGTTGTAGATTGGGATCGCCGAAAGCCGCGCGATCGCGGAGGGGTCGGGCCGCTCCTGGGACACGGCTTTCATGTCGAGTGCCATCTGGCCCTCTTCCAGCGCCACCGCCCGCTCGAAATACGCCCGCGTGGTTTCGTTGAGGTGCACGGGGAAGTCGAAGGCGGCCAACCGCCCGAGCCCCGCGGCGAGGCGGTAGATGGCATTGTCCTTCGTTGGCAGCGAACTGTGACCGCCGGGATTGCGCACCTCGAGCCAGTAGCTCTGGTAGACCTTTTCGCTCGTCTGAAAATCCATTTCCCACGGCCGGCCGTTCTTGAGGCCGAGGCCGCCGCCCTCGTTCAACGCATATTCGGCGTCGAGCAGCTTGCGCTGGTTCTGGAGCAGCCAGGGCATCCCATAGGGTCCACCCGGACTGGAGGCTTCTTCGTCGGTTTCAAGGACGAGAATGATATCACGATCCGGCTGGTAGCCCTCCTGTTGGCAGCGGATGAGCGTGGCGACGAAGGCCGCCGCCATGGCTTTGTCGTCGGTCGTGCCGCGGCCGTAGAAATAGCCATCTTTCTCGGTCAGCGTGAACGGATCGAACGACCAATCCTCGCGCCGGGCGTCGACGACATCGAGATGCGCCATGAGCAGGATGGGTTTGCGCGCTCCCGTGCCGTGCAGTCTGGCGACGAGGTTACCCTTCTTCGGCGCAGGCTTGAAGACCTGCACATCCGCCTCCGGCAGTCCACCGGCTCGAAGCCGCGCGGCCATCGCATCGGCGGCTTGCGCGGTATCGCCCGTGGCGGTGACGGTGTTGATTTCAATAAGCTCGCGGTAGATGTCCCGGGCGAGCTGCTGGTGGGCGAGCAGTGGCTGGGGCGCCGCAGCTGGTGTGGCAGCTTGGGCGATGGCGAAAGCGGCCAGGGTTAAGACCGTCCACGACCGCAGGAGAGGGTTTGTTCTCATCGGATTGTCACCCCGACTAACGGCCATCGGAGCCTGGTGTTCAACCTTCGAAATGGGGAAGTGCGTTACGCGAGCGGCCCCACCTCATGGTGTCCTCGCGACAAAGGACAAAAGGAAGGCTGATCACGGTACCGACGCCGGTGTCGAGGTAACGATCGCCGAAAACGGTGCGGAAGACATGTGACGCCAGGCTGCCCGTGCAGTGCGTCGCGCTCACATGGGCCACCCCCAGCGCCTGCATGGCCGTGGCGGGCCGGCGCATGAGATCATGTTAGGAGGGAAATCCGGATTCGCCAATGGAAAATTCCACGAACAGGAGGGAACGGGCCCAGTCGGCGACCGTAATGAAACCGTCCGGCCGATGGACAAGCGGGCCCGATTGGATTGCGTCAGGCGGCCGGCTGAATCTATGGTCTTGGTGTGGGCGTCTGACCATTTGCCCGGCGGACTCCAGGACCTCAACCCAAGGGCACATCACGGAATTTCCGCCGTGATCAGGGCGGGTTGGCCACCGGCGCCTGGTCGAGTCCGCGGCGCGCCAGCAGCGGTTCGACATAAGGATCGCGGCCGGTGAAGTTGCGGAAGAGCGTGAGTGCCTCCTCGCTGCCGCCGCGCGCAAGCACGGTCTGGCGAAGCCGGTCGCCGTTGGGGCGCGTGAGGCCTCCGTGCGTCTTGAACCATTCCACGCTGTCGGCGTCCAGGACCTCGGCCCAGATGTAGGCATAATAGCCGGCGGAATAGGCGATGCCGGAGAACACGTGCGAGAAGTAAGTGCTGTGGTAGCGGGGCGGAACTGGGGCAAAGTCCACGCCCGCCCGGTGGAGGGCGGCGGTTTCGAAGGCCACGGTGTCGGTGGGCACTTCGTCGGGCTTGAGCTGGTGCCAGGCTTGGTCGAGCAGCGCGGCGGCCAGGTACTCGGTGGTAGTGAAACCCTGGTTGTATTTTCTCACGGCCAGCACTTTCTCGAGCAGGGCCTCGGGCATGGGTTCGCCCGTCTGGTAGTGCTTCGCGTAGTTCTTGAGCACCTCCGGCCAGACCGCCCACATTTCGTTGACTTGGGAGGGGAACTCGACGAAGTCGCGCGGCACCCGGCCGCTGAAGAACGGGTACTTCACGTTCGAGAACATGCCATGCAGAGCGTGACCGAACTCGTGAAACATCGTGGTCACCTCGTCAAAGGTCAGCAGGGCCGCCCCGCCCGCCGGCGGCTTGGGGATATTGAGGTGATTGGCCACGACCGGCTTGGTCCCCCAAAGCCCGGACTGGCTCACGTAGGAACTCATCCAGGCACCGCCGCGCTTGGACGGCCGGGCGTAGTAGTCGGCGAGGAACAACGCGAGCGGCTGGCCGTCGGCGTCGAAGACCTCGAAGACCCGCACGTCGGGCTGGTAGACCGGCAGGTCGTAGCGCTCCTTGAAAGTGAGGCCGTAAAGCCGCCCGGCTGCATAAAACAGACCGTCCTGCAGGACGCGGTTCAACTCGAAATAGGGCCGAAGCTGGGACTCGTCAAACGCGTAGCGGGCCCGCCGGACTTTTTCCGAGTAGAAATCCCAGTCCCATGCGGCGAGCTGGAAGCCGCCGTGCTCCTGGTCGATCACGGCCTGCATGTCGGCGGCTTCGCGGCGCGCATTGGCGACGGCGGGGGGCGCCAGTTCGCCGAGGAATTTGTTGACAGTTTCCACGTTGCCGGCGGTTTCGTCCTCAAGGACATAGACGGCGTGGTTTGCGTATCCGAGCAGGACGGCCCGCTCGGCGCGCAATCGCGCAATGCGGGCGACGATCGTCCGGTTGTCAAACTCGCCACCGTGACTGCAGCGCGCGACCGAGGCTGTTTCGAGCCGCTCGCGCAGGGCGCGGCTTTCCAGCGAGGCCAGCGCCGGCTGGCCGCTGGTATTGAGCAGGCGGATGACGAACTTTCCGTTCTGGTGGCCGTCCTTGGCGGCGGCCTCGGTGGCGGCAATCTCGCTGGCGGAAAGGCCGGCCAGTTCCGCGCGGGAGTCGACCACGACGGCCGAGGCGTTGGTTTCCTTGAGCACGTTCTGCGCAAACGTGGTCTGCAGCGTGGCGAGCTCGGAATTCAGGGCTTTGAGTTTCGCCTTGTCGGCATCCGAAAGTCGCGCGCCGGCGCGCACAAAGTCCTTGTAGTAGCGTTCCACCAGTCGCGTGGATTCCGCGTCGAGGCCGAGCGAACCGCGCGCGTCGTAGAGCGCCTGGATTCGGGCAAACAGCGCGCCGTTCAAGCGAATGGCGTCCCGCTGGGCGGAAAGCTTTGGCGCCATCTGCCGCTCGACCGCCTGGATAACCGGATCGGTGTTGGCGCTCGAGAGATTGAAGAACACCCGCTCAACACGGTCGAGGAGCCGACCGGAGCGCTCCAAGGCGACGATGGTGTTGTCGAATGTGGCTTTCTCCGGATTGCCGGCAATGGCGTCCACCTCCTTCAATTCAGCGGTCATGCCCAGCTCGAACGCGGGCGCGTAATCGTCGTCCTTGATCAGGTCAAACGGCGGCAGTTGGTAGGGCAGGGTGCTTTCGGCGAGAAAGGGGTTGCTTCGCGCGGGCTCCGGTCCGGCGGCCGGGGTCGCGGCTTCGGTGTTCAACGCGAAGCACCCGAGGAAGAATATGCCAAACCACCAGCCGTTGCGGATTTTCATGGGAAACGGCCATTCTCGCACGGGCGTAGGGCGCCTCAAGCCCGATCTGCGCCGAGAGCAGCAGCACGTTGGCCGGGGCCAATCGGCTGGAAACCACGAATCGACACGAATGGGCACCAATTCTGAAAGAACAGCCAATCATCGAACAACGGAACGAATGAGTGACTATTCGATGGCAGATCAAGCAACCCGTTCCGCCCACCTCTCATTCGTGTTTGTTTGTGCTACAGTAGGTCAGAATCCTCGCGGGCGCCGACGAAGTTCGGATCGAGGTCGTTGTGCCTCACGCAAAGGGCCAGCCGTCGCTGAAGCTATGGCCCGGCGAGCGCAACGGTCGCAAAGGTATACTTGTAGCCAAGGCCGTGAGGCCTTGGGGATAGGGCATCCAAATCCTCTCGGCTTCAGTTACAGTATTGCTCCCGCATGACTTTACGTCCTTGGCGACCTTTGCGTGAGGAAATGCATTTCCGAGCTTGGTTGCGGCTCCGCCGCGCTAGGTTCATCCGTGGTTCAATTGGTTCATTTCCGCTCAGGGCTGTTCCCGGAAAAGCAGCGGGGCAAACTCCGCGAGATTCCGGCGCCAGACGGTGAAGCTGTGGATGCCGGGCGTCGGGTGCCAGACATGGCTGACGCCCCGGTCCGTGAGCCAGGCGTCGATTTGCTGGTTCCACCCGATCAGGCCGTCGTCCCGGCCGCAGGCGATCCAGAGCAGGCGCAGCTTGGCATTCGCACTCTGCCCGAGCGAGGGGAAATCCGCCGCGAAATCGTGGCCGAGTCCGCCGGAGCTGAACGCGCCGATCCAGGCGAAGAGGTCGGGATGATTGAGGCCAATCAGCAGCGACTGGGCCCCGCCCATGGAGAGCCCGGCGATGGCCCGGGCCTTCCCGTCCGACGAGACGTGGTACAGGCGCTCCACCTGCGGAATGACCTCGTTCAATAACGAGTCGCCGAACTTTGCGTTGCTGTCTTCCCGCGAACCCGGTTTGTGCGGGCCGGAATAGCTGCCGATGAGGGCATCCCAGTTGCCGTAGCCGAGCGGCATCACGATCAGCATCGGCTTCGCCTGGCCGCGGGCGATGAGGTTGTCGAGAATCACGTTGGCCCGACCGACCGTGGACCAGGCGGTCGCGTCGTCGCTGAAGCCGTGCAGAAGGTACAGGACCGGGTAGGCCGGCTTCGCCGCGGGATCGTAGCCGGGAGGGGTGTAGACGAAGAAATCGCGGTGGTCGCCGACGATGGCGGACTTGTAGAAATGATGGTGGATCGTCCCGCGGGGCACGTCGTTGATCTCCCACGGCAATGCGGCCGGCCCCGGCACCTGCACCTCGCTCTGGCTGGAGACAAGGTTGTATTTCATATGTGGATTGGCCGGATCCAGCACCGGAATGCCGTCGGCGACGAAGCTGTAGCTGTAAATATCGGGCGGCAGCGCGCCGGTCGTGGCTGACCAGACGCCTGGCGCGTCTTTCTTCATCGGCACGGGCGCATCAGATTCGAAGCGCAGCGCGACGGCACCGGCGGCGGGGGCGTTCAGCCGGAAAGTGACGCGGCCATCCGGGTGGACTTCGGGCGAAACCGGCGGCTGGGCCGGTGCTATGGCGGCGAAAACGGCCGCGAAAACTGAGAGGGCGAGGTATTTCATGGAAAGGGAAAGGAGGAAAGTGTGGTACAAGCTGGTCAAAGGTGAACCCGGAAAAGCGGGTCCGGGACGAAATCGCGGATGAAGGCGGAATTGAGACCGCGCGACGGGGCCAGCCGGCGCTGCCCGCCAGTTGACGTTTTGCCGGTCGTGGAGATTCTGGCCCCATGGCCGAATCCACCGATCATGGCGCAGCCCCGGCCTTCGAGAACCTGAACCTGGCGGAAGGCACCCCTCAACGTGTGGTCGAAGCCGCCGTGCTCGTTCCGGTTTTCCGGCGGGAGGACGGGGCGCTGCGGATTGTGCTCATCCGGCGGGGCGAGCGGGGGGTCCACGGCGGCCAGCTGGCATTTCCGGGCGGGAAGCGTGAGCCGGCGGACCGGTCCCTGCTCGACACGGCGCTGCGGGAGGCGCGCGAGGAAATCGGGATCACCAGCGACCGGGTGAGCGTCCTGGCCGACCTGCCGCCCGTGGAGACGCTTGTCACGAGCTTCCGGATTTTCCCGTTCCTGGCGCGGATCGAACCACCGGACATCTGGCGATGTCAGGACGGCGAGGTTGCGGAGGTGATGGAAGTCATCGCCCAGGATTTGGCCCGGCCGGAGGCGCATGCGGAGGACATGACTGATTTCCCGGAATGGCCGGGGCCGCGTCCCCTGCCATTCTACAAGATCGGGCCGCATCGCCTCTGGGGCGCGACGCACCAGATCCTCCACCTGCTGCTGCCACGGCTGCTGGCGGAGGAGTGGAGAGTCTAGGCAGCGGCGGAGGAAAGGTCGCGCGCAAGCGCGCTTCCTACAGTTGTATGGATCCCCTCAGGGTTCCAGCGTGAAACCCACCATGGCGCCGCTTGCTGCGTCGGGTGCGATGACCGCTTCGAAACGGCCGGGCTCGATCACCCATTTCCCCTCCGCGCTCCAACAACCGAGATCATGAGTCGTGAGCGTGAACGAGATCTCCTGTGACTCGCCGGGCTTAAGCGTCACGCGCTGGAAGCCCTTGAGTTCGCGGACTGGCCTGGCCCCGAAGGAGCAGGCAAGATCGTGCAGGTAGAGTTGCACCACTTCCGTGCCGGTTTGCTTTCCGACGTTGGCGACAGTGGTCGCAACCGTGATGACACCGTTCTTGACCGTGTCGCCCGAGAGGCGCGTGGCGCCGTACTTAAACTGTGTGTAAGTCAGCCCGAAGCCGAACGGAAGGAGGGGGTCACGCGTGCCGTCCATGTAGTCGTCGAGAGGCCGGCCGGTCGCGCGGTAGTTATAATACACCGGCACTTGACCGACGCTGCGCGGGAAGCTGGCCGTTAGCCGGCCCGACGGAGCAACGGAGCCGGTCAGCACGTCCGCAACCCCGGGACCGCCCTGGATGCCGGGGTGCCAGGCCATGAGCACCGCCGCGGATTTCTCGAGCACGACCGGCAAAGCCAGCGGCCGGCCGGAGAAGAGGACCGTGACCACTGGCTTTCCCGTGGCACTGATCCTGTCGAACAGCTGCTGCTGCACCCCGGTCAGGCCGAGTTCGGAGCGGAAGCTGTTCTCTCCGGAGAACGAGGCCGGCTCGCCCAGGGCGAGAACGATGACATCAGCCTGCCGAGCAACCTTCACCGCGGCGTCGAGGCCGCTGGCATCATCTCCCTCAAATTTGCAGCCTTCGACCACCCGCAGCGTTACACCGGGGAGTGCGGCGGCCAGTCCTGCCTGGAGTGTCACGGCATCCTCTTCGCGGCCCAGTCCGGACCAGCAGCCGAGCAGGTCGTGTCGGTTGGCCGCCATCGGGCCGATCAATGCCACCGTTCCAGCGTTCTTTAGTGGCAGCGTGTTGGCATTGTTCTTCAACAGCACGCAACAACGCGTGGCGGCCTCCCGGGCGAGGGCGGTGGCGGCAGCCTGATCGAGGATTGCCGGTTTCGTGTAGGGTTGATCGAACAGGCCTTTCGTGATCTTGACGCGCAAAACGCGGCGCACAGCCGTGTCCAGTACCGATCCGGGCAGCTTGCCGGCGTCGAGCAGCGCCGGCAGGGCCGTGCGGTAGCAATTGCTGACCATTTCCATGTCCACCCCCGCGGTGAGGGCAAAGGCGGCGGCCTGCGCCCGGTCCGCGGCGTAGCCGTGGTCAATGAGTTCCTTGACCGCGTTCCAGTCGCTGACCACAAAACCCTGGAATCCCCATTGCTCGCGCAGAACCTCGGTGAGCGTAAAGCGGTTGCCGGAGGCCGGCACACCGTTGAGGCAATTGAACCCGCTCATCAGCGTGGCCGCACCCGCATCGACGCCCGCCTTGAACGGAGGCAGGTAAATGTTGCGAAGCGTGGGCAGACCGATCTCGGTGGTGTTGTAGTCGCGGCCGCCCTCGGCGGCGCCGTAGCCCACATAATGCTTCAGACAGGCCGCCACCCGGCCGCTCTGCCCGAAATCGGTGCCTTGGAAGCCGCGGACGGCGGCGGCGGCCAGCTGGCCGCCGAGCCACGGATCCTCGCCGGCGCCCTCGGCGATGCGTCCCCACCGGGGATCGCGGGCGATGTCCACCATCGGTGCGAAAACCCAGTCCACGCCCGCCGCGGCAGACTCGGCGGCGGCCACGGTGTGCACGCGTTCGACTAGCGAGGAGTCCCATGCGCAGGACAGGCCAAGGGGGATCGGAAAGACCGTGCGAAAGCCATGGATCGTATCAAAGCCGAAAATCAGGGGAATACCCAGTCGCGATTCCTCGACGGCGAGGCGCTGCAGGCGGTTGCGCGGGCCGGCCTCCGGTGCCGCGCCGAGATAGGAGCCAATTCCGCCGGCTGCGATCAGGGCGGCGTCCTTTCGATCGGTCCCGTTTCTTATTGGCCGCTGCTCGAGTTGGCCGAGCCGTTCCGCGCGGGTCAGGCGCGCCAGCAGGTCCTCAACCCGCGTCTCGACCGGCTGGGCGGGATCCTCGTAGGCGTCCTTGACTCCGTTCTTGTTCAGGTCGACCCAGCCGGCGTGGTAAATCTCCGGCCGCTGGAGCGCGAAGCCACCACTGCCTCCTGCCACCACCGGCGACTGGATGTCGGTGTCAGCACTCCAGGCGCTGGTCGCGGCCACGCCGGCGGCAATCAAGGCAAGCGCCCGCATTTTCATGTGCATACAAGCCATTTCCATTCCGCATCCATCGAGGCTTCGGGCGGATATCTCAAGGCAGAAGTGAGCGGTAAAACTTTTCCGGATTTCTGGCGTCTATTATTTGCAGTAGAGTCAATCCAAACCAATGCTTACCCTTGAAGACAGTTCCCCGTTTCTTCCGGATCCTTCTCCTGATGGCGGCTGGCGCCGCCACCCTCGCCACCTCCACGCTGCGCGCCGAATCGCATGTCGACATCGGTCTTTCCCTTGGCATCCCGCTGCCGCACGGTTACATCGACGTGACGGTGGGCCGGGACCACTATTACTCTTATCGCGGCACCTTCTACCAGCGGGGTCCCCATGGCTTGATGGTCGTCCGCGCGCCGCTATCGTCCGCGAACTGCCTCCGCATTGCGCCCGCATCTATGTGGGCAATGTGGTTTATTACCGCTACGGGGATGTATTTTACCAGCCGATGCGGCACGGCTATGTGGTGGTGGAGGCGCCGACGGTGGTCAACCTGCCGCCCCCGCCCCCGCCGGCTGTCGAGTACCAGTCGGTGTGGGTTGGCAGCACCGAGTTTCTTTTCAAAGACGGACAATTCTTCCAGAAGACGCCGGAAGGGCTGGTGTGGATGCCGGCTCCGGTCGGCGCGATCACCAAGACTCTCCCGGTCGACGCAACCTCCGTTTGGTTTGAGGAGGTTGAGTATTTCGAGTGCGACAACATGTATTTTCGCAAAACGCCGGACGGCTTCAAGGTCGTGCCCAAGCCCTGGAAAGATTGATGGTCCCTGGACACCCGGTGGAACCACGCTCGCCGGGTTTTTCGATCGGTGGGCGCTGGAGTGAACACGTCCGCAGCAGATGGAGTCATGCAGTTGTAGGGGCGAGTTTACTCGCGACTCCATGGGAAATTCGCCTGCAAGCAGGTTCCTACAGAATCCACCGGATGGTTTGAGTGCCCCTTACGGAGAACGTGGCGTCGCTACCTGAGTCCCCCTCAGGCGGGATTGTAGTCGAGGTACGGCGCGAGCCACTTCTCGGCCTCGGCAACGGCGAGGTTCTTTCGTCTGGCGTAATCCTCAATCTGGTCGCGGCCGAGCTTGCCGACGGCGAAATACTTTGCCTCGGAATGGTTGAAATAGAATCCGCTCACACTGCTGGCGGGGTGCATGGCAAAGCTCTCAGTCAGCGTGATGCCGGTGGCAGCCTCGGCGCCGAGCAGGTCAAAGAGCCGACGCTTCTCGGTGTGGTCGGGACAGGCCGGGTAGCCGGGCGCAGGGCGGATGCCCCGGTATTTTTCGCGAATGATCTCCTCCATCGCGAGGTTCTCCGCGCGACCAAAGCCGCAAAACTCGCGAGCGCGCTTGTGCATGAGCTCGGCCAGCCCCTCGGCGAGCCGGTCGCCCAGCGCCTGGGCCATGATAGCCGAATAGTCGTCATGCCGGCTGCGGAACTCCGTGGCAAACGCGTCGACGCCGTGGCCGGTTGTGACGGCGAAGCCGCCGATGAAATCGACGCGGCCGCTGTCCCTTGGCGCCACAAAATCGGCGAGCGAGTGATTGAACTGGCCAGCGGGTTTTGCGAGCTGCTGGCGCAGGCAGTGGAACGTGGTGAGGACGCGACGGCGCTCCTCGTCGGCATAGACTTCAAGGTCGTCGCCGATGGCGGCGGCCGGCCAGAAGCCGATGACCGCTTTCGCGACGAAGCGTTTTTCGGCGACGATGCGGGCGAGCAGCCTCCGGGCGTCATCGTAAAGCTTGGTCGCTTCCGGACCGACCGCGGGGTCCGTGAGCAGGTCGGGAAAACGCCCATGAAGCTCCCACGCGCTGAAGAACGGGCCCCAGTCAATGAAGGGGACGATCTCTTCGAGCGGCACAGGAGAGAAGACGCGCGGGCCGAGAAATTCCGGCCGCGGAATATCCGTTGCCGCCCAATCGACCGGGGTGCGGCGGCGGCGGGCTTCCTTGAGCGGCAGCAGCGGCTGGCGGGCGCGCCGGGCGGCGAAATCCTCCCGCTGGCGCTCCTGCCGGGTGACGATCTCGGCTAGAAACGCGGGCTTGCTGTCCGGATTAAGCAGCGAGCTGGCGACGTTCACGACGCGCGAGGCATCGAGCACATGCACTACGCCGGACCCATATTCGGGGGCGATTTTCACCGCGGTGTGCGCCGGGCTGGTGGTGGCGCCGCCGATCAGCAGCGGCACGGTGAAGCCGGCGCGCTTCATCTCGCGGGCCACGTGGACCATCTCGTCAAGCGACGGCGTGATCAGGCCGGAGAGGCCGATGAGGTCGGCCTGCAGCTCCCGGGCCGTGGCGAGGATCTTCTCGCACGGCACCATGACGCCGAGGTCGGTGACGGCGTAATTATTGCACGCCAGCACGACGCCAACGATGTTCTTGCCGATGTCATGCAC
>PMBT01000125.1:20721-29295 GCA_003153035.1 Opitutia bacterium
ATCTTGCCGGCGCCGAACAGGTCGCCAACCACGCGCATGCCGTCCATGAGCGGCCCCTCGATGATGTCGAGCGGGCGCGGATATTTCTGGCGGCACTCCTCGGTGTCGGCCGCGACGAAAGCGTCAATGCCCCTGACCAGCGCGTGGGTGAGCCGTTCCTCCACCGTCCGGGCGCGCCAGGCGAGGTCCTCCCGGCTCTCGGTCCGGGAGGCGCCACCCTGGGCCGCCTTGAGCTCCTCGGCGCAGGCGACCAGGCGCTCGGTGGCGTCGGGCCGCCGGTTGAGCAGGACATCCTCGATGCGCTCGAGCAGATCCCGCGGAATCTCCTCGTAGACGCCGAGCATGCCGGCGTTGACGATCGCCATGTCGAGGCCGGCCTCGATGGCGTGGAAGAGAAAAGCCGTGTGCATGGCCTCGCGCACCGGGTGGTTGCCGCGGAACGAGAACGAGACATTGGACACGCCTCCGCTGACCTTGGCGCCGGGCAGGGTCCGCTTGATCAGGCGGACGGCCTCGAAGAAAGCGACGGCGTAGTTGTTATGCTCCTCAATGCCGGTGGCGACGGTTAGAATGTTGGGGTCGAAGATGATTTCCTCCGGCGGGAAGCCGAGCCGGTCAACCAGCAGCCGGTAGGCACGGGTGCAGACGCGGACCTTGGCGTCGCGGTCGGCGGCCTGGCCCTGCTCGTCGAAGGCCATGACGACCGCGGCGGCGCCGTAGCGCCGGACGAGCTTCGCGCGGCGCAGGAACTCAGGCTCGCCATCCTTGAGCGAGATGGAATTGACGATGCCCTTGCCCTGAAGGCATTTCAAGCCGGCCTCAAGCACGCTCCATTTGGAGCTGTCGATCATGATCGGCACGCGGCTGATCTCGGGTTCGGCGGCGATCAGGTTGAGAAACTTCGTCATCGTCGCCTCGCCGTCGATGAGCGCCTCGTCGACATTGACGTCGAGGAGGTTGGCGCCGCTTTCAACTTGCTGGCGCGCGATGGCGAGCGCGGCGTCCCAGTCGCCGGTCTTGACAGCCTTGGCGAACTTTGGCGAACCGGTGAGATTCGTGCGCTCACCGATGACGACGAAGCGGGCGGCGTTGGCCGCAGGATTATTTACGACAGAAGGCACAGGGGAAAGAATCGGTTGGAAGCCGGTGGGCAGACCTTCAGGCGATGACGAGCGGCTCCAGGCCGCTGAGGCCGAGCACCGGGACAGTGGCTTCGGGCAGGGGCCGGGGTTTCAGGCCGGCGACAGCCTTGGTGATGGCCTGGATATGGGCCGGGGTGGAGCCGCAGCACCCGCCGAGAAGGTTGACCCAGCCATTGGTGGCGAACTCAGCGAGGGTCGCGGCCATCTCGTCCGGAGTTTCGTCGTAGCCGCCAAACGCGTTGGGCAGGCCGGCGTTGGGGTAACAGGTCACGAAGCAGCCGGCGATGCGGGCGAGCTCCTCGAGGTAGGGCCGCATCTGCCGGCCGCCCAGGGCGCAGTTGATGCCGACGCTGAACGGACGCGCATGGACCACCGAGTAGTAAAACGCCTCGACGGTCTGGCCGGAAAGGGTGCGCCCCGAGGCATCGGTGATCGTGACGGAAATCATCACGGGCAGACGCGCCGGCAGCTCATCGAACAGGTTTTCGATGGCGAAGAGGGCGGCCTTGGCGTTAAGCGTATCAAAAATGGTCTCGACGAGGAGAATTTCCGCGCCGCCCTCGACGAGGGCCCGGGCCTGCTCATAATAAGCGGCGACCAGTTGATCGAAGGTGACGGCGCGGTAGTCCGGCCGGTTGACATCCGGGGACATGGAGGCCGTGCGGTTGGTCGGCCCCAGCGCACCCACGACAAAAATGCGCCGGTGGAACTGGGTTTCACCCCAGCGGGCAGCGCGGACGCAGATTTGCGCGGCGGCGCGATTAAGATCCGCGACAACGGCCTCGGTCTGGTAATCGGCCTGCGAGATGCGGGTGCCGTTAAAGGTGTTGGTGGAAATGAGATCGGCGCCGGCCGCGATGAAGCTGCGATGAATCTCCTCGATCAGGGTTGGGCGCGTCAGGCACAGGATGTCGTGGTCGCCCTTCAGGTCGTGCGGATGCCCGCAAAAACATTCGCCGCGGAAGTCACGCTCCGTGAGCTGGCGGGCCTGGACCATCGTGCCTTTGGGCCCTTCGAGGATGGCAATGCGCTGCTCGAACAGGCGGCGCAGCTCGGCGTAGGCGGGCGAGCAGGGCTGGACAGGCATAGTCATGGCAGGAACGTGTTGTATCTACATATCAAGATATGATGATATGATTATTGCAAGAGGAGAAATCGCCTGATGGTGATGCCGCGAAACGAAGCTGAAGGCCCGGCAAGAAATACACAAGAATCGCGCTTGCGGCGAGCGGGGCGGACAGTTCATATCGCCCGCGTCTGGTTCTTTGCATTGGTTCCGGAGACGCAGGGAAGGCCGTGAGAACCGGCCACAGTAGCGCTGCGGTATCGCATCACAGACCCCGGGTACGGGGGCTTCGCAGGCGGTCCAATGACCATCGGGCCGTGCGGCGGGGAACCCCGGCAGGAAAGCCAATTGAGGCGCAGGCCTCGGTGAAGGCGAGGGGCGAGGATCTCCAGGGTTTCAGGGCTCGGCTCGGAAATTCCGGAGGGGAAATGCGGAGTCCGAATATCTGGCTCTGGAAGCTCACTACGCCGACGCGGATGCGCGCGCCGGCGACCAACCTTCATCGCATCAATGAAGGGTGAGAGTAGAACTGACGGGTGTGCGGAGGGCCGGAGAGAACTGGGGCCGGCGGCCGTCATCCACGTTTCTGCTCTTCCCGCCCAGCCCAAAGGAGCAGAGATGAACACCCATGAACCGGCGCATTTTCCGCGCCGGATCGCCATTCCGCTGGCAGCCGCCTTGACGGTGCTGCCGGCACTCGCCGTCTGTCTGGCGGCCCAATCCACGCCGGAGCCTGTCCCACTCGACCAGGTCGTGGTCACGGCCACGCGCACCCCCGTGCCGCTGACCGCGTTGGGCAGCAGCGTCGACTTTATTTCCGGCGAGGACCTGGACCGGCGGCAGGTTACCACGATGCGGGAGGCCTTGGGGGGCATCGCGGGCATGCCGGCGTTCGCGAGCGGAGCGATGGGTGCAACCACGTCCCTTTTCCTGCGCGGCGCGAATTCCAACCAAACGCTGTTTCTGGTGGACGGCATGCGCTTGAACGACCCGAACACGGATTATGCCGTGTTTCTGGGCGGCGCGGGCCTGTCGGCCGCTGACAGCATTGAGATTGCCCGCGGTCCGCAAAGCACGCTCTATGGCGGCGAGGCGGTGGGCGGGGTGGTCTCGTTGCGAACGCTCAAGGGCGAGGGCGCGCCCTCCGCCCGGATCGGCATCGAGGGGGGCTCGTTTGGCACAATCCAGGGCTCGGTCGGCGCCGAAGGTGCGCGCGACGGCTGGGCCTACAACACCTGGCTGCAGAGTGGCCGCACCGAGAACCAGCGCCCGAACAATGATTTCGCCGGCACGACTTACGCCGTGCGGCTCGACCGCCAGCTGGCCGGGCAGCTTGCCGTGGGCGCGACGCTGCGCGGCTTCATTGGCGCTTACGGATCGCCGGGTGACCGCTTCACCAACGATCCGGACAATCGGGAGCGTGAACAGAACCAGCTCGCCACGCTGTTCGCGGAGTATTCGGTTTCGCCCGCCTGGTCGGGTCGATTGACCCTTGGCGGGCAGGACCGGCGCTTTGTCTCGGAGAACCCGACCCCCGGCCTGCCCACGCAGACCACCGTCGTCACCAACCGCCGGGGCGAACTCGACTGGCAGAACACAATCGCGCTCGGCGCGGAGCACCGGCTGACCGCTGGGCTGACGGTCGAACGCGACCAGACGCGCAACAATGGATTTGGCGACATCAACCGGCAGGAAAGCCTGCTGGCCTTTTTCGCGCAGGACGAATGGACGCCGGCGGAGAACGTCTTCCTGACCGGCGGCCTGCGCAGCGACGACCACGACACCTTTGGGCGCACCACCACCGGCCGGGTCACCGCCGCGTGGCTGCCGATGCCCGGGCGGTTGAAGCTTCGGGGCAGCTATGGCACGGGGTTCCGTTCGCCCAGCTTTCTCGATCTCTACGGGCAGAGTTCGTATTATCAGGGGAATCCCCGTCTGGAGCCCGAGCATGCGCACGGCTGGGATGCCGGCGTCGACTTCTATCTCCCAGCGCACCGCGGCACATTGAGCGCCACGTGGTTTGAGACCCGCTTTCATGATCTGATTGTTTATGATTTCTCCGTCTTTCCCGGCACCACCGCCAACGTCGATCAAGCCCGCACGCGGGGGCTCGAATTGTCGGCGCAGGCGCGGCTGGGCGGTTCCTGGGAAACGCGGGCGGCCTATACCTATCTGGAAGCTGACAATCTGACAGAGCACACCCGGCTACTCCGGCGACCCCGGCAGATGCTGTCCGTGGACGTTTGGCGGAATCTGGGTGGCGGCGTCAGTGTGGGGGCCGGCATTTTGTCCGTGGCGAAACGCGAGGACATCGACGCGCAGACCTTTGCCACAATCGACGCTCCGGACTACACGGTGGCCCGCTGTTACGCGGCGTGGTCGGTGAGTGACCGGGTGACGTTGAAGGTGCGCTTCGAGAACGTTCTGGACCAGCACTACGAGGAGGTGAACGGCTATCCCACGCTCGGTGCGGGCGCATTTGCCGGAGTCGAGGCGAGATTCTGACGCGGGCCGGTCGATGCACCCGCCGCTGTATCTCAGGCCGCCGGCACCGGCCGGCGGCGCGGTCGCGGCGATGGCTTCAGGCCGAGAAACCCGGCAAGTTCGCGCAAAACGGGCGCGATCTTATGTCCGCGGCGAATCAAACGAGAGAGTAAGCAAAGGCGCCCGGTCGTCCGGTCGGCTCTGGCGTCGACATGGCCGACCAGTTCGGAGCCGGCGAGCACAGGCAGGGCATAGTGCCCGCGCTTCCGCTTGGCGGGCGGAGTGTACGCCTCCCAAGTGTAGTCAAATCGCCAGAGGGTCGAGGTGAGGCGCCGGTCGTAGATCAGCGGGTCAAGGGGGGCGAGTAGCTGCGCGGCCGGAACCAGGACGTCGCCTGGCGGAAGATCGAAAAGCCGGGCATCTTCGCGCAGGCAGTAGAGAGGCGGACAACCTTCAACCTGCACCGGCTGCACTCGATCGGCCACCAAAGGCAGTTCAGATTGCTTGAGCGTGGTGAGCCGGCGCTGGCGGAGTTTGAGGAGCGCCTCCCACCGGGCGGTGTCCGTTTTCGCCGGCTCCGGCTGGTGGAGGACTGCGGGCGGCAGCACCCGTCCGGGCAGGTCGTAAAGGCGCCGGTTGTTTTCATCGCGCCGGGCAATGAGCAGGCGGCCGTGGAAGAAGAGCTTCTGGAGCGTGGATTTTGCGAGCGAGAAGGCCCCCCAGACCATCTGCCGCGAGCGGCGGCGGTCATCGATGTCGTCGGAAGAGAGCGGACCGCGGGCCGCGATTTCGGCGAGGATCCGGACTGAAAGCCCGCGTTCGCGCGGGGTCAGTCTGCCCGACCAAGCGCCATGGCGGCGGGTGCGCCGCTGCATCGCAGCCAGGAGATGAGGCCAGGCTTCGAATGGAAAGGCGACGAGGATCCCGGTGGAAGGGACATGATGTTCGAAGGCGGTGCGGTGTTTGGCTGGCAGGGCGTTGCTGTCGCCGTGCAGGTGGCGGCCAAGGCCGCCTTCGACGTAGCCGGCGACGCGGTTGCGCAGGATCAGATCGTGCATGCGACCGCAGACATTGATGGGATCCATCTGCACGTAACCAAGGTGGGCGAGGGCGTCGCCGACCGTGGCAACCGGCCGGTCAAGCAGGAGCGCCCGCCGGTGGAAACGACGGGCAACTGCTGGGCTGACCCGGATGGCGGCAGGCATCGCGTGAGTGCAGAGATTCGGGTCCTCGCGCGCAAGCTTGCAACAACGCCAAAAAAAGCCGCGCCCGGTAAGGCGCGGCTGGCAGAAGATTGGATTGGGCGGCTTTTGCTCAGCCGTTGGCAACGGCAGAATGCTGCCGCCCCGACGGTCCCATCACCACGGAGTCCAAGTGGAGTAGTCCGGAACGATGGTCTCGACCCAGCGCAGCGGGCGATGGGCGTGGAACCACGCGGAAAACCAGTGATAAAGGCGCGACGTTTTCATGATGCTCAGCAATGAGAAGGTCGCCTACTTTGGTCACCCAGTAGAGAACAAAGTTCCCATAGATGGAAAATTGACGATTGCTTCACGATTCAGGCGTAACTGATGTCGGCGTGGCCTTGCGCACCTTGGGCTGGCAGGAAGAAATCGGCCACCGTGAGAGCGGGCTTCAATTCGGGGCACGATTCCGTCAGCAGTTCGCGCAAATATTCGCGAGCGCGGGCGATCCGGCTTTTGACGGTGCCGATGTTGATGCCAAGGGTGGACGCAATCTCTTCGTAGGACAGGTCGAGCACGTTGCGCATCGTGAGAATTTCCCGGTGTTTGCGGTCGAGGCGCTCCATGCATGCGGCGACGAGGGCGGAAAACTCGCCTGAGGCGGTTTCCTGGGCGGGATCGTGGTCCCGGGCGGCAATCAGGTCGGCAAACGTGGTCTCCGAATCATCTCCCAGGGGGCGATCGAGTGATACCCAGTTATGCCGGTGGCGCCGGAAGAAATACCAATAGCGGTTGCGGGCGAGGTTGAGCGCGATGCGATAGAGCCAAGTGGCAAGGGAGGACTCGCCGCGGAACCGGCCCAATCCGCGGTAGGCGCGGATGAAGGCGTCCTGCGTGACCTCTTCCGCATCCGCGGTGTTCCGCAGGAGATTGAGGGTCAGCCCGTAGATCCTGCCGCGATATCGGGCGACGATTTCATTGAAAGCGGAATCGTCACCGGAGGTGAACCGCTGCACAAGACCGGCATCAATTGCGGCTTCGCCCGCCTGAGTCTCCTGATTGGAGACATTCTTGGGAACAAGATTGGTAGGAAATGGAAGGGCGCGAGGTGACATTAGAGAAATGGGATTGGTGACGCACCTCTCTCCTACCTAGATCAATGCCAATCTTGCCTTGGTCAGTGCTAAGAGATTGTGAAACAGCGGGATAAAATGTTTCTGACCGCCAATCATTTCCGTCAGCCGTTGCACAATGCGTGAAACGAGGCAGGGCCTGCATGCAAAATGCACGGCCGTTTTCAACACGGATAGAGTGCAGTCCCGGAGGGAAACCGCTCCTCACCGCAGCCTGCGGTGACTTCGCATAAGACACGGAAAGGTTGGCGCGGTTCGACGATCCACATCGATTTTTCCGGTGCTTCATGCATCGCGCGGAACCAACTGTCGCTGCGGATGAGTGACACATCTGACCGCGAGACAAGAAAGTGCCGCGGTGCAAGGGATCGCTGGCGTGATCGCCTAGGTGTCATCCGGAGACGGATGTTTTTCTTTCAAGGAGGTTCGCGCCGATTCGAAATGATGATCGCCGAGCGCTGGTGCGCGAAGCGACGCGGGATCCGCGGTCTCAAAAAGCCAAAATCGGGGAGTTTGTTCTTGCGCCGATTTTTTGCGGGGCGAAGCATCAGCCCGCGACCTTTTGACGTGTTCAAAGGACGCCATTTAAACCCGTTTTTGCCTTCCGATACGTCACAGTACACCATTCCCGATGCGGAGCTGCTCGAACGCCGGCACAGCTCCAGCAGCGGGCTTTCCTCCGAGCAGGCAGCCAGGTCTTTGGACGAGGCCGGACCGAACACGGTAGCTTCGGGCGGCCGGGTTTCGGTTTTGCGCGATCTGCTGGAACGTTGCCGGAATCCGCTCGTCATCCAGCTGCTGATCATCGCCATTGTCTGCTATCTGACGGGTGATCTGCGCTCGACGGTGGTGGTCGGCACCATGGTGTTCCTGAGCGTCTTCCTTTCCTATATTCAGGAGACCCGGTCATCGCGGGCGGTGGAGAAACTGCAGAAGCTGGTGAAGACAACCGTCACGGTGCTGCGCGACGGCAGGGAGGCGGAGGTCCCGCTGGAGGACATCGTGCCTGGCGATGTGGTCATTCTGGCCGCGGGCAGCCTGATCCCGGCGGATCTTCGCGTGCTCTCAGCCAAGGATTTCTTTGTGACCCAGTCGGCGTTGACCGGCGAATCCATGCCAGTGGAGAAGGGGGCCGAGCCGAATCAGCCGGCCGGCCGCGCCGCGTTCGAATTCTCCAACGCCTGTTTCATGGGCAGCAACGTGCTGAGCGGATCGGCGCGCGGATTGGTGCTGGCGACGGGGGCCCGCACCTATTTCGGCTCGCTCGCGGAGAAAATGCTCTCCAAGCGCGAAGCCACCAGTTTCGACAAGGGCGTGCGCGACTTCACCTGGCTGATGATCCGCTTCATGGTCGTGATGGTCTCGATCACCTTCCTGATCGTGGGATTGCGCAACCACAACTGGGTCGAAGCCTTGCTGTTTGCGCTGTCGGTGGCGGTGGGGCTGACCCCGGAGATGCTGCCGATGATCATGACCGTATGCCTTTCCAAGGGTGCGCTCATGATGGCCCGCAAGAAGGTCATCGTGAAGCATCTCCATGCGATCCAGAATTTCGGGGCGATGGA
>PMBT01000173.1 GCA_003153035.1 Opitutia bacterium
TATCTAAATAGAAAGTGCTCTAGCCCCGCTCACGCAGCCAGCCACCCAGCCGGGCCCAGGCCCGGCCGCGGTGGCTCAGTTCGTTTTTGATCGACGATTCCAGCTCCGCAAACGTGCGGGCATGGCTTTCCGGCATGAAGAGTGGATCATAGCCAAAGCCGCCTACGCCGGCCGGCTCGCGACGCAGCCGGCCGTCGCAGCGGCCTTCGAAAACCTGCTCCTCGCCGTCGGGCCCGACGAGCACCAGGACGCACACGAAATGCGCCGCCCGCCGGTCGTCCGGCACATCGCGCATGACCGCGACCAACTTTGCCAGGTTCTCCGCGCCGCTCGCGCGCGGGCCTGAGTAGTAGGCTGATTCCACGCCCGGAGCCCCGCGGAGTGCCTCGACGCACAGGCCGCTGTCATCGGCCAGGGCCCAGGCTCCGGCCGGCAGCCGCTCCTTGAGCGCCCGCGCCTTCTTGCGCGCATTGCCGACAAAGGTGCCGGTGTCCTCCGCCACCGCCGGCATGCCGCCGATCGCCACCGCCGAGATAATCTCCACCGGCAGGGCGCTGGCGTCGGCCAGCGCCTGGAATTCGCGCGCCTTGTGCGCATTGCCCGAGGCCAGATAGAGTATCATCGGAAAGAATTCAGTCGAAAGCCGAGAGACGAGCGTCGGGAGCCAGAGCGGCCCGGGAGGAGGCTGACCGCCGTCGCCATGGCGGATGGCTCCCTGCATCCGCGGCCTCCGACCCTCGATTTTCGACCTTCGCCGGCATGGATACTGCCTCATCCCAAGCTGAAGGTCGTCTCGTCGACCTGCAATTTCTCCGGGTAGGCCACGCGCCCCCGCATGAGTTGGTCCGGTCCGAACGAGGTGTGCCGCACCTCCTCCAACCGCACGGCGTTGACGAGTTTCTCGGTGCGGAGGCCCTTGAACACGGTCTTCGCCTTGTCGTCGCCCAGCAGCACGGGCGCCCGGTAGACGAACAGGTAGTCAAGCTGCCGGCACTGGATCAGTTCGCTGATGAGCTGTGCCCCTCCCTCGACGAACACGCCGGTGATGTCCGCCTCTACGCACAGTCGGCGAAACTCCGGCAGGGGAGCGCGCATCGTGGCCGAGGTGATGTTCCACACTTTCACTCCCAGCGCCTGCAGCTTCCGGACGTAGCCGAGACCGCCATGCGGCGTGGTCACGACGATGGTCCGGTCCTTGAACTCATCCGTGTAGACTTTCGGCAGGCTCTTCTCCACCACCGTGCGCAGCAGGCCGTCGAACACAAATCGCACCGGGCACCACACGTCGTCGCCCAGCCGGCTGGTCAGGCTGGGGTTGTCACTCAGAATGGTGCCGGCCCCGACCGCGATGGCGGGAAAAAGCCGCCGCCAGCGGTGCACGTCCGTGCGCGCCAGCTCGCCCGTGATCCATTGCGAATCGCTGGTCCGCGTCGCAATCTTGCCGTCGAGGGTCACGGCCGCCTTGGCGGCAAGCAACGGCGTCTGCGCCACGATCCAGTGGTTGAAAATCAGGTTCAGGTCGGTGCATTCCTCGGCCAGCACCCCCACGGTCACCTCCACGTCCGCCGCCCGCAGCACCTCGAAGCCATGGCCGGCATGAACCGGGTTCGGATCGGCGGCCCCGGCCACCACCCGCTTGAGACCGGCGCCAATGATCGCCGCCGTGCACGCGCCGGTGCGCCCCTTCGTGCTGCAGGGTTCCAGCGTGACGTAAAGCGTCGCGCCGGGCTGCGGCCGGCGCCCGAGATTGCGCAGCGCCATGATCTCCGCGTGCGGTTCGCCGGCCTTGGCGTGAAAGCCCTCCGCGACCACCTGGCCATGCTCCACGATGACGGCGCCCACCATCGGATTGGGATGGGTGGTACCCCAGCCCCTGCGCGCCAGCTCGAGGGCGCGCCGCATGAATCGTTCGTGGATCAGATCTTCCATGGTGGCTGCGTCGCCTCCGTCCGGATCACCCGTGGACAAAGGGGTTCGTCTCCCGTTCCACGCCGACGGTGGTGTCGGGTCCGTGACCGGGATACACCACGGTATCGTCCGGGAGCGAATAGATCTGCTGGCGAATCGAGGACTCCAACACCTCGAAACTCCCGCCCGGCAGGTCGGTGCGCCCGATGCTGCTGTGAAAAAGCGCATCGCCCACAAACGCCGCCTTCTGTTCGGGAAAATAGAACATCACATTGCCCGGACAATGCCCGGGCACATGCCGCACCTCCACGGTCTGTCCCAGCGCCGTCCAGCGCTGCCCCTGCTCCACAAATTCGTCGATTTTCACCGGACCGAGCCGCACGCCGGGAATCAGGAACATCTCCATCACCTCGGGGCGTTCGATCAGAATCTGGTCGTCGCGATGCGCCCGCACCTTCGCCCGGGTTGCCGCCACCACCTCGGCCCCGCCCTGGGTGTGGTCCCAGTGGCCGTGCGTGAACCAGAGTTCCCGGAGACGGCACTGCTCCTTCGCCAAAAGCGGCTCGATCTCCTGCCAGATTCCCCCCGGAGCATCGATGAGCACCGCTTCTTTGAGCTCCGGCGCGGTCAGCAGGTAGGCATTGGTCTGGATCGGCCCTGCCGGCAGCACATGGATCTTCATACCAGATTAGATGCGGATCAGGCCCCGACCGCGCAACCGCGAATTATCAGAATAACGGCCGTCCACCATCAAATTGCGGCCGCACCGCGAACTTTCATCTTCCCTTTACCCCGGACCTCGCTACCCCATTCTCCTTCCATTTCTCCGTGCCCACGGCGCCTCCGTGGTTCATAACCATCATTCGCAATGACCAGCGCTGAAATCCGCCAGAGCTTCCTTGATTTTTTTGCGAAGCACGACCACACCATCGTGCCGTCGGCCTCGCTGCTGCCCAGCTCGCCCGGCCTGCTTTTCACCAACGCCGGCATGANNACCAGTTCGTGCCGATCTTTCTCGGCGACCGGCAGCCCGACGTCTCCCGGTGGGCCGGCGCGAAGCCCGCGAAGGATACCCGCGCGGCTGACACCCAGAAATGCATCCGCGCTGGTGGCAAGCACAACGACCTCGAGGATGTCGGCTTCGACACCTCCCACCACACGTTTTTCGAGATGCTCGGCAACTGG
>PMBT01000171.1 GCA_003153035.1 Opitutia bacterium
TAGGCGGTCTGGCGGGCGCCGTGCCGGTGTTCGGCATCGAGCCACCAGCTCAGGCGCGGCCTAGGCTCATCAATGCCGAGCGGATTCTCGAAATACTCGCAACGCAGATGAACGGGACGGCAGACGGCTTGAGACATGGGGTGGGGGGCGTGGGGAACGCCAGCCATCTGCCTGCGGCAGCAGACGGTGGAAAGGGGTTAACTATGGCAGTGGAGAATCAAATCGTCGAGTTTTCTGTGAGATGTTGGGGGTTTTTAAACGAAAGGCTCACAACCGTTGGACCCGAGAACCGTGGAGGATTGGATTATTAGATATTTGATGATAAATAACTTACGAACCTATGATCTCTGCCGAGCGGGGGACCAGCAAGTGGTGCGGCCGCCTACCTCCGCGCGCATGAGGCGGGCGCCGGTTCGCGGGCAACGGCCCCCATCCTCCCACCGGTGATTGAAGAGCCAGGTGTCCGGAATGTGGGCATTGAGCGCAGGCGGAACATGGTCCCCCCGGCCTGCGATCGTGGCGAGCGCTTGCCGGCAGACCTGGCGGCATTCGCGCCAGATTGAATGCACCTCGACCGCGGTGAGCGACCCGGCGAGGCGGCAGGGATGAATCGCGGCCCGCCACAGGATTTCATCCGCCATCCAGTTGCCCACGCCCGGAAACCGTTCCTGCATCAGGAGCACGGCCTTGATGGGCGTGCGTCCGCGGCGGCGCAGAAAAGCGGCCACTTCCTCGGCTGTGAAAGCGCCGGACAGAATTGGCGGCGCCAGGCACGTCCACCAGGCGGGGGGCGTGCGACCGGTCGCAAACTGAATGCGCCCGAACATGCGCGGGTCGGCAAACACGAGGCAGCGCCCCCGTTGCGCGAGCACCAGATGATCGTGCTTCTGCGGCGTGTAGCCGGCCGGCTCCACGCGGAGCTCGCCGCTCATCCCGAGGTGCACCCCGAGCCACCGGCCGCGGCGAAAGCGGAAGAGCATCTGCTTGGCCGCGGCGGCCGAAGAGATCAGCGTGGCGCCGGTCAGCTGGCGCACAAGGCGGCGGACGGCGCAAGCGCGGAAGACCCGGGATTCCCGATGAACCTGCACGGAACGCACCCGCCGGCCCAGCCCGGGATTCCACTGCTTGCGGTAGAACTCGACTTCGGCGAACTCAGGCATGCGGCGGACGCCTAGGAAAGCGTGGCGACAAATGCGGCGAAATCGTCGAATAAGGGGACACGGTGCTGCGCGACCTCCGGCAGGGTGTGCGGGTCGACCTTGCCGGTGCAAATGACGACCGGGCGGATGCCGGCGTTGAGCGCGGCCTGAATGTCGGCGGCGCTGTCACCCACCATGTAACTGTGCGCCGGATCGAGCCCGTGCTGCGCGATCATCTCGAGAATGAACCGCGGAGACGGCTTGCGATAGACCAGGGGCTGGTCCGGGGCTTCGGGCGCGATGCAAATGCCATCGAAGGCCGGCCGCGGCGGGCCGAGCAGCTCTTCAAGCCGGGCATTCACGCGATGGGTGTCCTCAATGGTGTGATAGCCCCTGCCGATGCCCGACTGGTTGGTGAAGAGAAAAAGCCTGTAGCCCAGTTTCCGCGCCCGGCGCAGGGCGGCCGCGGCCCCGGGGATAAGTTCCACGCCCGCCGGATCGGCGAGGTAGACCTTGTCCACGATCAGCGTGCCGTCGCGATCGAGAAACAGCGCGCGGGCGGTACTGGCGTGGGCCTCGCTCACGGCGATTGCGACACGTAGGCGACCAGTTCCTCCGGCGTGACCGTGGCCGTGCCGATCTTGCCTACCACCACACCCGCCGCAGCGTTGGCAAACTGGGCCGCGGTCTCGATGTCGGCGCCGGCCATCATCGCCAGCGTCAGGGCGGCAATCACCGTGTCCCCGGCGCCCGAGACATCGTACACCTCCCGGGCGGCCGTCGGGATCCGCGCGCCCGGCACTCCCTGCTGGCAGAGCAGCATGCCGTCGGCGCCCAGAGTGATGACGAGATTGCGCGGATGGTACCGTTCCCAGATCCGCCGGCAGATTTTGGCATCGTCGGTGGGGTCGTCCCGCCCGGGCGCCAGCGCGGCCAGTTCCATCGCCTCCTTGTGGTTGGGCGTGAGGAGGTCCAGTCCGTCTGATTCATTTCCTCCCGAAGGCTTGGGATCGAGGGAGACAAAGCCGCCATGCTTCCGGACCATCTCCGTGATTCTCGAGATCAGGCCGGTCGTCAAGAGGCCCTTGGCGTAATCGGACAGAATCACCCCGTGACATTTCGCGATCTTCTCCTGCAATCGGCGCCGCGCTTGTTCCGAGGCGAGGGCCGCGCGGTAACGCGGGGGATCCTCCTCGGTGTCGATGCGGCAAAGCTGTTGGTTGCGCACGATCACCCGTGTCTTGGTGATGGTGGGAGCGGCTTGGAGGAATCCGCGGTCAAACACGATGCCCCGGCTGGCCAGATGCGTGAGCAGTTTCCGGCCGCTGAGGTCGCGGCCGATCGCGCCGACGATTTCGACGGTGGCGCCGAGCGAAGCCGCATTGGCGGCGACGTTCGCGGCGCCGCCGGGCGTGTCCGTTTCCCGGTGCTTCTTGACCACCGGCACGGGCGCCTCGGGGGAAATGCGCGTGGCGTCGCCCCAGATGTAGTGGTCGAGCATCACGTCGCCGACCACGAGGACGCGGAGACGGGCGATCTTCCTGAGCAGCTTGCGGACGTGGGCGGGCGGGATGGTGGTCATCAGCGGATCTCCCAGTCGTAATGATAGTGGGAAAGGAGCTTCGGACGGCCCGGGGTCACCTGCACGACATCCTCGATCCGGCAGGCGCCGGTCCCGGGATAGTAAAGGCCAGGCTCAACGGTGACCACGGCTCCGGCTTTCAGTTCGTAGTCGGTGGTGCCGGANNNTTGCCAGGGCGAGCTGCTGGCCGGCGCGGACTGTCGCGACGAGCCGGCGCTGCGCATCCGAAGCGCGGCCCCGCAGAAACGTGCGGGTCATGTCGCCGTGGTAACCGGTGGCGGTGACCCGGGGGAAGACGTCGATGATGATTAGTTCGTGCGCCCGGACCGGACCGTGCCCGCTTTCATGCGGGTCGCAGCCCTGGTTGCCCCCGGCTGCAATCGTGTCGAGCGACACACCGCCGGCGGCCAGGCAGGCGGTTTCGATGGCAAACTTGAGGTCCTCCGAGGTCAGCCGGTGGCCCCGGTGGTAGAGCCAGCTTCCCTTGATCCGCGCGCGGCGCAGCAGCGCCTCGGCGGCGGCGATGCCGAGGGCGGCGCAACGGTTGCCGGCGCGGAGCGCGGCCGTCTCGGCCGGATCCTTGATTTCCCGCTCGGGGAAAATCATGCCATTGGCCGGGTTGAGCTTCAGGCCGTCCCGGAGGAGCTTGAAGGCCACGCCCGCGGGAAAATCGTCGGGCACCGTGAACGCCGGGATCTGGTAACGCTCGGCCAGCAGCAGGATGACCTCGGCGGGCCCGATGCGCCGGTCGGGCCAGCGCTGGCGCGCCTTCAGGTGCCAGGCTTCCAGCGACAAGACCACGTCGAAGCTCGAGGTGCGCTTGACCCGCCCGAACTCCAGGGCGCTGACCACGCACACCTTGCGCCGCCCGGCGCGGAATGAGATAAACGGGTCGGGCACCTGGACGCGGCCGAAATAGCGCTGGTCCGGATTCGTGTTCGAATCGGCGTAAAGGAGAGGAGGAGGTTGCACCGCGGTGAAAGCAGGGTTGAAGTATGGGCGACGGCGCATTACCCACGAAACCTAATAAAAACGCAAAGATGTTTTGGCGATTCTCCAGCGGGCGGTGGAAGGCGGGGTGGGCGACGGTGGCGCTCGTGCTGATGCTGTCGGGGTGCGTGCGCCGCGGGCCGGAGGCTGCCCCGGCGCCAAAAACCGTGGAGGACTGGTTTGCGATCGCGGTCGGCGGGCGGGCGGTGCAGATGCAGCTAGCGGTCTTCCCGGCCGAGATGGAGCACGGGCTGATGGACCGGCGTGATCTCGCGCCCGACCAGGGCATGGTCTTTGTCTACGCCCAGCCGGTGCGGATGAGTTTCTGGATGCGCAACACGCCGCTGCCGCTCGATATCGGGTTCTTTAGCCCCGAAGGCGAATTGAAGGAAGTTTATGCGCTGCGGCCCTACGACGAGACAACGATCCGATCGCAGGGCACCCGGCTGCAGTTCGCCCTGGAGATGAACCAGGGCTGGTTCCACCAGAACGGCATCCGGCCCGGAGCGACGATCGATCTGGCGGCGTTGCGCGCGGCGCTCATCGCGCGCGGCGCGACCCCCGGTGATTTTGGGTTGCACTGAGGCAGCCTCCCGCAGCCCCCACCGGACCAACGAAAGTCACCTTCCTGCGCATCGTGGGCCCCTTGGAGGGCGAGGCTCCCGCCGAGCCGCATCCGCGATCGAAGTTTTCCGCAGCGCGCGGAACGCCATCTGCCCCGCGATGGGAAACGATGCGCCAAGCTCCACGTCACAGATTGCCTATTCCTCGTTCAAGGGCAGAAAAACTCCAGCGAGCGCGTTGGCGCCAGCCGGAGCAAGAGAACGGACTCACCGCCGCTCTGTGAGCAATGGCTTGGCAGCGCGGTGCATCAATCAGATCGATTCCCTTCGTGCCCTCTGGTCCCTGGCAGGTAGCCATCTTCGGCATACATGGCGACGACCGTATGATTGAGGCTCTCGGCGCGGCCGGTGAGAATTGTGTCTCCCACCCGCAGCCACGCGTGCGCCGTGAGTTTCAATTCATCCTTCCGTTGCAGGCCAAAGTAGAGCGTGCTCGGCAGCCGGCGGCGGCGAAGCATCCATTTGGCGGCAATGGCTTGCGGCAGACAGACGAACCCCAGCGGCACATGGCGAGCGACTGCCTGCACGGCCCAGGCGATGCGCAAGGCCAGCCGGAGCTCCGCGTCGCCGACGTCACCAGGGCTTTCCGCCATGGGGTGGCCGAGGTGAGGGGCAATCCAGCGAAAGGGCACGACCCGAATTAGAATCCTGGCCCAGCAAAGCAGGGCGAGCGCTTCCAGCAACAGCCAGCGGTCCGGCGTGTTGCAGCGCAGAAATCTGACGACCCGGTTCATTAGCGTTGGGTCTGATACTTTGAAGCTCGCTACGGCTTGGTCGGGAAGTGGCACGGGTNNTGGATGAAGCGGGACATGAAGGGTCTTACTCAAATGCCTCGGGGCTTGCCCCGAGGATCTTTACTGGTGCGCGATTAGTTCGTCCACGGCTCTCAGACGCCGCGCGTCCGCAATGATGGCTTCCGCGGTTCTGCTGACCTGCTCCAATCCGGGCGCCGCGTGCACCAAACGCACCGGTGTCTGGCCGGCAATCCGGCCGCACCACTCGAGTGCCTTCGCGTTTGGAATCTGCAGCCACCGCGCGCCATAGAGATGATCGAGCAACGCCAGACCAGCGCGATGCGGCGGCAGCGGCTCGATCGCGAGTGCTTTCCTCTCCGGACGCCGCGG
>PMBT01000155.1:0-7594 GCA_003153035.1 Opitutia bacterium
GCTGCTCACGAGTTTGGCTACGGGACATCAAACGACAGAACCGGTGGCGGGACGAATGGCACGGCCTGCGTCGTGACCTCTGGCACATGTGCCGGTTGGCGGGATCCATTAGGCTGGGGTCATGCAATCGTTCTGGCTTGATCTCCGGGTGACGGTGCGCCGGCTAGTGCGGGCGCCGGGATACTCCCTGACGGCGATCGCGGTGCTCGCCCTCGGCATTGGCGCGAATTCCGCGATGTTCTCATTGCTGCACTCGGTGCTGCTCAGCCCGCTGCCCTATGGCGCCCCGCAGGCGCTGGTCGGATTCGAGGCCATCAACCGCCCGCGCGGAATCGCTCAAACCTCGCTGTCGGTTTCCGATTTTCGCGATTACAGCCAGACCAGCCGGTCGTTCGAGGCGCTGGCCGGTTACCGGCCGAATTTCTTCAACTACGCGCCGGCCGGCGAGCCCGCGCAGCAGCTGGCCGGGGGTCTGGTAACACCGAAGTTCCTGCAGGTTTTCGGCGTGAATCCCTCGCGCGGACGCGGGTTTGCCGAGGCGGATTTCAGCATCACCGCGCCGGCGGTGGTCATCCTGAGCCACGCCGGCTGGCAGGGGCTGTTTGGCGGGCGCGAGGACATCATTGGCCGGACCCTGCTTCTGAACGACCAGCCGCACCAGGTGATCGGCATCATGCCGCCCCGCTTCCAGGAGCCGGCGTTTGCGGACTGCTGGGTGCCATTCCCAGAGGAGGCGCCGGAATATTTCGCCCGCGACTCACGTTTCTGGACCGTGGTGGGCCGGCTGCGTCCGGGAATCACGCTAGGCCAGGCCCAGGCGGAACTGACCGGAATCGCGCAGCAGCTGGAGCGCCAGTATCCCGAGACGGACAAGGATTGGGGCGTGCGGATGACTCCTTTGCTCGACCTGCGGATCGGCGCGGTGCGGGCCTCGCTCACTTTGCTGATGGCGGCGGTCGGGCTGGTGCTGGTGATCGCCTGCCTGAACCTGGCCAATCTTTCGCTGGCCCGGGCGACCTCGCGCCTGCCCGAGATGGCGCTGCGGCTGGCCCTGGGCGGGCGTCCCGCCGACCTCGCCCGGCAGATTCTGGGCGAAAGCGTTCTCCTAGCGGTCGCGGGCGGCGCGGCCGGCTGCGGGCTGCTCGCGGTGGTGTTGCCCGTGGTGGTGAGGAGCCTGCCGTCAACGTTACTGCCGCGCGCGCATGAAGTCGCGGTGAGTCTTCCGGTGGTGGGGTTCACACTGATCGTGTCGATGCTGACGGGACTCTGCTTCGGAGTGCTTCCGGCGTTCCAGCTCCTCCGCACGAACCCGCACGACCTGTTGAAGCAGGGCGGGGGGCGCAGCGGCGGCACAACCGGCGGCCGGCTGCAGGGGGCGTTGGTCGGCGGACAGATCGCGCTGACCCTCATGGTGCTCACCGGCGCGGCGCTGCTCTTGCGTAGTTTTTGGAACCTGCAGCAGGCCGACGCCGGCTTCCGGTCCGAAGGCGTGTGCACGCTGCGGGTCGCGCCGGCGCCATCCCGCTACGAGACCAATGCGGATCTCGCCCGGTACTACGACCGGCTGGTCGAGGCGTTGCAAGCGACGCCTGGCGTGGAACAGGTGGCGGTTGACGCCAGCGCACCGCTGACCGGAATCACCCTGCCGTTTCCCTTCTGGGTTTTCGGCCGGGAACAGCGCAACAGCGATGCGGCCACGGCGATCTACAATCCGGTCAGCGAGCAGTTCTTCGCTTTGCTGGAGATTCCGCTCCTGAGGGGACGCCGGTTCACCGAGCAGGACGGTCCTGCGGGGGCGCCGGTGGCGATGGTGAATCAGGCCTTTGCGCGTCGGTATTTCCCGCGGGAGGACCCGATCGGGCGCAGAATCCTCCTGCTGCCTTGGGTGTCGAACCAATATCGGGAGATTGTCGGGATTGTCGGCGACGTCCGTCAGGACAACCCGACGGAGGAGCCTCCGCCGCAGATTTATGTGCCGCAAAAGCAGATGCCGTGGATTTTCACGACGCTGCTGATCCGCCTGCGCGCCGGCACGCCGGCCTCGCTCCCGCTGATTCGCGATGCCCTGCGGCGCGTTGAGCCGACGCTGCCCGTCCAACTCGTCACGATGGCGGCCAGCCGCCGGCAACTGACGGCCGAACCGATGCTTTATGCGATTCTACTTAGCGGGTTCGCCGCGGTGGCGCTCGGTCTCGCCGTGCTGGGGGTGTACGCCAGCATGGCTTACCTGGTCGTGCAGCGGACGCGGGAGATCGGAGTCCGGCTGGCCTTGGGAGCGACCCCGGCGAGCGTGGTGCGGTTTTTTTTGCGCCGGTTCGGTGGCAGTATCGCGGGCGGTGCTGCAGGCGGAGTGCTGGGCGCACTGCTGGTGGCGAACGGCCTCCGCGGCCTGTTGTTCGGCGTGGCACCGCGCGACCCTGCCACGCTTGTGCTCCTGGCGGTTTTGCTGGCGGCAGTGGCGCTGGTGGCCTGCGCGCTGCCGGCCTGGCGGGCGGCGCGCAGGCCGCCGTTGCAGGCACTACAGGCGGAATGATCCAACCTTTTCCCAATATGAAAACCAAACGATTCCTCCTTGCCGCGGTCCTGCTGGCCGCGGCGTCCATGAACGCGGACCAGGCCCCGGCCGATCCGCTGGCGGCAGCAACCGCCGCTTTTGCGAAAGGCGACCTCGCGACGGCGGAGACACTGGCGGCGCCGCTCGCGCAGGGCGATACTGCCCGGGCGGAGGCCTGCGGGCTGCTCGCCGAAATCCGGGTGCGTCAGAAGCGGATGAAAGAGGCCGTCGAGCTGCTGGAGCAGGCGGGGAAGCTCGATTCACAGAAACCAGACTATCAGTCCCGCCTCGGAGCGGTGATTTCGATGCGCATGGGCGAGGTGAATTTCATGCAGCAGGGGCTGCTGGCCGGCCGCATGCTCAACGCGTTCAAGCGCTCCATCGAACTTGATCCCAATCATGTCCCCGGCTATCTCGGTCTGGCCCGTTATTACGAAAATGCCCCGGCGATTGCCGGCGGCAGCCTCGAAAAGGCGGCCCACTACGCCGAGGCGGTCCGAAAGCGGGACGTCTTTGCGGGCACGCTTGAGCTGGGTTTCATTGCCGAGCGGCAGGACCAGCCGGATTCCGCCCTCAATCTATTCGACGAAGCCCTGCTTTTGCGGCCGGATCAGGCCTGGCTGTACGAGCAGACGGGCAGCGTATTGGTGAAACTGGGCCGCCCAGCCGACGCCCGCGCCCGCTTCGAAAAGGCTCTCGCGCTTGAGCCAAAGCGCGAATCGGCGCGCCAAGCAATGGCCGGGCTGCCCCCGACACCGTGAACGATGCTCCAAGCTGTAAGCCTTAAGCTTGAAGCTCTAGGCGTTCCGCCCGATGCGGAGTCTTGCCGCCGGTACAAATTATCTGTAACTTTTGGCGCCCCGGCGGGTTCTCTATGTTGCAAGCCTGCTTTCCAATCATGAAACTCCATCTCCCGCTTATCATCGGAATCGGGTGGCTTTTTGCCGCCCCGGTCATTCTCAACGCCAAGATCGAACGGACGGTTGAAAAGACCTTCACGGTCCAGCCAGGCGGCACGCTCAAGGTCGAAACGTCGGGCGGCAACATCAGCGTGGAACCGAGTTCCGGCGACACCGTGAAAGTCGTCGCCAAGGAGAAGATCCGCGCCGACAGCGAGGCCGAGGCCGACCAGGTCCTCAAGGACCTTGAGCTGACGATCGAACAACATGGCAGCGACGTCACCGCCATCGCAAAGTACAACCGGGGCGCCGGCAGCTGGTTCGGCAACACGCCGGTGCAGGTCAGTTTTGTCGTAACCGTGCCGAGTCGCTATAACACCGACCTGCGGACCTCGGGCGGCAACATCACCGTGGGAGATCTCGCGGGCCGGATGCAGGCGCGCACGAGCGGCGGAAACGTCAAGTTCGGCAGCATCGACGGCACGGTCGATGGCGGAACCTCCGGCGGGAACGTTGAGCTCGGGTCCTGTACCGGGGACACCAAGCTACACACCTCCGGCGGAAATGTCCGGGCGGAGAAGATTGTCGGCAAGGCCGATCTGGGCACCTCGGGCGGCGACATTGTCGTCCGACTCGTGGAAAACGTGCTTTCGGCGCACACCAGCGGCGGTGATGTCGAGGCGGGAATCGGCGGAGCGCTCAAGGGAGACTGCTCGCTGGGCACCTCGGGTGGCGACGTGAAGGTCACCGTCGACAAGGCGGCCGCCTTCCGGCTCGATGCCTCGACCAGCGGCGGCGGGGTCCGGGCCGATGGGCTCACCATCACTTTAGACGACGGAGGCTCCGGCCGGAGCCATCTTTCCGGCAAGGTCAACGGCGGGGGCCCGGTGCTCAAGCTCCGCACCTCGGGTGGCAGCATCCGCGTGGTGACCGATTGAGATTTTGTCAGTTGATCAGTTGTTGGGGCCGGGCGCGCTGCGCGCCCGGCTTTTTCACGTTAATGTTGCCAAATCGTCATATATCTGTCATATAGATCTGGTAGTTCCGGTCTTCAATGAGACCAATACATCCTTCGACCGTGGACAGGGTTTCCGACGGTTCAGTCGGAAAGGTGAATTTCGTCGGTTCGGAGGTGAATGAGATCCCGGTGACCATTGGCGCGGTCGAGGGAGGTTTTCGGTGGTACCAGGAGGATTCCGGCGACGAAGTGACGGACGAGATCCTGGCTTGGGCCGCCACGGAGGAAGCGAAGAACCCGCCGCCGGGCAAACCGGACCACGCACCGCTGGCAGGACAGCTGCCGGGGTAGCGAGCGAGGGCGGGGCATTGCACACTCTGGGGTGAACGCCGCGCAGATCATGGGGCGCAGTGTTTGACGATTATCATTGCGAGGAGCGGAGCGACGAAGCAATCCACCCAGCCCATCCGACAGGGGCTGGATCGCCACGCCCTCGTTCCTCGGGCTCGCGATGACAGGAGAGAGTGGAGGATATGCAGGCTGACTCCCGCGCGGGTGCAAGGAAAGCGCTGGCGAACTGTCGCGACCTGGGTTCAATCCCTTCATGACCACTGAAGCTGCCTACGCTGAACTCGTTTCCCGGCTGAAGCGCGCCCATGTGCTTGGGACCGTCAACGGCCTGCTTGGCTGGGACGAGCAGGTCAACCTGCCGCCGGACAGCGCCGACCTCCGCGGCGAGCAACTCGCGCTGCTGGCCGAGCTGCAGCACGCCGTCGCCAGCGATCCCCGTGTCGGGGAGTTGCTGACGCTGCTGGATGGCCAGCCGGGCGAACTCGCGGCCGATCAGCGGGTCGTGCTCAAATGCAGCCGCCGCGACTATGACCGCGTGGTGAAACTGCCGCCCGAATTCGTGCGCGAAAAGGCCCGCCACAGCAGCCAGACTTTTCATGCCTGGGCGAGGTGCAAGGCGGCGGCGGACTTCGCCGGTTACGTGCCTTTCCTGGAGAAGCAACTCGAGCTGGCGAAACAGGAGGCCGCCTATCTCGGCTACGCCGCCGCGCCCTATGACTACATGATCGACCGGCACGATCCAGGAATGACCGCGGCGGTGATCGAGCGGCTGTTCGCCGAATTGACGGAGGGCCTGGTGCCGTTTATGCGCGAGATCGTTTCCTCGCCGGTGAAGGCGCGAACCGGCCTCTTTCGCGGTTTCCCGGTGGAGCAGCAGCGGGCGTTTTTGCACGCCGTGACGGAGCGGCTTGGGTTCAACTACCGACGCGGCCGGATCGATGTGTCGCTGCATCCGTTCTGCGAGGGCAGTGCGGCGGACATCCGGATGACGACCCGTTTTGACAAAGACAATCCGCTCGACTCGCTGTTCAGCGCGATCCACGAGACCGGCCACGGGATGTACGAGCAGGGCACGCGACTCGAACACCAGGGCACACCGCTGGGCCAGGCCGTCGGCATGGGCGTGCACGAGTCGCAGAGCCGCCTATGGGAGAACCAGGTGGCCCGGAGCCGGCCGTTCTGGCGGTTTTTCGAACCGCGCTTCCGCGAGACGTTTTCCGCGCAGCTCGGAGCGGTTTCCTCCGACGAGCTCTACCGGGCGGTCAATGCGGTGCGGCCGACGCTCATCCGCGTCGACGCCGACGAGGTCACCTACAACCTGCACATCATTCTGCGGTTCGAGATCGAGAAGCGGCTGTTTGCCGGCACGCTGGCGGTGCAAGACCTGCCGACGGCGTGGAACGCGCTGGCGCAGGAACTCCTCGGTCTGACGCCTGCCAACGATCGGGAAGGCGTCCTGCAGGACGTGCACTGGTCGGGCGGCATGTTCGGCTACTTCCCGAGCTACTGCCTCGGCAACATGATGGCTTCGCAATTCTGGTACAAGGTCCACGGCGATCTGACGGGGCTGGAGGAGGATTTTGCGCGCGGCGATTTCTCCCGGCTGCTCGGCTGGCTGCGGCGGAACATCCACGAGCAGGGCCGGCGCCATGACACGCAGGAGCTGGTCAAGGTGGTCACCGGCGAACCGCTGACTCCGAAATACCTGCTGCGCTACCTGCGAGAACGGTACGGGCCGCTGTACCGCGCCTGATTAATTGTCATTGCGAGGAGCGAAGCGACGAAGCAATCCAGCTGGATCGCCACGCTCCCGCCGCTGCGGCGGGGCTCGCGATGACTGGCGACACATGCCCGCTCTCATCGACACACACACGCATCTGGATGGCTTCGCCCGGCGCGGCGAGCTGCCGGCCGTGCTCCAGCGGGCGGGCGCGGCGGGGGTTGGCGAGATGATCGCCATCGGCACCGCCCCCGACGACTGGACGCTTTACCGCGGGCTCAGGCGGGAGCATGCGGGCACGGTGCACTACACGGTCGGCCTGCATCCGTGCTCGGTGGAGGAAGGGTGGGAGCAGGCATTCGCTCAGATCGAAGATTTCTGGCAAGGCGGGCCCGGGACCAGACCGGACCTGCCCCGACCGGTGGCGATCGGCGAAATCGGCCTTGACCGCTTTCATTTGCCCAAGGAGGCCGCGGCAGCGGAACGCCTCTTCGGCTGGCAGCGGGCGGCGTTTTCAGCCGGGCTGCAGCTCGCGCGTCAGCTGGGCGTCCCGGTAGTGGTCCACTCGCGCGGGGCCTTCCGCGAATGCGTGGAGATGATCGATGCGAGCGGGGTCGACTGGACGAAGGTGGTTTTTCATTGTTTCAGCGAAGGGGCCGGCGAGATGGACGCACTGCAGAAGCGCGGCGGATTCGGTTCGTTCACCGGGATCATCACCTACAAGAACGCCGACGCCGTGCGGGCCGCCGCGAAAGCGCAAGGACTGGCCCGGCTGATGATCGAGACCGATGCGCCGTATCTCGCCCCCGTGCCGCATCGGGGGCAGCCGAATGAGCCGGCGTATGTGCGCCATACCGCGGAGTTTTGCGCGGGACTCTTCGGGGCGGGTGTCGACGAACTGGCGGCGATCACGACCGCCACTTCGAGGCGCTTCTTCGGAATCTGACCGCAGATTGGATCCTGCCGGGGGCGAGGACTCCGGCGAAGCAAAAACCTCACGCTTCGTCGAACTTGCGGGCGAAAAGTTGCTCCAGCTCCGCCAGCATCTGCGGGGCATCGTCGCCGGTGGCGATGAACTTCACTTTCGAGCCTTTGCCGGCCGCCAGCATCAT
>PMBT01000155.1:7599-25435 GCA_003153035.1 Opitutia bacterium
ATGCCCATCTTGTTCTGCACGACGAATTCCCTGACGTGCTGCTGCGTGCTTGGTGTGGCTTCGACTTTGTCCATGAAGTTGTCGACTAAGGGGCGGAATCTCGACTGGCCGGCACCCGGCTGGCAATCTAAAAACCGACCGCTCCGGATTGTGTTTAGGAAGATTATCACGTTACACAAAGCACACGTCAGGCCAACCAGTTAATCACTGGCGGTCGGCGGGCGGAGTCGAAAACCCGCTCGGTTCCGCGTTGCCGGACGGCTCGGCGGACCACATGCTGGATCGAAATGCCCACCACCGCTATCATTGTGCCGTGCCGGCTGGAATCGACCCGGTTTCCGCGCAAACTCCTGCATCTGATCAGAGGCAAGCCGCTGTTGCTCTGGGTGGCGGAGCGAATTGCGGCCCAGGCGCCGGAATTCCCGCTGTATTTCGCGGTCGACGATGAGCGGCTGCGGGCGGTGGTGGCGGCTCGCGGTTTCAAGGCGATCCTGACCTCGCCGGCGCATGCCAGCGGCACCGATCGCCTGGCCGAGGCCAACCGCACGGTGCAGGCCGACCGCATCATCAATGTGCAGGCTGACGAACCGCTGGTCACCGGTAGGCAGATTCGCGAACTGGCGCGGCTCATCAACGGGATCGTGCCGATGGCGACGCTGGCCACTCCGTTCCGGCGCCTCGTCGATTTCAACAACCCCAACCAGGTGAAGGTGGTCATCCGCCGCGACGGCCGCGCGCTTCTCTTTTCGCGGGCAAGCCTGCCGTTCCCACGCGACCTCGGCCCGGCGACCGATGACGCCTGGGTGGCCGCCAATCCCTGCTACAAGCACCTCGGCCTCTACGCCTACCAGGCAGAGTTGCTGGAGAAATTCTCCTCGCTGCCGCCTGGCCGCTACGAGCAGATCGAAAGACTTGAACAGCTGCGCGTCCTCGAGAACGGTTACGACATCATGGTTGGCCTGACCCAGGATCCCACCATCGGCGTGGATACATGGGAGGATGCGGAGTGTTTCGAACGGGCGCTTGGCGGTGGCAATAAGGCGTAAGCTTTAAGCGATAGGTTATAAGCTGTAAGCGATGAAAGGGGAAACTGGTAGCAGGTCTGCTGCCGGCTTGGGCGCTTTCAGCTTATCGCTTAGCGCTGCTCCCTGACCGCTAGATCTTCCCCGCCTTGCGCCGTTCGATGAGACGGTAGAAATCCGCAAAGAGCGGATCGGCGTCGTGCGGTCCGGGCGAGGCTTCAGGGTGGTACTGGACGGAGAAAACCGGTAGCTCCTTGTGCCGTAAACCTTCGACGGTGCCATCGTTGAGATTGATTTCCGTGACAATGGCCCCGTGTTTTTCCAAGTCCTCAGGCCGGGCGGCGAAACCGTGGTTCTGGGCAGTGATGGAAACCTGGCCAGTCTCAAGATTCTTCACCGGCTGATTGGCCCCGCGGTGGCCGAACTTGAGCTTGAAGGTCTTGGCGCCGAGGGCATGCGTGATCATGTGGTTTCCCATGCAGATGCCGAAGATGGGATACCGCTGGATGAGGGTGGCCACCGTGCGGTACGCGTAATCGAGTGGATCGGGATCCCCCGGGCCGTTGGAAAGGAACACGCCGTCAGGAGCAATTTCGTCCACCATTGCAGGCGTGGCGTTGGCGGGAACCACCCAGACGTCGAAGCCATGCTGGCGCAGCTTCTTGAGGATATTGCGCTTGGCGCCGTAATCGATGGCCGCGACCTTGAAGCGCTTCGTGGTGGGCACCCAGGCGCCGAGGGTGGTGCCGGCCAGGGTGAAAGGCTCATCCCAGCGGCCCTCGGGATCCCATTCGTAGGTGTGCTGGCAGGTGACCTCCTTGACGTAATCCACCCCGACGAGCCCCTCCCACGCCTGCGCGCGCCGCACGGCCTCCTCGTTGGAAAGATCCATCGTGCTGAGGCAGCATTTCATCGCGCCTGTGACGCGGAGCTTCTTGGTAATGGCGCGCGTGTCGACCTCCTGGAGGCCGGGGATCCGGTACTGACGCAAATAGGCGTCGAGGTCCTGCCGGCTGCGCCAGTTGCTGGCGACGGGAGAAAGCTCGCGGACCACGAAGCCGGCGACCTTCGGCCCGCCGGCCGACTCCTCGTCCTCGGGGTTGATGCCGTAATTCCCGATCTGGACGGCGGTCATGGTGACGATCTGGCCGAAATAGGAGGGATCAGTGAGAATCTCCTGATAACCAGTCATGCTGGTGTTGAACACAGCTTCACCGGTGATGGTGGCTTCGGCGCCGAACGCGCGGCCGCGAAAGACCGAGCCGTCTTCGAGAGCGAGAACCCCTGGACGTGGCGTGGGCATCAACGCGCGACGAAAAAGCCTTTCGTCCCGGGTGCCAAGGGTATTATGGTCCTTCCGTGATTTGTGTGCGGACGGCGATTACAAAAATCCGCAACCCCGCAATATTCGAACACGTTGTGCGAGAAATGCATTTAAGCCAGTTGACGGCGTCACCTGAATGGTTTTTCTGGCTCGTCGATAATTCAGCAGCCGAAGCCGTTCTGCGTTCCCGCAGAGCGGCGTGGGGGACCCAAACGCCGCGTTGCGCCGGCAGCGCGGCCGGGGCGCACGGCGGTGGGCGACCACCGCCAAGGCCACTTCTCAGGCCAAGCCCGTCAGCTAACCTCGCAGGCAACGGGAAGGGCGATCCTCTGGGACGCGTCAATCGCGCCATCATGGTTGTCCCGCAGTGCAGAGCCGCCGCCGGGTTTTCTCCGTCCGCGGCGCCAGAAGACAACCAACATGACTGACAATTCTCCAATGCGGTCGGTGAAGAATTTGCTCATCGGCCGGAAGCGTGACCTGACCGAACGCGGCCTGTTTCACAAACTGTCGCTGGTCGCGCTGCTGGCGTGGGTCGGGCTGGGGGCGGACGGCGTTTCGTCGTCGTGCTACGGCCCGGAGGAAGCGTACCGGGTGCTGCTGACCCATCCTTCGCTGGCGGTCTTCATCGCAGCCATGACGGCGACGACGGTCGTGATTATCTGCATCAGCTATTCGCAGATCATCGCGTTGTTCCCGACGGGCGGCGGCGGATATGTCGTGGCCAGCCGGCTGCTCTCCCCGAGCGCCGGTGTGGTGTCGGGCTCGGCCCTGCTCATCGACTATGTGCTGACCATTGTCGTCTCGGTGGCCAGCGGGATGGATGCATTGTTCAGCTTCCTGCCGGAATCGTGGCTGGCCTGGAAGCTGGCGGCCTCGGCGGCCGGCATCCTGTTTCTGACCGTGCTCAACCTGCGCGGCGTGCGCGAATCGGTGCTGTTGCTGGCGCCGGTGTTCTGCCTGTTCCTGGCCACCCATGGCTTTGCGGTGCTGTATGCCTTCGGCTCCCATTCCCGCGCGCTGGCCGCGCTGCCGGGCGACACGATACAGGCCGTGCACGGCGCGTCGGCCGAAATCGGCGTGCTCGGCCTGTTGGCCTTGCTGCTGCGCGCCTACAGCATGGGTGCGGGCACGTACACGGGCATCGAGGCGGTCAGCAACGGGCTGCCCATCCTGCGCGAACCGCGCGTGCGGACCGGACGCCGCACCATGGTGCTGATGGCCGTCTCGCTGGCCGGCATGGTGGCCGGACTGCTCGTGGCCTACCTGCTGCTCGGAGTTTCCCCCGTCGCCGGCAAGACCCTCAACGCGGTGCTGCTCGAGCGGCTCACCGCCGGCTGGCCGGCGTGGCTGGGGGGCGGGTTTGTGAAGGTCGCGCTCGTCAGCGCAGCGGCGATCCTTTTCGTGGCCGCGCAGGCCGGATTTCTGGATGGACCGCGCGTGCTTGCGAGCATGGCGCTGGATCGCTGGATGCCGTCGCGTTTCACGGCGCTGAGCGACCGGTTCGTCACGCTCAACGGCATCATGATCATGGGCGGCGCCGCCCTCGTCGTGCTGTTGTTCACGCGCGGGGCGGTGGATCTGCTGGTGGTGCTGTACAGCATCAACGTCTTCATTACGTTCAGCCTGTCGCAGCTGGGCATGGTGCGCCATTGGTGGCAGGTCCGGCACGAGGAGCCCCGTTGGGCGCCGCGGCTCGCGGTCAACGCCATGGGGCTGGGGCTGACCAGCTTCATCCTGGTGACGCTCGTCATGCTCAAGTTCCATGGCGGTGGCTGGGTGACCCTGCTCATGACCACGGCGCTGGTCGCGGCGGCTTACGCCGTGCGCCGGCACTACGATGGCGTGCGAATCCAGCTCGCGAACCTCAACAGCATCGTCGAGGCGGCCGAGCTGCCGGCCCCGGCCGGTTCACGAGAATTCGCCCCGACCTCGAAACGCACGGCCGTGGTGCTGGTCAATGGCTTCAACGGCCTCGGCCTGCACACCCTGTTTGGCGCGGTGCGGCTGTTTGGCGGCGGTTTCCGCCGGATGGTCTTTGTGCAGATCGGCGTGGTCGACGCCGGCAACTTCAAGGGGACAGATGAAATCGAGCGATTGCAGGCGCACATCAAGCAGGAGGCCCAGCGCTACGTGAACTTCGTGCAGGCGCGCGGGGGCGAGGCCGAGGCGGTGACTGCGATCGGCCACGAGGTGTTGGACGAACTCGGGAAGCTTGTGCCCGACCTGGTCGCACGGTATTCCAATCTGATATTCTTCACCGGCCAGCTCGTGTTCGAACGGGAGACCATTTTCACGCGCTGGCTGCACAATTACACGGCGTTTGCGCTCCAGCGCCGGCTCTTCCTCCAAGGGCTGCCGTGCGCCATCGTGCCGATCCGCGTATTGGAACCGGTCGACCTGGATGCAGCGCCAGCGACCGGATAAAATCGTGATTGCACGCAGACCAGCGCCTTCCGGGACTTGCGCAAGACGGGGAACCTGTGCAAGCTGGAACCATCATGAGCGCCGACAAACCCGAGGCAGCCGGCCCAACTGGCAAGCGCAGTATGGTCGCAAACGTTGTTCTGGCCGCAGTGTGGGTGTATGTGGCGATGATCTTCCTGCTCGCCATGGACCAGCAGTTCCATTGGGGCATTTTCTAGCCGCAGAATGGTTTGCCGGCGTGTGCCGTCCTTTCGAACTGCTTGGTGTGCTGCCCTCGTCGGCCCCGCCATTTGACAGAATGGTTAGGCGGCTTATTACTTTGTACCGACCATATGCCTTATAACGAAGATCGCGCGACGTGGTTCGATGGCCAGGGACTTTGGCAGCACGTTCCCGAATCCGACTGGCGGGATTGGAACTGGCAGCTCAAGAACCGCATCACGAGTGCGGCCCAGCTGGAGCAGTTCATGACCCTCACGCCCGAGGAAAAGGCGGGCTGCCTGTTCGCCAACCACAAGCTGGCCCTCGCGATCACGCCCTACTTTTTCAATCTCATCGACCGCAACGATCCCGGCTGTCCGATCCGCCGGCAGGTCATCCCGCGCGGCGAGGAAGTGGTCATGGCCGAGGAGGAGATGCTCGACTCGCTCGGCGAGGACGCGCACTCGCCAGTGCCGGGGTTGGTCCATCGTTATCCTGATCGGGTTCTGTTCCTGGTCACGGACCGCTGTGCCGCCTATTGCCGCTACTGCACGCGGAGCCGCCTCGTCAGCAATGCGCAGGACTACAATTTCCATCCTGAGCACGAGCGGGCGCTGCGTTACATTGAGGCGCACCCCGAGGTGCGCGACGTGCTGCTAAGCGGCGGCGATCCGTTGCTGCTTTCCGACCGGAAACTCGATCACCTGCTCGGCCGCCTGCGCGCCATCAGGCACGTGGAGTTCATCCGCATCGGATCGCGCATCCCGGTCTTCCTCCCCCAGCGCATCACCCCGGAGTTGTGCGAGATCTTCAAGAAGCATGGGCCGGTCTGGATGAGCATCCATGTCAACCACCCCAAGGAATGCACCCAGGAGCTCAAAGACGCCTGTGAGCGCCTGGCCTACGCCGGCGTGCCACTGGGCAACCAGAGCGTTCTGCTCCGGGGCGTGAATGACGAGGTCGACGTGATGAGAGCGCTCGTGCACCGGCTGCTGCGGATGCGGGTCCGGCCGTACTATTTGTATCAGATGGACCTCATTACCGGCGGCTCGCACTTCAAGGTGGATGTGCGCAAGGGTATCGAGATCATCCGCGCCCTTCGCGGGCACACCACCGGCTATGCGGTGCCCCAGTACGTCATCGACGCCCCCGGCGGCGGCGGAAAGGTGCCGATCAACCCTGAATACATCGAGAAAATCACCGACGACGAGGTGGTGTTCAAGAATTTCCAGGGGGAAACTTTCCGCTATCCGCTCAAGAGCACACCTCATCGCCCGGTGGAGGCCTCCCCGGCCCATGGAGTGATGCCTGCGGAGTTATTCCCCTAGAATAACTTGCGTGTCGCTTCTGGTGATTCTGGCCGTGGGGGAGAGCCGTGGCCATGGCCGGGGTTGTTCACAGCTAATTCGCAAAACTTTTTTTCAACGCTTTTAATCCGGCTGCGTCTATCTCCCATGAAACAAGGTCGTTCTTAGAACGATCGTTGTTGTAGTTCTTACGGTTTGCTTGGTGTTAGGTCATGCAGGGCCGCCTCCACAAGGGGCGGCCCTCATGATTTCAGGAGATCGATTCCTCCCAGTGGCGGGTGCGCTTCTCAAACCAGATCGGCCGAAGTGAGCCCCGGACAGAAACTTATCAAACCGCTGGAACGCGTCGGATCGACCAAGAGCGGAGGAAAAACCGTGACGTCTGCGGGTGGAGCGGCGCCACCTCTGGTATGGAGTGGTGATTGTGCCGGCACGCTAGCGCGATGTTTCCCAACGTGCCAGAGCCACAATCAAAACGTTTTACAGGAGGTAACGGAGGAAGGGGAGAAACAGACTCTCTCAGTTCCCTCTGTTTGCTCCTGTAAGAAGTAATGGGTTTGAAACCGGCGCGCCGAGATCATCTCGGCTGGGCCTGGAGATCGGCGGGCAGGACCGGCTCCAGTTTGAAATAGTCGACCTCGATGCCGCCGGTGCCAGCGTAGAGCTTGATGGTATTGTCACCTTCCTTAAGGCTGACGATGCCAGTATCAAGCTCGGTCCACTGATCAGTCTTGGGAAATTTGACGGACTTGTCGTAACGATCCGGATCGCTGGTGCCGGGATCGTCAATCATCGTGTAGTTCACCAGGAGTTTGTTGTGTTGGTCGCCGGCCGGGGCCACGTAACGGATCTTCAGCCGGTACGGCGCTGACTTGGCAGCCTGCGCCATCACCGTGACCGCGTCATTGGGATGGGCGAAGCCGCGGACATAGCCGGAGCCGGAGTATCCCGGACGCTCGGTCGCGACGGAGGTGCCGAGCAATGAGCCGCAGGCGGCCTCGCCGTTCTCCGCTTCGAGCAGCAGGGTGCAGCGGAAAGGACCGCGTTGGGGCCCGTCTGGTGCGATGCCGGTCATCGTCGGCCGGATCGGCTGGATGGAGCCGTCGGCATTGTAGTGCAATTCGTCCATCATCAGATTGCGGCTTTGCCCCTGGCCGCCCGAGACCCACGCGCTGTGGTACAAGGCATACCACCGGCCCTTGTACTCCAGGATCGAGCCGTGGTTGGTCCCCGCCTGGCCTTTAAACGCGCCAATGTACTCGCCCTTGAATGTGTAGGGGCCGAGCGGCTTCTCGGCGGTCGCATAGTACATGTGCTCCGGCCAGTGTCCGCCGGGCAGGCCGGGATAAGAGAGGTAGTACCTGCCCCGGTATTTGTGGACCCACGGTCCTTCGTAGACATAGGTCAACTGATCCGTGAGTCTGACAGTGGTGCCGGCGACCACGGACATGAGATCGTCGGCCAGTCTTCCGCCGAAACAATCCCCGCCGCAGCCCCAGAAAAGGTAGGGCTGGCCGTCGTCATCGACGAACAGGGCCGGATCCTGACCCCAGTCCACGCCTTTGACGAATCCGATGTCAGTAAAGGGACCCTGCGGCAGCTGACTGGTGGCCAGGCCGGTCCGAAAGATGCCGGTGCCTTTCTCCTGGGCGCAGAAGACGAGGTAGTAGGTGCCCTTCCACCGCACCGCATCGATCGCCCACATGTGGCTGGCCGCCCATTTCACGTCCTTGAGATGCAGGACCACGCCGTAGTCGGTCCAGTTGACCAGGTCGGCCGACGAGAAAACGTGATAACTCGTCATCGTATCGTGGGTGTTCGTCCCCGGCTGGTCGTGCGAGGCGTAGATCCACATCCGATCATCGCCCGGCCAGACGTGGCCCGAAGGGTCGGCCGAAAGCACCGTGGAGATCAGCGGATTGCCGCCGTGACTGAGGGAAGGGATCATCGCAACGAGGAGGATTGCCGCTGACCTGANNGCGTGTGCAGACACCAGTCGACGAGCTTTGCCACGGTGCTGCGCGCGACGTAGCAGCGGGTGTCGGAACCGCCGTAATAGATGAGCACCGAGTCGTCGGGCAGACGCACCCAGCCGTTGGTGAAAGTGACATTCGACACGTCGCCCACCCGCTCCCCTTCGTGGGGGGCGAGGAAGTAGCCGCCGGGACGCGCGGTGACCTTTGACGGATCCTCGAGTGAGGTCATGAACATATAGAGTACGTAGCGCAGGCCGGCCGCGCAGTTGCGCACCCCGTGGGCGAGGTGCAGCCAGCCGTGCGGGGTCTTGATCGGCACCGGCCCCTGGCCGTTCTTCGACTCCTTGATCGTGTGATAGGCGCGGGCGTCGATGATTGTCTCCGGACCGGTAATGCCGGTGGTGATGTCGTCGCACAGGGTCCAGCCGATGCCGCCGCCGGAACCGACGTCGATAAAGCCGTCCATCGGCCGCGTATAGAAGGCGTATTTTCCCTGCACAAATTCGGGATGGAGCACGACATTGCGCTGCTGGGAGGCCGGCGTCCTGAGGTTCGGCAAACGCGCCCATTTTTTTAAATCCCTGGTCCGCACCATGCCGGCCTGGGCCACCGCCGAGGAGAGGTCGCCGGCCGGGGCATTGGGATCTTTCGCCTCCGCGCAGAACACCCCGTAAATCCATCCGTCCTCGTGGAACGTGATGCGCATGTCGTAGAGGTTTGTTTCCGGCTTCAACTCGGGGATGTCGCAGGGTTCGTCCCAGAAGCGGAAGTGGTCGAGGCCATTCGGGCTTTCGGCGATGGCGAAGAAGCTCTTGCGATCGTAACCCTCCGTGCGCACGACCAGGTGCACCTTGCCGTTCCAGTAGAAGGCGCCGGGGTTGAGGGTCGCGTTGATGCCGAGCCGCTCCATGAAAAACGGGTTGGTCTGCGGATTGAAGTCGTAGCGCCACTCGATCGGGGCGTGGCGGAAGGTGACGACGGGGTGCTGGAAGCGCTCGAAGACGCCGTTGTCCCACTCGGAATCAACCGGGTTCCTCCGATTAAGGAAGGCCTCGTGGGCGGCGCGGACCGCCTTGACGCGGGCGGCGAATTGGCGGGCGGCGGCGGGAGGCAGGTTTTTCCCGGCCTTGACGGTGCGGACTTTGGCTGCGGGTTTCTTGGATTTCATTCGGGACGGCGCGGTGACTGAGGTGAATCCAGCAGGAGTCTAGAATCTGGATGGATGTAGCTTGGCGAGTGGAATTGAGCAGGCGTTCTCAGCCGGATCAATGCACCTGTAGGAAGCGCGCTTGCGCGCGACCTGTCCTCCATAGGCCTGGCGAAGGAGGATGGCGATCCAGCTGATTGAATGGGAGGCTGTCGGCGTGCGACCTCGGCGGCTGCGTCACTCGCCACGACNNCCTCCATAGGCCTGGCGAAGGAGGATCACAGAGGGGAAATCGCCCGCGAGCGGGCTTCCTACAGAATCGATCGAAAGGATTTGTATCCTGCGAGGAAGATTATGGTTCGAATGCATGAGTTTGGCTCAGGACGCGTACAACTGATGACGAGTGGAAAGTCGCCTTTCAAGTTCATCGGCTTTTTTCTGGCAGGGGTCAGTCGGTTTTCGTGTACACTTCGGCGCCCTTGGCGACAAACTCCCGGGATTTCTCCTCGAGGCCGGCGGCGAGGGCCTGCTCTTCGGCGAGGCCTTTCTGCGCAGCGTACTGGCGGACCTCCTCGGTGATCTTCATCGCGCAGAAATGCGGGCCGCACATGGAGCAGAAATGCGCGGTCTTGGCGCCTTCCTGGGGCAGGGTTTCGTCGTGGAAGGACCGCGCCATCTCGGGATCGAGCGCGAGGTTGAACTGGTCCTCCCAGCGGAATTCGAAACGCGCCTTGCTCAGCGCGTTGTCGCGGTATTGCGCGGCCGGGTGTCCCTTGGCGAGATCAGCGGCGTGGGCGGCGATCTTGTAGGCGATGACGCCGGCCCGCACGTCGTCCCGGTTGGGCAGCCCGAGGTGCTCCTTTGGCGTGACATAGCAGAGGAGCGCGCAGCCGTACCAGCCGATCATGGCGGCGCCAATGGCCGAGGTGATATGGTNNCCTCGCCGCACCACTCGAGCTGCTTCGCCATGTTCTCCTGGATGAGGTGCATGGGAATGTGTCCCGGGCCCTCGTTCATCACCTGCACGCCGCGCGCCCACGCGCGCCGGGTGAGCTCGCCCTGCGTCTTGAGCTCCGCGAACTGGGCCTCGTCGTTGGCATCGGCGATCGAACCGGGGCGCAGGCCATCGCCGATGGAAAACGAGACGTCATAGGCCGCCAGGATCTCGCAGATGTCGTCCCAGCGGGTGTAGAGGAAGTTCTCCTGATGGTGGGCGAGGCACCATTTGGCGAGGATCGAGCCGCCGCGGGAAACAATGCCGGTCATGCGCCGCGCGGTCAGCGGGATGAAACGCAGGAGGACGCCGGCGTGGATCGTGAAGTAGTCGACGCCCTGCTCGCATTGCTCGATCAGCGTGTCCCGAAAGAGGTCCCAGGTGAGCTCCTCGGCCCGGCCGCCGGCCTTTTCCAGCGCCTGGTAGATCGGGACGGTGCCGATCGGCACAGGGGAGTTGCGGATGATCCACTCGCGCGTCTCGTGAATGTTCCGGCCGGTCGACAGGTCCATGACCGTGTCGGCGCCCCAGCGGATGGCCCAGCGCATCTTCTCGACCTCCTCCTCGATCGAAGAGGCGACGGCGCTGTTGCCGAGGTTGGCGTTGATCTTCACGAGGAAATTCCGGCCGATGATCATCGGCTCAAGTTCCGGGTGGTTGATATTGGTCGGGATGATGGCGCGGCCGCGAGCGACCTCGCTGCGCACGAATTCCGGCGTGATTTCGCGCGGGATGGNNTTGCTCGCGGGCCGCCTGCAGCTTCATGTTCTCACGGATGGCGGCGAATTCCATCTCCGGCGTGATGACGCCGCGGCGGGCGTAGGCCAGTTGGGAAACGGCGCCGGCCCGGGCGCGCAGCGGTTCGCGGCGCAGCGCGGGGAAGCGCGCCAGGCCGTTATTCACGGCGTGCTCGACGTGGACGTCGCTCAGATAACCGTCGTCAATCGGCTGGATGGCGCGGCCGGCGTAGGCTTCGACGTCGCCGCGTTCACGAATCCATTCCAGCCGCACGGGCGGCAGGCCGCGGGTGGGATCCTGGTGAAACGATGGATCGCCCCACGGCCCGGAGGTGTCATAAACGCGCACGGCTTCGTTGTCAGTGAGACGGTCGTCGAAGCCGCGGGTTGGCTGGAGGGAGATTTCGCGCATCGACACCCACAGATCGGGACGCGAACCGGCGACGTAGACGCGGCGGGTCCCGGTCGGCGCCGTGGGGGCGGCGCCGTTTGACCCGGTGAGCGTGGCGGAGGGAAGGGCGGGAGTGGACATGGTCGGAGGGAGGGAAGTCGGACCGTGCGGCCGGAGTGCTGGCGCCGCCGCGACCTGCGCGGCCGGCGATCCCTACGGCGGCATGACCCGCATCAGGTTCGGAGGGTAGAGAGGGCGGGCGTCCCCCAATCTCAGTCCGGCGCGGCGGACTCCCCATTTGGTTTAATGGGGTTACCATGCTCACGTCGCGCGATGATGCAAAGCGAATCTGCCGCGTGGGTGGATGGTGCTCGCTGTTTGGCCGACGGAGGGATATTCCTCCTCTTGGAATGCGGCCACTTTTCTGCAGAAGTCGGCGGGTAGCAATAACCAGCGAAATTTTCAAAATACGATTGGACTGGTTTTCGCCGGCACGATCAACCACACTTTGGAAGTTACACCCATGAAGATCGTCCTCATCGAAGATCAGGCGATGTTTCGGGATTTGCTGAAGAAGATCTGCCGGGAACATTTCCATCTGGCCGTGGTGGGGGAGGCTGCAGACGCCGCCACCGGTCTTGAGCTGTGCCGCAAGCAGAAGCCCGACATGGTCTTGCTCGATCTCAATCTACCCGACCGCGACGGAATTTCCATGGCGGATGAGCTCCTGGCGATGGACCCGAAGATTCGCATCCTCGCGCTGTCTTCCGAATGCGACGATTACACGCTCTATCGCGTGCTCAATTCGGGCATGCACGGCTATGTGGACAAGAACCGCCAGTCGGTCGATGTGCTCAAGCAGGCGATCGATGAGGTGATCAAAGGGCGGGTGTTCTTCACCGAGGTCGTGCAGCAGGTGCGGCAGCGCCTGCGCACGGAGCCGAGGGCCTTTCCGAAGGTGCTGACCGAGCGCGAGCAGCAGCTGCTCGCCCTGCTGGGCGGCGGCCTGACCAACGAGGAAGTGGCGCGCGAGCTCCGGCTCAGCCGGTACACCGTGCAGCTCCACCGGCGCAACATCATGAGCAAACTCGGCCTGCACCGCACTCCGGACCTCATCCGGTACGCGGTGAACAAGGGCTTTTCGAAGCTCAATTCTTTTCGAGAGCGGCCCGAAGACTTTCCTTGAGGCGGGCGATCTCCGCCTCGAATGAACCCAGGGTGGAGCGCGGCGTCTCGATGTCGCCGTCGCGCGCGGCTTCCTGGATGGTGGCGGCCACGGTCGCGACCTGCGTGGCGGCGATCAGCGCGGTCTGCGAAAGGATGCGGTGCGCCTGCCGGCGCGTGGTTTCGATGTTGCCGTCGGCCACGGCAGTGGCGAGCAGGGCGACGTCCTTGTCGAGCGCGGTGATGAACTCCTCGGCGAGCTGGCGCATCTTCCCGGGCTTCTGATCGGACATGTACTTGAAGACGGAGAGATCGAGAGTCTTGCCCGGAGGCTCCTCAGCCACGCGGATCTGGATGGAGGAGCCGGCGCGGAGCGGCCCGCTCAGGTTCTGGATCGTGGCCTTGATTTTCTCGGGGCTGAGCGGCTTGGCAGCGAATCCATCCATCCCCGACTCGAGGCAGTCGCGCCGTTTCTCCAGGGTGGAGTAGGCGGTCGTGGCCACGATCAGGGTGTGGCGCTCGGGCGGCTCCCACTGGCGGAAACGGCGGGTGACCTCGACGCCGTTCATGCCGGGCAGGTCCCAGTCCATGAACACGATGTCGTAGAGGTTGGCCTGCAGTTTCGCGAGNNTCAATGACGAGGAGGTTGTATTCCTGGTCTTCGACGATGAGGGCGCGGGTGGTCGGAGCCGGCCGCGGGCGCTCCTCGACCGCCGGCCCGGTGGGCTGGGGCGCGGGGATGGCGAGCGCGACTTTGAACCAGAACGTCGAGCCCTCGCCCGGCGTGCTCGTGAGGCCCACCGTGCCGCCCATCTTCTCGCCATAGGCCCGGCAGACCGCGAGGCCGAGGCCGGTGCCGCGGATTTTCTCCTGCCGGGCGCGCTGTCCGCGACTGAATTTCTCGAAGAGCTTGGGCTGCTCATCGAGCGGGATGCCAGGTCCCTGGTCGCGCACCTCGATGGAGATCTCCGCGATTCCGCCTGGCGCCGGCCGGCTCTCCGCCGCGATTGTGATGGCACCGTGGCTGGCGTATTTGAGGGCGTTGGCCACGTAGTTGATCACGATCTGTTTGATCTTCGCCTCGTCGCCGATGACCGTCTCCGGAAAGTCCGGGCTCAGGTGGGTGCTGATCGGCATCTGCTGTTCCTGCGACTGCCAGGCGAAGATCGATTCGACGTCCGCGAACACGTTGCGCAGGTTGAACGGCCCGGCGTCGATGGTGATGCGGCCCGCCTCGATCTTGGAGAAATCGAGCACGTCCTCGACCAGGGTGGAAAGGTATTCCGCACACTTGCGCAGCGAGACGGCCATGCCGCGCTGCTGCGAGCTGAGCTCGGACTCCTGCAGCAGGCCCGCAAGGCCGATGACGCCGTTGAGCGGGTTACGGATCTCGTGGCTCATGTTGGCGATGAAGTCCGTCTTCGCGGCGTTGGCGCGCGCGAGTTCCTCGGTGCGACGGTGGATGAGGGTCTCGAGCTGTTTGGTGCGCACGCGCATCTGATGGACCCGGAGCCGGTAGCCGCCGAAGATGCCACCGGCGGTTGCGAGGCCGAACAAAGTGTAGGCCCACCACGTGCGGTACCACGGAGGCAGGATGAAGAAACGGAAGGCCGCCGGCTCGCTCCACCGGCCGTCCGCGTTGGCGGCACGCACCTTGAAGGTATACGTGCCTTCGCTGAGGTTGGTGAATTCGCGAAAACTCTTCGCGTTTGGCTCCATCCAGGCGCGTTCGAAACCCTCGAGCTGAGTCTGATAGCGCACGTACTGGGGATCGCGATAGGTGGTGGCGGCAAAATCGAACTCGAAGTGGTTGCTCGCAAAGGGTAGCCGGGGGGGCTGCGCACCGAAAAGCGGCAGGGCGGTTTTGCCAGTGGTCGAGAGCGTGTTTACGGCCGTCAGCAGGGTGTCAAACGGCACGTGCAGATCTACCAATTCGTCCAGTTTCACGCGCAACAGGGCCTCAGCACAGCCGATCCAAAGCACGGGCCGCCCTGGCGCCTCCTCCTGGAAGTAAAGGACGTTGGGTGTGCCGGCGCGTTCGAGTCCGCTGACCGGGAGCTGGCGCCAGGCCGGTCGGCGGTGATCGTCGAGCGTGAGCACACCCACGACGGGCCGTGTGGTGCCATCGGCGAGTCGCGTCTCGGCGGCAAGCCAGACGTTGCCACTGGCATCGGGATTGGACAGCGCCAAACCCTTCGTAAGGCCCCGCAGCGCATCCACCGGGGATAAGGTGTCGTCAGCTGGGTTGTACGCGAGGATGCGGGTGTCCGTCAGCAGTAGCACATGGTGGTAAAGCATGCCAACCTTCACAGGACCGACGCCGACAGGCAGCGCGGCGCCAGGCTCGAAGTGGGTTATCTTCACCGGCGTGTCGGTGTCGCCAAACGTGATCCGCAGGACTCCCTTGGAGAGCATGCCGACCCACAAATTTCCCAAGGTGTCCTCGGTGAGCGACGCAGCAGACTCGGGTATGGGCGCCTGCTGCAAATAGGTCTTCCATTCATCGCCGGTTGGTGGAGAGAAAGGAATTCGGACTTCCGGTGGATTCGGCATCCACGCCTGTTTTCGGGATAAGATATTTAAGCCCTTCAACCATCTCTCCAAAGTTGGTACGAGCCATCCCACGCCATTCGGGTCCGTGAAATAAATCCGTCCGGGATATTGCCGCGAAGCGAATAAGTTACCCGCGTCCAGCAAACTCTCATGGATCTTCTCCACAATATCATCCGGCTGCAGGAGCCGCACCCCCTTGAATCCCGAACTGAGCAATCCCCGTGGATGAGGCAGCAAGGATAAGTGACTTAGTCTCAAATCGGGTTGCAGCAGTAGCTCGAATATCGCGGAAGAACGCGCATCCAAACGTGGGTTCAGCGCAAGAACCCCGTCGCCGGTAATGACATGAAGTCGACCATTCTGCGCAGCAATTGAAATGATAGATCTTCCAGTCAGATGGTTGGTCTCGTCGAACAAAGTCACAGCTCCACTGCTATCCATCCTGACGATTCCGCCTTGGGTGGTAATCCAGAGGTTCTTCTCGCGATCAAGGAATAGACCGTTAATCGCCTGATCAGGCAATCCGGATGCTCGGTCGATTACGCGCCGAATATTGCCCTTGGTGTCAATCAAGACGACACCGCCGTAGAAAGTGCCAACCGCGATCGTCCGGTCATCAATGAATGCTGCACAGGTTAGAATGTTGGTTTCGACAAATTGAGCGCAATTGCCGGGCAGGGGTGTGAGTCTGGAGCCACTGAGATTTGCCAGGCCTTTGTTGGTTACAGCGAGGAAAGAATCGCCATCGAGCGGCTTGAGGTAGACTGGAATGTATTTCGTGGCTTGATCACAGGGCACAATCAGCTGGGGCTCGTCGCCATCCAGCTTCCAGAATCCCGTTGTCAGGTGGGTGGTATAGACTACATCGCCGATTTTCTGGGAAACTGCCCGGCGAGCTTCTGCAAGCGGCCAGATTCGAAACGATTTTCCCTCCCACCGCATGATCTTGTTCGTGGTAGAGAAGACGATACCGCGCGAAGTCACTTCGACTCCCCAAACTTCGAGATGGCTGCGATGTTCGGGAGGAATCTGCGATAAAAGTGAAGTATAATGCAGCTGGCCGGAAGCCTCTTTTTCGAAATAGCCAACTTCGCCGAATCCTCCCACCCAGATTCGCCCTTGATCGTCAATCGAGAGGGCGTTTACTCCGAAATTGTCTCCCGACGGAATATTCCGCCAAGTCGCGCCGTCATACTGCAACAGAGCTTCGCCTCCAAAATAGAGCACACCGTCGCGGTCCTGCGCAACCGCGGTGACTCTGGCGTTGGACTGATAGTCGCTTGACTTGAAGACCTGCATCGCAGGGCGGCCTTCCGTGGAATCGCCCCATCCGCGCGCGAATATGGAGCAGGGAATGACTCCGATTATCACTCCGCCAGCCAGCGCGCAGACAATCCCACGCATGCCTGTGCCTACCCAGGTTCGCATGGACTGAATTTCGATTTACATCGGTTTATGCCGCGAATTTGCATCTTGGCTTGAGTAAAAAAAATCTTTCGAGAAGGCGAAAAGAATAGCGGGAATCTAGCTCAAGATCTTTCACCCCCTTCAAGCGAGCCTCCAATAGATGGTTCGGTTCCGGGCGGAAGTTAAGACATAACCTTAGCGGAAATCGAGGGAGAGAGCCATATCCAGTTTTGCCCTGTGCGGGCTGGGTAGAACTGGGTGTTCGGCGGGCTTTGTTAGGTAACAGGAATCGGCGATACTGAGCGCCGATGAAATCAATCAAGCACCTCGCCTTCGCCCTGATCACCAGCCTCCTGCTCACCGCGGGTCTTGCCAAAGCCGCCGAGTCATTCGATGTGGTGAGCAAAAGCTCTCTCTCGCAGCAGACGGTGAATGCAAATCCCAGCGTTCCCTGCATCCTTCAATAACACTCCACCAGTGACTTCAACCCAGCGCATTCTTTTTGGCGTCGTGGGTAGTGTCCTGCTGGTGTTGGGCTTCGTGAAAACCGCCGAGTTGTTTGACCCGGTCTTTTTCGGAGGCCGGCTGCCGGGCGCTGCCGACGATCGTGGTGGGAACACTGCCTGACCGGCTCGCCGCATCAATTCTCCGGTGGGGTGTGAGTTCGCGACTTTGAGGCCGCGGCGTGTGGCTTGCTCTTCGGCTGTGCGTCAGGTACTCAGAATACCATGCTGAATCTCGCACCTTGGCGTTACCGGCGCATCTTCACGGAACAAGGTGGTCCGATCACGCGGATCGAATTCAGCGAGTTTCCGGTCCTTGGGCACCGTTGCTTTCAGGCCAACGCCTATCTCGCCCCGCATCTGACTGGAAAATCCCGCCCCCAGCTCAGCCTCTACAGTAACGCCGATGGCACCGGCACGGACCCGAGCGCGATGGTGGCGCGCTACATGGCGATTTCCGAGGCCTTGGAGCGCTGGGCGTTTCACGTGAAGGTAAATGATTTCGATCGCGATCTTTACGGCTTCGATCGCGATGCCTCTTCGAACGGCATGGCCGCCTTCCCAGGTATCCTGGCGAGCCAGTGCCGCACGCGGGCCTACTGGGAGGCGCTCGAGCGGTTTTGTGTGATTGCCTGGTGGGACGGCCGTCTGGCCGCCACCGTGCGGCCGACAAAGTGGGCTGA
>PMBT01000155.1:25495-26975 GCA_003153035.1 Opitutia bacterium
GGACCTGCCGCAGGTCAACGACATCTTCGAGCGGCGGCTGCTCTATTTTTCGCTGCCCGAGGGCCACGCCCTCTTTCAGGAACGCGTGGGCACGCAGCCGCGCCGGCCGATCTCCGCCCCCAAGGTCATGTTCGACGGTCCGATCGTCGGGCCATGGTCGCGCTACGCCACGGTGTGGCGCGTGGCGCTCGAACTTCCGACCGACGGATACATGGAGCCGAAGCTGGAGTTCTTCTTCTGGTGAGGGCGGTTCTGGCGGCCGGAACCGCCGAAGTCGTTTCTTGGGGGACGCCGGGCCCGTTGAAGCGTCTACCGTCGACTTTGCGCGGCGAATCGGGGGGCGGCAGTGCCGGCCGAGCCAAAGTTGGGCGGTTTTTGGCGCAACTTCGACCTAGGCCCCCCCACCTAAATTTGAGTGTTCTGCGCCGCTGCCAACGTGTGAAAACCGTGTATTACTGCAAACCGTTTTCTCTTGAACAACGCCCCACTTTTTGCCTCCTCGAGCCAGTTTCCCTTGGTCGGTGCATCCGACCGAGTGGGCGCCCCTGGCCGCAGGATGTCAGGCTTTCCGCCGCCGACATCATGGCGGCGACTGGCGCGTTTATTCCAGAAAACCCCCGCCGCTCGGACCCGCCCGATTGCGTCCAGCACGCTGCCGGACGCGATTCTGGACGCGATGAACGACTGGATTTGTACGCTCGACGAAGGAGGCCGCATCCTCCGGGCCAATGCTGCGCTCGCGCGCGGCCACGGCTGTTCCGCGGATGCGCTCACGGGAACATCGTTCGTTGGTCTGATCCCGCCGGAGGCGCGCGATGCAGTCCGCGTTGCCCTGGAGCGGGCTGACGCCACGCACGAGCCGCAAACCTGCCAGCATGAGACGCTGGTGTCAGGGAGCGGTGGAGCCTGGTACCAATGGACGTTTCAGCGCATACAGAAAAACGCCGCGGCTGGGGTGTCCGTCCGCCAGATTCTTGCGACGGGGCGTGACATCACTGAGCAGGTGCGGCTGCACCATCAGTTCCTGCATGCGCAGCGCGTGGCCAGCATCGGCATGCTCGCCAGCGGCATCGCCCACGATCTTAACAACGTGTTGGCACCCATCGTAATGTCCGCCGACCTGCTCAAGTTGCGCGGCTGTTCGGAGGAGAACCGCGCGCTGCTTGACGTAGTGGCGACAAGTGCCGACCGCGGCGCTGGTCTCGTTGCGCAGATGCTCTCGTTCTCCCGCGGCCTCGACGGTGCTCGTGAAGTCGTGGATCTCGCGAGCCTCATCAAGGAACTCGGACGATTTATCGGCCGGACGTTTGCCAAGAGCATCCAGGTGCGCATGGAGATTGCGCCGGATCTGTGGCGGCTGCATGCCAACCCGACCCAAGTGTACCAGGTATTGCTCAACCTGTGCGTCAATGCCCGCGATGCGATGCCGCGCGGCGGCCAGCTCACGCTCACCGCCAAGAATGTCACCCTCGATGAGCCC
>PMBT01000001.1 GCA_003153035.1 Opitutia bacterium
GAGCCTTCTTCAAGATGCGGCATAATCCTGAGCTCCCGGCTGCTATGATTGGCGGCCATGACTATATCATCCACTCAATTCACCGCGATCACACGTTTGACCTCCAGCCTCTTGGGGCCTTACGTCCAACCTTACATCACCCGTTTGGAAGAACGGGGTTATCCTCCCACGACGATCCAAAACCAACTTCGTCACATGGTCAAGTTGAGCCGTTGGCTCACTCGGACGGATCGCGATCTCGGGGATCTCAACGAAGAGGCACTTGACCGCTTTTGGCGTCGCCGTACACGCGGTCAAAAGAGGAAGAGCGCCGCTCCCGCTCTGGAGGCGTTTCTGGCGGTTCTGCGTACAGCACGCGTGACTCCCCCAGCCGTTGCCCCTCCACGAACGCCTGCGCAACGTCTGGCGGACCGCTATCGGCGCCACCTTGTGGAAGAGCGCGGGTTCTCACCTTTGACAGTTGATAGTTACGGCCGGAACATCGAGCGGTTTGTCACCCACCATTTTGGAGTCGGGGCTGCAGTAACCTCCCGGATTCAGGCCCGCGATGTGGTTGGATATGTTCAGCGTAACGCACTCACCCATACCCCGCAGCAGACCAAGAGTGTGGTGACTGCATTGCGGTCGTTCTTTCGTTTTCTCCATTATCAAGGTTCGATCCGGGTGGATTTGGCGTCGGTGGTACCGGCGGTGGCCCACTGGAGAATGACGGGCTTGCCCAAGCATCTTCCCGCCAAGTCGGTGCAAAAGGTGCTCGATCGATGCGAGCAAACGACTCCTATTGGGCAGCGCAATTATGCCATCTTGCTCCTGTTGGCCCGGCTCGGCCTTCGTGCGGGTGAGGTAGTTGCGCTCCAACTCGAAGACCTTGACTGGGAAAATGCGCAAATCACCATCCGATCCAAGAAGGGACGTGGTTGGGCGCGCATGCCGCTGCCCACGGAGGTCGGGAGGGCGCTGGCACGTTACCTACGTTATGGCCGACCTTCATCCCTGTGCCGTAATGTCTTTGTCCGCTCGGTCGCACCCTATGGCCGTCTATCGGCCTCGGCGAACATTGCTTGCCTGACTCGAAGTGCCATAGAAAAGGCCGGCGTGGAATCGGTGCGGAAAGGGGCCCACCTTTTTCGCCATAGTCTGGCGACCGCCATGCTTCGGCAAGGCGCTTCGTTGGATGAGATCGGTCAGGTTCTTCGGCATCAGGATCCAAATACTACGGCCATCTATGCCAAAGTGGATCTTGATGCATTGCGCCGGTTGGCCCTCTCTTGGCCGGGAGGTGTGCGATGAACCCGCTTCGCAAATCAGTCCGCGATTACCTCAGGTTACGACGGGGTCTGGGCTTCAAACTGGGTGTCGCTGAAGTCCGCTTGGGCCAATTTCTTGAGTTCCTGCAGGCGAAGAAGACGTCCCGAATTACCACAAAACTGGCGTTGGAGTTCGCTACGCAAGCGCCGCATTGGACTGCCGGTACCAAGGCTCGCCGCCTGGCGGTGGTGCGCGGCTTCGCCCGTTACCACCGCGTCAACGATCCGGCGACGGAAGTTCCGCCCCTGGAATTATTGTCCGCCCCGTACCGCCCCACGCCCCCCTATCTCTATTCCGCAACCGAAATCACACAGCTCATGGAAGGGGCTAAAGTCTATCCCTCCTGGAAGCGATTCCCCGGTCCTTGGTGGGGCCGGTTCCAAGGGTGGACCTTCTACTGCATCTTCGGTTTGCTGACGGTGAGTGGAATGCGCATTGGAGAGGTCCTCAACCTTCGACCCGGTGACATCGATTGGATCGAAGGCATTCTCACGATCCGGAACACGAAGTTCGGCAAGTCGCGTCTGGTTCCGTTGCACGGCTCTACGCTCAAGGCTCTGAGGACGTTTGTGCGGCATCGCGACCGCTTTTTCTCACAGCTGCAATCGCGTCCGCAGCTCTCACACTTCTTTGTGTCCAGCCGCGGGACCCGTCTGTACTACAGTCATGTCTATAGAGTGTTCATCGCCATCTCGCGCCAAATCGGCCTGCGGGCGCCGGACGCTTGTCGCGGCCCGCGCCTGCACCATCTGCGCCACCGCTTCGCGATTGAAACCTTGCTGCGATGGTATCGCGCTGGCGAGAAAGTGGAGCGCTTGCTGCCCGTGCTCTCGACCTACCTCGGACATACCGACGTTACCGGCACCTACTGGTATTTACGCTGCACTCCCGAGCTCATGGCGGCGGCTGGCGACCTCCTGGAAAGGCGATGGAAAGGAGTCCAATGAATCCTTTCCCCAATCTGGCCCCCCTGCTGGAAGGTTTCTTCACTCAGCGGCTGATCGCCCAGCGCCACGCCAGCCCGCATACCATTGCCTCTTACCGAGACACGTTTCGGCTCCTGCTGAATTTCATCCACAAGCAGTCGGGGCGTGTGCCCTCCAAGCTCACGTTCGCAGACCTCACCACACCATTGGTGGGCTCATTCCTGAACGAGTTGGAAAGCCAACGCACCAACTGTGCCCGCAGCCGTAACCTGCGACTGGCGGCGATTCGTTCGTTCTTCCGCTACGCCTCGCTGGAAGTGCCCGAACATTCCGCGCTGATCCAGCGCGTGTTGGCCATCCCGCGCAAGCGGCACACCCGTCCCCTGATCGACTTTCTGGTTCGGCCCGAGATCGAGGCGCTCTTAGCGGCGCCTGATCGATGCACCTGGATCGGACAACGGGATCACGCCTTCCTACTGGTGGCCGTGCAGACTGGCCTGCGTTTATCCGAGTTGACTGGCCTGCGACAGCAAGACGTATCGATTGGCACTGGCGCACACGTCCGTTGCCTGGGTAAAGGACGAAAACAGCGAGCGACACCTCTTACGAAGTCGACGGCAGCGGTCGTAGCTGCATGGATCAAACAAGAAGGCCAAGACAACGCTCAGTTTCTATTCCCCAGCGCACGCGGGGGGCGCCTGAGCGCCGACGCCGCTCAACATCTGGTCGCCCGCAACGTGGCGACCGCACAGAAGGTGTGTCCCTCTCTGTCCAAGAAACGAGTTACACTTCATGTGCTAAGGCATACCGCCGCAATGGAATTACTCCAAGCCGGTGTGGATCGAGCCCTGATCGCCATCTGGCTGGGCCACGAATCGATAGAATCAACCGAACCCTACTTGCACGCAAATCTCGCGCTGAAAGAAGCAATCCTCGCCAAAACTCGCTCCGTGCAGACCCCGCCGGGCCGTTATCGCCCCGGAGATCGTCTGCTCAATTTCCTCAATGGCCTGTGATTAATTGACGATATTATGCCGCATCTTGAAGAAGGCTC
>PMBT01000113.1:0-127 GCA_003153035.1 Opitutia bacterium
TCTGGGCGAAAACGTTCCAGGAGGCGGACGCGGCGCAATACGGCTATGCGGCGGTGTGTGCAGGTGACGTGCTTTTTGCGCGCGCGGCATTTCGCCAGCGCAAATGCAGTTCGCTAAATCCATCCTG
>PMBT01000113.1:174-11510 GCA_003153035.1 Opitutia bacterium
AAACCCCAGCACCGCCTCAAGGCGATCCAAGGCGCGGTGAAAAAACTGGGCGGCAGTGTCGAAGGCGGCTGGCTCACCTTCGGGGAATACGATTACGTCATCATCTGCCGGCTGCCCAATCAGGTCAGTGCCGCCGCCTTTGCGGTCGCCGTGGCCGCCGGCGGCGCTGTCGGTTCGGGCAAGACCACCCCGCTGCTGACGTTTGAGGAAGGCCTCAAGGCGATGCGGCAGGCCGGCAGGTCGGGTTACCGGCCGCCACGGTAAACGCTGCTGGCTCTGCCGCGATTCGACTCCCGCTTGATTCTGTACCCTATTTAGGTTGATCGACTGGAGCTGGCGGGCGCCTGTTTTTCAGTACCGCGTTCCACCGCTCGATATTGGAGGCTTGTGCCTGGAAGAGAGCGTCGGTGGGGTCGAGGATTTCGATCCGGAGGATCGTGTCGCCTTTGGTGATCTGGTTGACCATGTCCTGGCCCTTGGTCACTTCGCCGAAGACGCTATGCTTGCCGTCGAGATGCGGCGTGGGAACGTGGGTGATGAAGAACTGGCTGCCGTTGGTGTTTGGACCGGCGTTGGCCATGGAGAAGATGCCGGGCTTGGAGTGCCGGAGGGAGTCGTCGAATTCGTCGGCGAATTTGTAGCCGGGCCCGCCCCGCCCGGTTCCAGTCGGGTCGCCGCCCTGGATCATGAAATTCGCGATGACGCGATGGAAGGTGAGGCCATCGTAGAAGCCCTGCCGGGCGAGGTTGAGATAATTGGCGACGGTCATCGGAACTTTGCTCGCGAAGAGCGTGGCTTCGATATCGCCTTTGCTGGTGTGGAGGATGATGCGGATGTCTTGCACGGGTGGGCTGTCAGCCGCGCGGAGGGTCATGGAGGTCGTGGCCAGCACCAGAGCGCCGACCACACGACAGAGGAATGTGGAATGATTCATAAGGGAATGTGGAAACTAGGAGCGGGCCGCCCGGTCTTTCAATGCTGATCTCACGCGGAAGCAGGGGGGGTGGAGGCCTATGATGGAGAAACGGGCACGAGGTAGGGTCGGTTTTTGGTTGGCGTGGAACGTTCGCAAAGGAGAATGAGGCAATTGACACCACGCGGTGGATACGACAGGCGATTACCCGCTCGATCGCCAATCATCGCACAGATTGCTCAGAGGTGGGGAACGTCACCACGGCACGCTTGTCGCCGGGAACCTACTTGCCGCTGCGCTCGCCCTTGGCCGGCGCGGCGTTCTGGTCGTAAACCCGCAGCTCGCCCGACCCGAGGTACTCCTCGACCTTGGGATTGCCCAATCGGACGCGAGGCTTGAGCTTGTCGGCTGCGTTCACCCAGACTGGAAGGCTCGTCGCGCGTCCGATAAACGGCGCTGCAATCACGACCATCATCGGCAGCGTGTCCGCCATCACAAGCCCGGTCGCCGGGCAGCTAATCTTTGTCTTCCAAAGCAGCTTCGGATGCTTGGGCTCCGTCTCGAAATATTCGTAGCCGGCCAGCGCCACCATGTAGAGATCGCCCCCCACAACGCCCCAGATCGCCTTTGTGCTGGAATCGAACGCGAACCGGGACTGGTAGCGAAGCAGCGACTCCACCTCGAAGTCATCGGGGTGCTGGGAGACCAAGCCGAGCTTTTCGCCGCCGAGAAACCGCAGCATTTGCGTACGGTTAATCTGGACGTTGGCGTCGGGCATCTGGGGATCCCACTTGGGCAGGATTTTGGGGTAAAGCGTCCCCCAGGTGAAAACAATCCACTGGGTCGGTCGATGCTGGGCATCCGCTGGCAGATAGCCCACCGTCGCCAGCACCTGCACGATGGTCCGGATCATCTCCTCCGGCGCGGGCCGCTTGTCGCCACCTATCGCAGCGCCGAAGTCGCGGTAGCCGATGTTCAGCGCCTTGTAATAGACCGGAGCGGACGGCGATGGTATGCGCAGCAGCAGGCCCAACGGGGTGGAATCGGTCGAGGTGATCACCTGCACGTCGCGGTGAAACAGCCATCCAAGCAATCCTGCCGGGAAGGCCGGTGCCGCCGCGAAGAGAAACACGCAGGCAACCCGCACGGCGCACCAACCGGCCCGGCCCGTCCCGGGGTCAGTCGGTGGTTCGGCAGAGGTCGGAAATGGCCGGTGAGGCACGTTGTCGGAAAGCTAGCGTTTCCGCCGTCCTGACGCAACCGGGAATGGGTGCCGAGCGCGGCGAGTCTTGGTTTTCGGGGAAGAAGGTGTTCCCAGAAAACGCACACGAAACCGTGCGCATTGCGCCCCCTTTCCCGGGTTGAGAGGATGAGGGGTATGGGGTGCGGCAGCCATCATTCAATGGATCTGCTCCACCACACTGGAGAACCTCACCGGACATCGCCCCTGGAACAGAACTGCCGCTACAATCTTCCCGCGTTACCAGCCAGATGCCAGAGACGGGAATTGGCACGGGCATGGCCAAGGACAGTACCGAAGCGGTCAATGGAAAGAGAGTGCGGAGGAGCCATTGGTGCGCTCAATGCCCGGTATCCGTTTTATCGATTAACACCCCGGCTGCTGGATGGAGTATGCTCGCGGTAAGACAAAGCCGACCAACTCTCATCAAGTAACAATCTAGGAGGCGGTTTATGAACGCACGTAATCTCTGGGCACGTATTCTGATCATCGCCGGAAGTATCGCCATGCTGATAGGAGCCATTGACCCCATGGAGGGATCGCTCGTCATCCTGCCAGGCAGCGGGTTGGTCGCGCTCGGCACCTTCCTTGGCCAAAGCGAACGCCGGTTGATTGCCTACCGGGTGTGGGTTTTCGTTCTGATTGCAATCGGGGTGGGTGCGCTGTGGGGGTTCAGCATGGTCGGAGGCTTTGGAGGCAATACTGGACGATCTATGTGGTGGGGTGTGCTGATTCTGCCCTACCTGATTGGCTGGTCCATGGGGATATGGGGGCCGGCGACCCCGCGCTGGGTGCCGGTGCTGGGCATCGTGGTTGGACTCTGGTATCTGGTGATTCCGGTAATAATCCTGATGCAATCGAGATCGGATCCGAGGCGGCCCGTTGTCCCTGAGGCCCTCATTGTTATCGGCATAATCGGCTTGCTGACCATCGGCGGGTGTATCGGCCGACTGAGAAAACGAGTCTCCGGGTAACAACTGCCTGCAGTGGCCGCCGCCGGCTCCGTTCCCACCGGCGTGATCGCGTACCATGGATACCACAGTCGGACTCAATTTGGGCTCGCTCTTACACCACTTCGTAACAAGTAACCGCGCAGTTACCCCCTCCAAATTCGGCGGGAAACGACAGGGAGTGAAACTACGCACAACATGAGGAAATCAAGGTAACCCGGAAACCTTCAGGGCGTTTGAAAACTGAAGAGTTTAACAGCAGCGGCGGTGGGGAGGGCGGGAATCGGGGGTGCGAAGTCAGGGCCTCAACTTAAGCTCCGACTCAAACCTGATTTCTGTTTTGCGGTTACTCCGTTCGCAACGCGACGATCGGATTCACCTTGGTCGCGCGCCGGGCCGGGATATAGCAAGCAAGCAGGGCCATCAGTGACAGGGCAGTCGCAACCGCCGACAGCGTAACGGGGTCGTAGTCCCCGACGCCGTACAGCATGGATGACAGGAACCGTGTCAGACCGAAGGCGCCGGCGATTCCCAAGACAAGCCCGATGGCGGTCAGCGTGATCCCGGAGCGCAGAATGAGGCCGAGAATATTCGCGGCGTTGGCGCCGAGCGCCCCGCGGATACCGATCTCCCGCGTGCGTTGCACCACGGAGTAGGAGATGACGCCATAGAGGCCGATGCCGGAGAGCACGAGGGCCACGCCGGCAAATATGCTCAAGAGGATCGAGCGGAACCGGTCGGCCCCCACCGATTCGGACTTGATCTGCTCCAGGGTCTTGATGTCCGTGACGACCTGATCCGGGTCGATTTCGTGGATCGCCTTCTGGATCAGGCGCTGGATGGAGCTCGACTCCACAACTCCGCGGACGACCAGCGCCTGTCCCGTCTGGGTGCTCTGGTCGGCGGTCACATACATCCCGGGACTGTAATCGTTGTTCGAGCCGAGTCCGCCGACTTTTTCGTCGGCGATCACACCGACGACTTCCCACGGGATCTCGGGGCCGAGGGCCGTCTTCGCGAAGGCGATCTCCTCGACCAGGATCCGCCTGCCGATCGGATCCTCATTCGGGAAATACTTCTTGGCCATGGTCTCGTTGATCACGGCGACCGGCAGGGCGCCCTTGACGTCATGCTCGTCGAGGAACCTCCCGCGCTGGAGCCGGATTCCCAGGGTCCGGAAATACGGGGAGCTTACCATCTTGAAGAAACACGCGGGGCGGTTGGCTGGGTCGACCACGTTCGCGCCGACGACTTGGAACGGCATGCCATAGCCCCAGCCCTGCATCGGGAGGGCCGAGGTGAGCGCCACGTCGCGCACGCCGGGCAGCGCGCCGATTCGATCGGCGATGCGCCGCAGGTAGATCCTGAATTCGTCGGCCGTAGGGAAGCGCTTGCCGGAGATCGGCAGGTACGCAGTGATCACGTTTGTGGCTTCGAACCCGGTATCGACCGCCTGCATCTTGAAGAAACTGCGGATCAGCAATCCGGCACCCGTCAGTAGCACAAAGGCGAGGGCGACCTCGGCCACGACTAGGGCGCCCCTCAGTCGCTGGCGGGCCAGGCCCGAGCTTGCTCCAGGGCCGCCTTGCTTGATCGCGGTCGTCAGATCCGGTCGGGTCGCCTTTAGGGCGGGGAAGACTCCAAACACGACACCGGTCAGGACCGAAACGCCCAGGACGAACAGGAGGACCCGGGCGTCCATCGCAATATAGACGTTCGGCGGGATGATTCCCGGAGGGATGCCGCGCTTGAGCGCGGCCAGGCCGCCGTAGGCGACCAAGAGACCGAGGGCGCCGCCGATCAGGGAGAGCACGAGGCTCTCAGTCAGAAACTGGCGCATGAGTCGCCAGCGTCCCGCTCCCAAGGCGGCTCGTATCGCCACCTCCCGCTCCCGGGAAATGCCCCGGGCCAGGCTCAGATTGGCCAGGTTCGCGCAGGCGATCAGCAGCACCATTCCCACGGCGCCCATGAGAACGTAGAGGGACTGCCTCACTTCGGGATTAACGAGCACCTCGCTGAAGGCATCAATGCCCACGCCCCAGCCCTTGTTCGATTTGGGGTAGTCGTGCGCGATCCGCGCTGCGAGAGTGTCCATTTGCACCCGCGCCTGTTCCAACGTGACGCCGGGCTTGAGCAGGGCCCAGGCACCGAACCAGTGAAAATCGCGGGTCATGTTCTCGGGCGCGAAGGCCAGCGGCCGCCAGATCTTGGTCTCCGTCCGGTCAAAAATACGGGCCGGCATGACGCCGATCACCGTGTACGGCTCGCCATCGAGCGAGATCGTGCGGCCCACCGCGCCGGGATCGCCTCCGTACCGGGAAATCCAGAACTTATGGCTGATCACCGCGACGTGATTCCGGCCGACCTGGTCCTCGCCCGAGGCAAATACCCGGCCCAAAGCGGGCGCCTCTTTGAACACGTCGAAGAAATGCAAGGACACCTGTTCGCTGTACACCTGCTCAGGATTTTCGACTCCGGTCAGGGATACGGTGCCCCAAACCTGCGCGGTCATGAAATCGAAGACCGTGTTCTGCTTCTCCCAATCGAGGTAGTTCAGGGTCGAGATACCGTTCCGACCGCCTTGGGGCGGCTTCTCGAGGACCCGCACCATCCGGGCGACATCCGCGTAGGGTGAAGGCCGCAGGAGGATTCCGTCCACATAACAGAATATCGCAGCGTTAGCACCGATGCCGATCGCTAGAGTGGCGACGGCGACGATCACGAACCCCGGACTCTTGAATAGCGTCCGGATTCCGAATCTCAGATCTTGAATCAATTCGCTCATGAACGGAACCGGCACTCTGGCGCGACCGATTACCTTTGGGAAGAACATTGCAGCTTTGATACCCGACGACCGGACGGATTCTCGACGCGGGATCGCCTTGAAACCGGGCGCCCGCGTGGTGGACCGAAGGGCGATGCGATGTCCCTGCCGAGGCTTCTCTCCGGCTCCGGCGGTGAGGTTTGAATTGTCGCCGACCTGGCCCTGCTCACTACCACGTTCCGGGCAGGAGGGGGTACTGCGGGCGGGCGTCGGCACTGATCCCATCGTGGCTCCACACTTCTGCTACACTAGCCGTTCTTAGCTCTGGAAACGCAGGTCGGAATCGAACCGGCGCCAATACATTGCGGGGGAAAAGTAGCTGTAAATGGCAGCATTTGGGAGCGAACGGCAGCATCCGGTAGCAAAGTGTGCTCCACGCTGCTGCACTGGTTGTTCAGGCGGACAGCCAGCGCGCTGGCGAAGACGAGGCACGTGCCCCTCGGCCAGGGCCGGGTCGGTCAGACGTGCAAGCACGCTGACCCACGACGAGAGAAACCCCGGGCGAGGGCCCGCCGCACCGAGTCGGAGGCAAGGCACCGGGAATTTTCCATTGAAGATGCGGCGTGCTCCAGCTAGTTGTCGGGAACATGGCCAGCGACGAGGATCCGACGCGGCGGGGTGTTCCCGACGACTATCAGACCCGGGCGGGTCTGGCGGTGGGCCAGCGGGTGTTTGGGCGTTTCACGCTCGAGGCGCTCGCTGGCCGGGGCGGGATGGGGGTGGTGTGGCGGGCGCGTGACGAGAAGCTGGAGCGGACGGTGGCGCTCAAGTTCTTGCCAGAGTTGGTGACGGCAGATGCGGAAGCCGTCGGCGACCTCAAACGCGAGACCCGTCGCGCCTTGGACCTTACGCACCCCAATATCGTCCGCATTTACGACCTTGTGCAGGACGAGCGCTTTGCGGCCATTGCGATGGAATATGTCGATGGCAAGTCGCTCGGTGCGCTGAAACTCGAACAGCCGAACGGGCATTTCGAGGTTGATCAGATCAAGGATTGGGTGCGGAGCCTTTGTCAGGCACTCTCCTACGCCCATGAGAAGGCGAAGGTCGTTCATCGTGATCTCAAACCCGCGAATCTGATCATCAGTTCGAAGGGTGAGTTGAAGATCACGGACTTCGGCATATCGGCCACCATCGCTGACTCGGCGACGCGGGTGAGCCGCATAGCCAGCACGAGCGGCACGCCCGCCTACATGAGCCCGCAGCAGATGTTGGGTGAGAAACCAACGCCAGCCGACGACATTTACTCGCTCGGTGCAGCGCTCTACGAACTCCTCACCGGCAAACCACCATTCCATACCGGAAAGATCCCTCTTCAGGTGCAGTCCAAGACACCACCCCGGATGATGGAGCGCCGGGCAGAATTGGGGGTGGCGGGACAATCGATTCCCCCAGCGTGGGAGCAGACGGTCGCTGACTGTCTGTCGAAAGAAGCGGCGGCACGGCCCGCCAAGATTCGGACCGTTGCTGAGCGCCTGAGCTTGGAAGAAACCACCCAAGATCCGAAGGACACGAAGCAGCGCCCCATTATTCCTGTCGCGCTTCAATCCGCGGCCGAACGAGATTCGCACCGGATCCCCGAATCCGAATCGAAAGTCTCCAGCCATAAATCAAAAATTCCAGTCGTCGCCGCGCTGGCCGCAGTTGTACTCCTGGGCCTTGGCGCGTGGTGGTATTTCGGCTGGCATGTGCCCGCCGTCGCGGCGGAGCAGGCGCACCGCGAAGCCTTGGGCTGGGTGACTGGTTTGGCTTTGACGGCGTCAGACAACGAGATGACCGCCGTGCAGGAGAGGCTCGAGCCCTATGCCCGCGCCGCCGCACCAGAACGAGCGAGGGAGGTTCGCTCCGCATTCGACAAGCAGCGCGGTCTAATTGCGGCGGAACGGGAGCGGATTCATTTGGCCAACGCCCGCGGCGGGATCATCGTGCGCACTGAGCCGGCGGGCGCGGAGGTGTTGATCGGCTCATTAGAACACGGCAAAAGTCCGATCACCCTCAAGGAGGTGCCGCTCGGGCGCTATCCGGTGATCGCCCGGTTGGACGATTACGAGGACCGGGTGGGCGAAGTCGTGGTGGAGGAGAATCGGTTTTCGGAGCTGGACGCGCGGCTGGTTCGCTCGACGGGAACGCTCCGAATTGTCACGGAGCCTTTGGTGGTGGCCTGGCAGGTGAGAGGCGCCGAAACCGTCGAGAAGGGACAGGGAGCCCAGGAACTCAAGTTGCCGACGGGACATTACGAAGTGGTGTTCTCTCGCGAGCGATGGCCGGAAAGTCGTGCTCAGGTGGAAATCAAACGAAACGAGGCGATTCAACTGCTGGGTGATTTGGCCGGAGGGATGCTGTCGTTGGAAACAAGCCTTGTTGGTGTGGCGTGGGAGCTGCGCGACGCAAAAGGCATCATCCTCGGCGCCGGCAAAACGCCCACACCAAGAATGGAGCTGCCGGCGGGGCGTTATGGGGTTATATTCAAACGGAGTGGATGGCCTCAACAGAGCCGGAGCGTCGACATCAGCAAGAATGAATCGGCCCTCGCGTTCGCCGAGTTTCCCGCAGGGCGGATGCAGGTGGTATCCGATCCGGCAGGGGCAGAGGTTTGGATCAACGAGGGGTTGGCCGGAAAGACCCCATTATCGATCCGAGAATGTCCGGCTGGCGTGGATTTGGCGGTGCAAATCAAAATGCCCGGCTACCGTCGCTGGGAACAAATCGTGCGGCTCACGCGTGATTATGAGGTTACGGTAAATGCGGGTCCGCTGATCCCGTTGTCGGGTGCGATTAGACTTCGCTTTGCCCATCCCGACTTTTGGACCGATGCTGCGCCGCCAGCCTTGCTGCTTGATGGAACACCGTTGCGCGACGTTCGTTTCGATCCGGCGGTCACGACTCTCGCTGGCATCAAACCCGGGCGCCATACGCTGACAGTTCACCACCCTGATTTTAGAGATTGGACTCAGATGCTCGAAATCGCCGATGGTGATAGATTGGACATGATGGCGGATCCCATCCCCAAACCGGCACATCTCATCATTACAGTGAATCCCCCAGTGCCGTGCACCTCCAAGATCGATGGCAACGCAGTGGCTTTTTATCCCACTCGGGCGAACGATTTTGAGCTTCCTTTATGGAGGAACGTTAAAATCGAGATCAAAGCGCGCGGGTATGCCAAGGCGGAGCGGAACATCACACTAAAGGCCAATCAACGTGAGGCGTGGAATGTACAGCTCGCCGCCCTGCCACCTGGTAGGATTAAAGTTGCTTGGAATACCACCGGCCGCTCGGTGCTTACGGCAGTCAATGTCCTAGGTCCCACCGCATTGGTTCCTTTATGGGGACGGACGAGAGGGATAAATCACATATTGCTGGATGGGCGGGAAGTGGGGTCTTTTTCTGGAGCACTCGGAGATATGTCATGGACTTCCAGCGACCTTACGGAAGGAGAATATCGGCTCGATGTATCTGCCGATAGGCCTGCCAATGTGCCTCCGCGTATAACAATTTCTTTTGGAGTAGTCGAAGTGAGGCAGGGAGAGATTGCTTTGATCTATTTGGACAGAAAAGAAATCACCTACGAAAAGATTAGGTGACCAGAATCCAACGGCCATGACGCACTCCATTCAAGAAGTGGTTGCGGGATGTGCTTCCTGATGCCGAAGTAGTCAGCCACGACGCCAACGCGAGATGGTTTTTGGGGCGTTACTTGGACAAGGAATCTGGGATGACCTGAAGGAGAAACAGAGGGCAACCGCGTCCTTCTGAATCATTCGGTGGCGCCTTGCGTCAGGCGAATCACGCGGTGGTTGGGCGGGTATTTGCTGGCGGATTTGGCGGAACTCCTCCTCGAAAGCCGAACCTCATCCGCCGGGGAACGCGGCGTTCATTTGAAACTCGCTGACGCGAATTGGAGGCGGGTCAAGGAAATCGCCAGGGACGGGCGCGTCGGGGATGAACCTTGAACAGGCAAAGCGAGAGGCCAAGGGGAGCGTCAGGGCACGCACCCCAACCGCAGCAAGATGAGGACGTCAGATACAACGCATCAGGCGCAGCGAGATTGCGGCCCCGCCGGCGCGGTTACGGGGCGGCTGCGAGCTCGATGGCCTCCAGGTTCTGCGGGCCAAGGAAAGAAAGGCCCTCGGCTTCGAGGTCGTGCACGGCGAGCTTGACGCCCGCGGGCGAGAGCAGGGGTGAGCGGAGAACGAGTGTGATGATGGTGTGGCGGGTACCGGACTTGGGATTAGTCTCAACGCGGACATTGCTCACGCGGTCGACCTGCACCGGATCGGGCCCAAAGTCGTAGTTGGCCAGATTCATCGCCGTCGGTCGGGCCACTTCTTCCTTGATGGTAAGGGTGACGGTATTGTCCTTAAGCATCGGGCGCCCAATCCACTCAAGCACTTGAGCGGAAGTGGCCATGGGCACGCCGACAACAGCGACAGGCCTCGCCAGGCGCACCGGCTGTTCCTGTTTGGTGCCAAATATGTCGGTGACGTCAGCAGCCGAGACCACCACAAGGGTGCCGGGCGACGGATCCTTGGAGAACGTCAACAGTACCTGCGTGGGATCTTCTGGCACGCGCTGAGCTTGCGCAATGGTGAGATCACGCAGGGGCCGCTGTCGATCGTCGTAAAGCTGAAATCTCGTCCGATCGTTGGCGTCGGCGCGCTGCAGCACGCGATTGAACTCGATCTTGAGCTGGTTGCCGATCACTTTGCCAGCCGCGGTGATGGTCAGCGGCGAACGATCGCCCATGTCGGAGAACTCAAATTGAACGGGAGTTTCATCGATGACATTGCCCTTGGCGTCGCGGACGTTCTTGGCGGCGATCTGGTAGCGGCCAGCCGCCAGCCGGTCGGAGTCGGCGAAGCGGAGTGTCAGCACGTTGCCCTGCTCGTTGAAGCGGGCGGAGCCCGGGACGAGTGCGAGGTGTGATTTGTCGGGCGCGGTGACCGTGTAGTTGCTGACGTTTTCGGCGATGCCAGCGTCCTTGTTGACGGGCTTGCTGAACGTGAGCGTGATCTCCAGTCGACCCGCGCTTCCGGCGACGCTGAGAATCTGCGGCGGCATGATGTCCGCGAATTCGAAGTCAAACCCCTTGGGCGGGAGCTCGACGAAATTGCCCTGCTTCTTCGTGTCCTTCACCCCCGAGATGCTCGCGATGCGATAGGGCAGGCCGTCGCTGAAATCCTTTTCCGCCTCGAGGATGATGCGCGTGCCGTCCTTGTCAGTCGGATCGAGGCTGGCCTGCCGGATGCGAATATCCGCCCCGTCGCTCGTGGTCACCGAGTAATGGCTGACGGGGGTCACCGTCTCGGGTTTGAGCGTCTTGGAGAAAATGAGCGTCACCTGGTTCTTGTTGGGTCCGCCCGACACCTTCGTGAGCACCGGAGGCGCGGTATCGAAGAAATCGAAGGT
>PMBT01000029.1:0-52290 GCA_003153035.1 Opitutia bacterium
AACCACCTGGCCGAGAAGGCCGGTTGCGAACCCGACGCGTGGCGCCAGCCAGGTGCCACCGTCTACATTTACCACGTCGAATCCTTCAAGGAGTCGGAGGTGGGATCCGCCAATTGAAGCTAATCGCAGATGATGAGGCATGGCTCCTTCCCTGTTCTCGTCAATTCCATCAAATCGTAGGGGCGCAGGCTTGCTGCGCCCGTCTCTGAGGGCGCGACAAGATCGCGCCCCTACCCATGCCAACCGGGTCAATGGTTGAATAGATTCCTCCCATGACCGACCAATCGGCGCCCGTGCCTGACCAGACCCGCCGGCTCCTGCTGCTAGCCGTTGGCACACTCGGTGTGTCGGCTGTAATGACCCAGCTCGCGCTCATGCGCGAGCTCCTCGCTGCCTTCTCCGGCAATGAACTGGTGTTTGGCATCAGCCTGGGAAGCTGGCTTCTGCTGACCGCCGCCGGCACCTGGCTCGGGCGCATCCTCGCACCGACAGATCATCGGAATGAAACCAGCACCACCGCGAAAACCGCTGTTAGGGACGCAACGCTTTCGTCGCGTGCTGGCGGCGGGGACGTCTCCGCTCCAATTGATTTTCTGGTCGTCGGTCTGATCTGCATCGCCGTGCTGCCGCTCATGCAGGTAGTCGCCGTGCGCGTCCTGCGCGACGTCGTCTTTGTCCGCGGTGCGACCGCGGGTGTCACCGGGACCGTGCTTGCCAGCATGGCGGCGCTCCTGCCCTTCTGCCTCGTGGCCGGGGCCTTCCTCACGCTGGCCTGTGCCGTCCTGGCCCGGGGCGCAGATTCAACGGCCATTGGCCGGGTCTACCTTGCCGACAGCCTCGGCAGCATCGGCGGCGGCATTCTCTTCAGTTTCGTGCTCCTGCCGTGGTTCGATCACTTCGCGCTGCTGTGTTTTCCCGCGGCCTTGAGTCTGCTGCTGGCGGCCGTGCTGGCCTGGCATTTCCACCGCTGGCTGCTGCTGGCGTCCACGCTCACAGTGGCCGCCGGGCTGGGCACCCACGTCGCCCTGATCAACGCCGACGCCATCACCACCGCCGTCCAGCATTGGGGAGAGCCCATCGTGTTCCGCGCCAACTCCCCGTACGGCCGGCTCGTCGTCGCGGACGACTCGGGCCAGCTCACGTTCTTTGAAAACGGAGTTCCGCTGCTTTCTGCGCCCAACATCGATCAGCTCGAGGAGACCGTCCACTACGCGATGAGCCAGCGCCCGGACGCACACAAAGTCCTGCTCATTTCAGGCGGGGTGTCTGGCACCGCGCGCGAAATTCTCCGCTACGGGGTGAACGAGGTGGTCTACGTGGAGATCGACCCGATGATCATCGCAGCCGGGCGCCAGCTCCTGCCGCTGAACCTCGCCAGTCCGCAGATCCGGGTGATCACCACCGACGGCCGGCGCTTTGTGCAACAGACCGGCGAGCGCTTTGATGTGGTGATCATCGATCTGCCCGATCCGTCCACCGCGCAGCTCAACCGCTACTATACCGCGGGGTTTTATGCCGAGGTCCGGCGTATCCTGAGCCTCGGCGGCGTGGTTTCGTTCGCACTCGGCCGTTACGAGAACTACGTCAGCCCTGAACTCGCGCAGTTGCTCGCCTCGGCTCACCGCACACTGCGGCAGTCCTTTGCCAACGTGCGCATGATCCCCGGGGGACGGGTCTATTTCCTCGCCTCGGACGGTCCACTCACGCTCGACATCGCCGCGCGGCTCGAACAGCGCGGACTGTCCACGAAACTGGTCAACCGGCACTACCTCGACGCCACGCTTGCTCCCGACCGGCGGGCTGATCTTGACCGCGCGGTGACGCAACCCGCCAAGATCAACACCGACTTCGCCCCGGCGCTCTACTATTATCATTTGCGGCACTGGCTCAGCCAGTTCACTGAGCGGACGAGCCTGCTGGGCGGGATCCTGCTGGTTCTCTTGACCGCCTATCTCTACCGGCTGCGCGCCGTGCCGCGGGCGGTCTTCGCGGCGGGTTTCGCGGCCATGGCAATCGAGATCGTCCTGTTGCTGGCATTTCAGGCGCTCTACGGATCGCTCTACCAGCAGGTCGGCCTGGTGGTGACCGTATTCATGGCGGGCTTGGCGGTCGGCGCGTGGCGGGCAAATCGGAACAGATCGGGTGGCCGGGTCGCCGGACCCCTTCCGCCCTGCCGCTTCGTCGCGATCCTGTCCGTCGCCATTGCCGGGTTGGCCGCATTGCTACCCTTCATCCTGCCGCACCTTGGGCGCGTCAGCGCGCCCGTTGGGCAGGGCGTCATCCTGCTGTGCACGTTTCTTCTCGCCGCGCTCGCCGGCTGGCAGTTCCCGCTGGCCGGCGCGATTGAGCCCGGCGGGGCGGCGACCGCGGCGGCCCGACTTTACACTGCGGACCTCGCCGGGGCCTCGCTGGGTGCGCTATTGGTGAGCGCCCTGCTGATTCCACTTGTCGGGGTGACCGCGGTCTGCTTGCTCACCGCAGGATTGAACCTCGCGGCGGCGGCATTAGCATGGAGATCGGCGCCTCCCGCATGAACACCCTCGCTTTCATCTGCCTCAAGCTCGTCCGCTGGACGGGCTGGCTGCTGCTCCCGGTGGTGCTGGCCTTTTTCCTGACCGGCTATTCAATGAGCGGACGTTACGGGCTCAGCGTGCTCGCCGACGAAAAGACTGCACTGACCCTCCACAAGCTCATGCACCTGCCACTCGGCCTGCTCGTGGTCATCCACGTGATTCCATCCGTCTATCTGGCTTTCCTCCGATGGGGGTGGATCAAGCCGCGTTCGACCCCGTGAACCCTGCGCGTTTCAGTCGAGAGGCGATCCGGGAATCCTCGGAACTTGGAGGGCGGCGCGCTGTCGCTACCAAATGCCCGCGCGGCGCTGACGGAGCAGCGCCCTCCACCGGCCAGTGCGACAGGGTTTTCGGAAATCCCCGAGACACCGTGAAGGCCACCGGCCAGGAAATGCTTCCTAGTGATCCCCCCGAACGGACACCGACCGCCCGGCCGGGCTGGATGACCCGCCGCCGGGCGCTCACGTGCGGCGCGGCGGGCTTTGCTGCGCTCGGCCTACGCTGCTCCGGCGGGTGGCTCGACGGCCTGTTCGGTCTCGGTGCCTCCGAGGCGCCGGCCGACATTTTCAAGGGAGACGCGCCCGACAGCGAGCTCTGGGAGCTTTGGCGCCAGCGCGGCTGGGTGAAGGAGGCCTCGCACTACCTCAAGCTGGACCGCAACGTTCAGTGCAAGGTCTGCCCGAACAACTGTCTGCTCTCGCCGGGCGACCGGAGCCACTGCCGCAACAAGGTTAACCACGACGGCACGCTCTACACGATGGTGTACGGCAATCCGTGCACGTTCCATGTCGATCCGGTCGAAAAGAAACCGCTGTTTCATTTTCTTCCCGGGAGCCCGACCTTTTCCCTGGCCACGTCGGGCTGCGTCTTCCGCTGNNTGCCAGAACTGGGAGATCTCGCAGAAGAAACCGGAGGAGACCAAGGATCCGCACGGTCCCGCCCTGCGCCTGCGCCCGCCGCTGCCCGCCACGCTCACGCGCGACGAACTCGGCCGTCTCAGCCTGTTTCCCGACGATGTCGTGGCGGTCGCAGGGGCGTTGCGGTGCCCGTCGATCTCCTACACCTATTCCGAGCCGACCGCCTACTACGAATACGCCTACGACACCTGCAAACTCGCCCGCGAACACCGGCTAAAGAACATCATCGTGACCTGCGGCTCCATCGAAAACCGGCCGCTCCGCGACCTGGCCCAGTATGTGGATGCCGCGCACGTGGACCTCAAGGGATTCAGCGACGACGTCTACCACCGGCTGAATTCCGGCAAGCTGCAGCCGATCCTCGACACGCTCAAAACCTACCACGAGCTCGGCGTGTGGTTCGAGGTCATCAATCTCGTCGTGCCCACCTACACGGACGATCTTGAGATGATCAAGCGCATGTGCGGATGGCTCGTGCAAACCCTCGGTCCCGACCGGCCGCTGCACTTTTCACGCTTCAGCCCGCAGCACAAGCTCGACCATCTGCCACCCACGCCGGTCGACGTTTTGGTCCGGGCCCGCGACGCCGCCCGCGCCGCCGGTCTTCGCTACGTCTATATCGGTAATGTGCGCGAGGTGGCCGACGCCCAGACAACGTTTTGCCCCAACTGTCACCGGGCCGTCATCGAGCGCGATGTGTTCTCCGTGACGGCCTTCCATCTGGCAGACGGAAAATGCGGGTATTGCCACACGGCCATCGCCGGAGTGTGGCCGGCCTGAGCGCCAAGGGTTCCCCATGTTGAACCCAAGTCGCGTCGTGATCGCAGCCCTTATCGCAGTGACTGCGACCGCAGGGAAAGACCCTGCCCTCCGCAATCTGGCCCTCAACCCCCATGATGTGCACGAGGCCGGCCACGGCTATCCCCACGCCTCCTCAAACAGCGAAACCCGCGGCGAGGCCTGTTTCTGGGCCATCAATGCGATTGACGGCCGGACGGACAACCGGGGCCACGGACCGAAATTCCCCTCCTGGGGTCCCGAAAAGCGTACCGATCTCTGGTGGCGGGTGGACTTCGGCAAAGTCGTGGAGGTGGAGAAAGTGGTGGTGTTTGTTCGCGCCGACCTCCCTCACGACGGCTGCTGGCGTGCTGGAACGCTGGTCTTCTCCGATGGAAGCCTGGTCCCCATCGACATTCGCAAGACCGCCGAGCGCCAAGTCTACGATTTCGTACCGCGGAACACCACCTTCGTCATGCTCACGGACCTCGTGCAGGATGAGCCTCTGCAATGGTGCGCGCTGACCGAAGTGGAAGTCTGGGGCCGGGACCTGGATAAGCCGGCCACCCGGTAGCCCCAGCTGGAATCATGCATCTGGGTGGAGCGGCTATTCAGCCCCTGTAGGAAGCCTGCTTGCAGGCGATTCTCGCCCATTCTTCCTCCTCCGCTGGGCCTTCCGCCGTCGCCAAGCCTATGGCGGACAGGACGGAGGACAGGTCGCGCGCACCCGTCGGCCGTAGCTTCATGCGAAGGTCGAAGCGCGCTTCCTACACACCGATCAACTGCGTGTGTCGGCCCTAGCCGAACATATCTTCGATTCGCTTTCTTGACTCCCGCACGTCCGCAGGGCTGGTCCGCGGACTCAGCTCCAGCACCAGCAGGTGATGCGGCTGGCAGAACTCGCGGATCGTCCTGAAATCGACCCGGCCTCGGCCGAGCGGCTGATGGTCACGCCCCGTCTCGTCCACATCATGCAAATGGAAACCGATGAGCTGCGCGGCATTCGCCTCCAGCAGCGCGCGCTGCGTGATCACGCCCATCCGCTCCTTAAGCTCGGCGTGGCCGGTGTCATGCCAGTACCCGGCCTGCCCGGACTGCCCGAACGTCTTCAGGAGCCCGGGAAAATCCTCATCTGCCGGGAGCTCCTCGAGCCGCTCCCGATTCTCGAGTCCCAGCCGCACTCCTTTCTCGACCGCGTACGGCAGCAGTTCCCGCAAACTGCGCTGCGTCTGCTCCCAGAAGGCCGGCCGGCGCCGGCGCAGTTTTTCCAGGACCCGGGTGAGACGCCGCCGATAGCCCGGCTCCGCCGGCGACGCGACGGTGGGATGCCCGCGGACGAACTTGCGCAACTGTCGCGCCGGGTTGAGCCAGAAAAAGCGCACGCTTCCCAGATGCATGACCACGGCCCGCGCCCGCACTTGCGCCGCGAAATCGAGCGTGCGCCGGCTGTGCCGCAGCCATTGTTCATGCTCGTGTCCCCGGCCGGCCAGGGCGGATGGTTCGAACAGGTTGGGCGCCGGATGGGCCATGCCCGCGGGCAGTGGGCAGATATTGTGGGTCGAGCTGACCTTGACGACTCCTTCGTCAAGTGCCTTCAGAATCCCCGGCACCAGGGTAAGGCGGATACCGTGGCTCAACTCCACAAACTCAAACCCGAGGCCGGCCATTTCCGCCAGCATCGCCTCACCTTCCTGGTGACGGGCCGAGCACCATGCGGTCGAGAGGGCAATGATGGGAGGCACGGGAGGCAGCGTCGTCACGCCAGATCTTGGCCCTCAGCCCACCAAACTTGCGCGCCTGGAGCGCGCGGGTAATCTCCGATCCGCCCGGCGCCAGCCGGGACGCGAAAATCAGCTCTCGTAACGCGCGCGCAGCATGGCGGTGAACGCCATCACCTTGTTCTTGCGACGACGACGTTCGCACGGCTTCTCGTAATAACGCTTGGCGCGGACATCCTTGATGACGTTTTCGCGATCGAGCTTCTTCTTCAAGCGGCGCAACGCACGATCCACCGGCTCATTTTTCCGGATCTTGATTTCAATAGACATGTGGGAGTCAGGGAGTTTCTGGCGAAAAACGGTTAAGTGTCCAGTCGGCCGCCGCTCCGTCAATCCCTATTTTCCAACGGTCACCTGTTTCGGCAGAGCGGTGGCTGGCAACCCGACCGCCTCCGGCTCGGGGAGCGCAACTCTCTGGCCCGCGTTGTCTCGGGCCAGCGCTGGCTCGGAGGTTTGACGGATAACCGAGTCCGCCAAACTCCTGCCTTGAACATTTCGCCGCGGGGTCTTGGCTGGCGCCATCGTGCCGTCCGCCGACACCAATTTTGTCCATCTTCATGTCCACTCGGATTACAGCTTGCTCGATGGCGCCTGCCGCATCGACCGACTGATGGATCGTGCCGCCGGGTTGGGGATGAAGGCCCTCGCGCTCACCGACCACGGTAATCTATTCGGGGCGATCGACTTCTATAACCAGGCCAAATCCAAGGGGATCAAGCCGCTGATCGGGTGCGAAATCTACCTCACCGAGGGATCGCGCCTGGAGCGCACCGGGCGCAGCGAAGAGGGCAAGTCGATCTTCCACATGGGGCTGCTCGCCCGCAACCACGCCGGCTACCAGAATCTCCTCCGGTTGGTATCCGACGCCCACTTGCGCGGCTTTTACTACCGCCCGCGCGCCGACTTCGAAACGCTGGCCAAGTATTCGGAAGGGCTCGTCGCTTTTTCCGGCTGCCTCGCGGCGCTGATTCCACAGCGCCTGCTCCAGGGTCGCTACGAGGATGCCCGCAAGGCCGCCGCCCGCTTCATCGACATCTACGGTCGCGAGAATTTCTTCGTCGAAATCCAGGACCACGGCCTGGCTCCCCAGCGCCAGATTGTGCCCGATTTGCTCAAGCTCGCCCGGGAGCTTAGCCTCAAGGTCGTCTGCACGAATGACGTCCACTACGTCCGCGCCGAGGATGCCGGGCCGCATGACACCCTGCTCTGCATCCAGACCGGTGCCAAACTGGCCGACACCGACCGCATGCGGTTCGACAGCCGCCAGTTCTATCTGAAGTCGCGGGCCGAGATGGAGAATCTCTTTGCCGAGGTGCCGGAAGCGGTCACCAACACGCAGGCCGTGGCGGAGATGTGTGACCTGAAGATTCCGTTTCCCAAGGGGCCCGAGCGCTACCCGCGCTACCCGCTGCCACCCGAGGTGAAAACGAACCGGATGGACTATCTTAGGCAACTCTGCATCGACGGGCTGCGGCGGCGCTACGGCATCGATTTTGCCGCCCGCGCGACCATCGAAGGCTCGAAAATCAAGCTCCCCAACCACCATAGCGCGGCCGAGCTCTGCGAACGAACCGAATACGAGATCTCCATCATCGAGCAGACGGGCTACACCGACTATTTCCTCGTCGTCTGGGATTTCATCCACTGGGCCCGGGAGCGGGGCATCCCCGTCGGGCCGGGCCGCGGATCGGGCGCCGGCAGCATCGTGGCCTACCTACTGGGAATCACCAACCTCGAACCGCTCCGCTTCAAGCTGCTCTTCGAACGATTCCTCAATCCCGAGCGCGTCTCGCCGCCCGATTTCGACATCGATTTCTGCATGCGTCGCCGCAATGAGGTGATCGACTATGTGCGCGGGAAATACGGAAACGACTGCGTGGCCAACATCATCACCTTCGGCACGCTCGGCGCCAAGATGGTGATCCGCGACGTTTCACGCGTCCACAACCTGCCGTACGCCGAGGCCGACCGCCTGGCGAAGATGATCCCGGACGAGCTTAACATCACGCTCGACGACGCCGTCACGAAGTCCGCCGAACTCCGAGCCGAAATCGAGCGCAACCCGGTGACGAAGGAGATCGTCGGGCAGGCCCGCGTGCTGGAGGGCATGGTCCGCAACACCGGCAAGCACGCCGCCGGCATCATCATCACCGATACGCCGCTCGTGGAGTACGTGCCGCTGACCCTGCAGGAGGGCGACGTCACCGTGCAGTACGATATGAACGCGGTGTCCAAGCTCGGTCTGCTCAAGATGGATTTCCTGGGACTCAAGACGCTCACCGTCATCGCCGACGCCGTCGAGAATATCCGCCACACGGTCGATCCCTCGTTCGACATCGAGCAGATCCCGCTCGAGGACCCGAAGACGTTCGCCCTGCTCAACTCCGGGCGCACCACCGGGGTGTTTCAGCTGGAATCCAGCGGCATGCAGTCGCTCTGCCGCCAGTTGCAGGTCTCCACCCTCGACGAGATCATTGCCCTCATCGCCCTCTTCCGCCCCGGTCCGATGGCATGGATTCCCGATTATATCCGCGGCAAGAAGGACCCGTCGACNNGTCTACCAGGAGCAGGTCATGGAGGCGGCCAAGGTCATCGCCGGCTATACGTTGGGCGGCGCGGACATGCTCCGCCGGGCCATGGGCAAGAAGGACCCTGTCGCGATGGCCGAGGAACGCGGCAAGTTCGTCGCCGGCGCGAAGCGGCTCCACGGCATCGAGGAAAACGTCTCCGACGCGATCTTCGACATCCTGAACAAGTTCGCCGGCTACGGCTTCAATAAGTCTCATTCCGCCGCCTATGCCGTCCTCAGCTACCAAACCGGCTACCTGAAGGCGAACCACCCGGTGCAGTTCATGGCCGCCGTGCTCAGCTCCGAGCTGGGCAACGCCGAGAAAGTCTCCCACTTCATCGACGAGGCGCTGGCCATGGGCATCCCCGTGCTCGGCCCGGACGTGAACGAGTCCCGGGAAACGTTCACTCCGGTGATCCACCGAACTGCCGAAGGTCCGCCTTCGCCCCCCGCTCCATCGGGGGCCCCCGGCGCCGCGATCCGGTTTGGCCTCGCGGGCATCAAGGGCGTCGGCGAGCAGGCGGCGCAGCGGATCCTGGAGGAACGCGAGGTTGGCGGCCCGTTCGGCAGTTTTCAGGACTTCCTGCTGCGCGCCGATTCGCGCGCGATCAATAAGCGGGTGCTCGAGAACCTGGTCGCCACGGGGGCGTTCGACTTTAGCGGCGCGAAGCGCGAGGAGCTGTTCGCGCAGATTGACGAGGCCCTCTCCGCGTTGGGTGAACTCCAGCGCAAATACCCCGCCCTCCGTAGGGATGTTCCCGAGGCCGCCCAGCCGGCGGGACCGGCCGAAACGATGCTGTTCGATCTGGGCGCCACCGACGCCCCGGCGCCGCCCCCCGACCGCGCCGTGCTCTCCCGGGAGTTTGCCGAGCTTTTGCGCCACACGCGCCGCGCCCCGGCCACGGCGCCGGCCGGTGTGGCCGCCAGTGAACATGCCATGCTCGACCTCGGCGCCGGCCCGCATTCGCCGCAAAAAGCCGCCGGCCCGAAATCCACCGCTGTGCCCGTGGTTGAACGCCGGCTTTCCGCCTCCAACCGGCTGCAGTTCGAGAAGGAACTGCTCGGCTTCTATATTTCCGGCCACCCGATGAACGCCTATGCGGGACTGGCCGAGGCTCTCAACACGGTGCCCGAGGACCAGTTGCTCGACCTGCCGGACCGCAGCGAATTCCGCCTCTGCGGCGTCGCCACGGGCATCACCAAGAAGCTCTCGAAAAAGGATAACCGCCCCTGGGCCGCGTTCACCCTCGCCACTAAGAGCGTCCCCCTGCCGATGAACATGTTTTCCGACGCCTACGAGGACTACGCGCGTCACCTCGTCACCGAGGCGCCCGTGCTCGTGCAGGGCAACCTGCTCGCCGGCAACGACGGGGTGCGCATCAATGTCCGCGAATGCTATCCGCTTGACCTCGCCGTGGCTAACCTCGTCCGGAAAGTCACCTGGCTGCTGCATCCCGACCATCCCGAACTGCCCGATTTTCTCCGCCTCCTGCGCGCGACGGTGGATGCAAACTACGGCGACACCCGTCTCGAGTTTGCCTTTGTGTTCGAAGATCGCATCGCTCCCTTCGCCGACGCCTCGGCCGGCCTGGGCTGGAAGCTGACGCCCGCGCTGTTCCAGCAACTCCGGGCGCACCCCGCTGTCGCGGGCACGCTGATCGAGGCCAAGCGGCTGCAGCTCAAGGACACCCGGCGCCGGGTCCGGCGTGGTTGACCGCGCTCGGTTCCCGTTTTTGGCTTGCGAGCCTCGAGCGAGCCGCCACCCGCAGCCCCGAGCGCCTCACCAGGAATCATGTCATCATCCGCCACCCTCAACCGCGCTGCGCGCGTCCTCGCGCTGATCACCCCCCGTGATCCGGCCGGCACCGTGCTCCGGCGCGAGCTCACGGCCCGTCGCGATCTCGCGCCGGCCGAACGCCGCGCGATTGTCCGGACCGTGATGGTCTATTTCCGCTGGCTCGGCTGGCTTGACTCCGCGGTATCGGCCCAACGCCGGATCGCCGCCGCGCTCGAGCTGCAGACGCGCTTCGAGGCCAGCCCCACCGCCATCAAGCCGGAGGCCTTGGCGGCGCGCGCCGTGCCGGGTTGGCTGGCGGCCGAGATGGAGACCATCCCCGCCGCCTGGCTGAAGAGCCTGCAGTGCGACCCGGCCTTGTGGATTCGCGTCCGGCGCGCGTTCGTGGAATCGGTTCCGCGCGAGCTCGGGGACTGCAGCGCCGCGTCGTGGACCTCGACCTTCGACCTTCGACTCCCAAACGCCTTTCGCTACAACGGCCCGCGGGATCTGTTCCTCACAGAGGCGTTCCAGCAGGGTCGGTTTGAAATCCAGGATCTTGCCTCGCAGCTGGTGGGCTGCGCCTGCGACCCGCACCCCGGCGAGACCTGGTGGGACGCCTGTGCCGGCGAGGGCGGCAAGCTGCTCCATCTCGCCGACCTCATGCAAAACAAGGGACTCATCTGGGCCAGCGACCGGTCCGCGCGCCGGCTCCAGATCCTGAAGAAACGCGCCGCCCGCGCCTCGGTCTTCAATTTCCGCGCCGTCCCCTGGAACGGAGGTCCCCAGCCGCCGACAAAGACCCGGTTCGACGGCATCCTTGTGGACGCGCCGTGCAGCGGCGTCGGAACCTGGCAACGCCATCCGCACGCACGCTGGACTGTTTCGCCGGCCGATGTGCGCGAGCTCGCCGCGGTCCAGCGGCAGCTGCTCGATCGCGTCGCCGGGTCCCTCAAGCCCGGCGGCCGTCTCGTCTATTCCGTGTGCACGCTCACCCGGTCCGAGACGACCGGCGTCGTGGCCGGCTTCTCCGCCGCCCATCCGGAGTTGCAGCCGGCGGCCGTGTTTCCTGCGGCCGGCCGGCCGTTACCGGAGATGCCAGCTCAAACGCAGAATCAGGGCCACGCTCCGGCGTCACCCGACCTTGCGGTTCTGACATCGGTGACCCTTTGGCCGCAGCAGCTCAACGCCAACGGCATGTTCATCGCCGCGTGGAAGCGCCGGTGAATCCAAGCCGAACACGCAGCGCACGCCCCGCTGCCGTGCCGGCGTCTGCAACTCGGATTTCTCTGCGGAGACATTCCAGAGTCCATGAAAGAACCGGGTTGGCCGGCACTTGCCCCGTCGCCGGGAAACCGAGGACCATTGCGTTGAACAAGGGCCACCAGACCGTTCGGGTCTTTCCGGGACTGAGTTTCTCCGCGATCGTAGAACCTCGCTTGCCCGCCACCCGTCTTTAACGTAGGCTTGCCGGTCCAATGACCTTGCTAGGACTCACCGATCGCAGTTGGCTCTGCCTGGCTTCCGTCTGCTACCTGGCCGGCCTGCTGCTCGGCACCGCCGCGTTGCTGCGCGACCGCCGTCAGCCGCGCCTGACGATCTATGTTCTGGTGGCCGCCGGCTTCCTCCTGCAGACGCTCGGGCTCTACCTGCGCGGCCTCGCCGTCAAGGGATGCCCGATCGGCAACCTGTTCGAAATTTTCCAGTTCACGGCCTGGTCGGCCATCTCGCTTTACCTCGTGGTGGGCGCCACGTTTCGCCTGAGCCTGCTCGGCTACTTCACCTCGTGTCTTTCCACGGTGCTCATGCTGGTTTCGCTCGCCATGCCGGCGTGGGACGCCACGCGTCATGTCGCCGCGTTCGGCGGCCATGCCTGGGTGGAGTTTCACGCGGCGCTCGCTCTTTTCAGCTACGGCGTGTTTGCGCTGCTCGCCCTAACCTCCGCGATGTACCTGCTGCAAACCTACAGCCTGAAGCACAAACACCTGCACGGGCTCTTTTCGTTTCTGCCGTCCATTTTTGAGCTCGATCTCATCAGCGTGCGCCTGCTGGTTGCCGGGGTGGTTCTGATGACCTGGTCCCTGGGGATCGGTGCGATCCACTGGGTGGAGGACCTCTCGAGCGTGGATACGCCCAAACTGGTCACGGCCGGCGTTTGGCTGGCCTACCTGGTGGCATTGATTCTGCGCCTGAGGGGCCGGCTGGTCTCCCAGCGGCTGGCCTGGGCCTGCGTGGCCCTGTTCGCCCTGGCGCTGCTCTCCCTCGGCCCCGTCAATGCCAGTCGGCATCCCGTGGCCCCGGCCGCTCCGGCCTCTGCCCGCAAGCCATGAGCGAGCCGCCGCCCACCCTTTTTCTCCTCGGGGCCAGCCACCATACTGCTCCGCTCGCATTGCGCGAGAAGCTGGCGCTTGCCGGGGGCAAGCTCGATGCCCTCCGTGGCGAGTTGCACTCGTTCGCCGACCTCCGCGAATTCGCCGTGCTCAACACCTGCAACCGGGTGGAGATCTACGGCGTGGCCGCGCAGCCGGAGACCGTGGCCCGCCTGCAGGCCTCCTTTTGTGCAATGAACCAAATGGACCCGGCGGTGTTCGAGCAGATCCGGCTCCATCTGCACGGTCCTGACGCCATCCAGCACCTGCTCGAAGTCGCCGCGGGCGTTGATTCGCAGATGGTGGGCGAAACGGAGATCCTCGGCCAGGTGAAGGACGCCTATGCCGCGGCCCAGGCGCAGGGAACCACGGGGCCGGTGCTCAATCGGATTTTCCAGAAGACCTTCCAGGCGGCCAAACATGTGCGCACCCACACCGCCATTGGCGAGGGCCAGATCAGCGTGGCCAGCGTGGCCGTCGATCTCGCGCTCAAGATCTTCGGCGATCTGCAGCTCTGTCATGTGCTCATGCTCGGCGCCGGCGACATCGGCGAGAAGACCGCCCGGGCATTCAGGAGCCGCGGAGCCGTCCGGATGACCGTGGCCAGCCGCCAGTTTCAGCATGCCGAGGATCTGGCCAGGGGCTTCGCGGCGGCGGCCGTCCCCTTGGCCGAGGCGACCGCCGGATTGTCCGAATTCGACATCGCCGTATGCTCCACCGCCGCACCCGAGCGGGTGGTGACGCAGGCCATGGCCGCCGCGGCCATGCGGCGGCGGGCCGCCCGACCGCTCTTCTTTATCGACCTCGCCCTGCCGCGTAACATCGCCCCGGACGTTGCCAGCCTCGCCAACGTTTTCCTCTACAATCTTGATGACCTGGCGAAAATCGCCGAGGAAAACGTCGCGCTGCGCCAGGCCGAGCTCGGGCGCGCGCGCGCGCTGCTCGCCGAAAAAGCCGGAGCTCTCTGGGGCCAGGTGGAACCGCGGATGGGCGGGAACCGTTTGCCGGAATAACCGCCGCCCGCACGCGGGGAAATTCCCCGCCTGAATCTGCGAGTCCCCTCCGCTGTTTCAGCCCGGGGTGGCCCCGCGAACGCGACCGAAGGCGGCGGCGAGGTCTTCCTTTTTGAGGGGTTTGCTGATGTAGTCGTTCATGCCCGCGTCGAGACAGATTTCGCGGTCGCCATGGACCGCGTTGGCGGTGAGCGCGATGATCCAGGGGCGCTTCAAGGGATCGGGCTGCCCGGCAACGATTCGGCGGGTGGCCTCAAGTCCGTCCATTTCGGGCATCTGGACGTCCATCAGGATGATATCGTAGGCCTGGCGGTTGAGTGCGTCGAGCACTTCGAGACCGTTGGCAGCCACATCGGGCCGGAGACCCAGGGCCGCCAGCATGTGCACCGCGACCTTCTGGTTGACGAGATTGTCCTCAGCCAGCAGGACCCGGGCGGACTGGCCCACCCGCTCCCCGACGAGCTTGGGCACAACCTTGATGGGCGCCGTGGAGGAGACGGGCTCGACCTCCTTGAAGATCCCGGCCAGCAGATCGAACAACTGCGACGGCTTCACCGGTTTTGTCAGGGCAGCATTGAAGAGTTTCTTCTCCGAAGTCACTTCGCGCTGCCCCAGCGAGGAGAGCAGGATCAGCGGCAGCTTTTCCCCACCGGACAGCGCGCGGATCTCGCGGGCCAGCATCACTCCGTCCATTTCCGGCATCTGCATATCGAGCACCGCCACGTCAAACGTCTCGCCGGCTCTTAGCCAGCCCAGCGCCTCGGTTGCCGACTTGGCCGCCCGCGGGACCATGCCCCACCCCGACACCAGCGTGGTAAGGATGCGGCGGTTGGTGGCGTTGTCATCGACAATCAGCATCTGTCGGGAGCTGAGATGCAGCTTGGGCCCGGCCAGGAATGGCCGCGGCCTGGTCGGCACACACTCCACGCAGATGGAGAAGCTGAAGGTGGAGCCTTTGCCTTGTTCGCTCTGCACCCACATGCTGCCGCCCATGAGCTCGACCAGGCGCCGGCTGATGGCCAGCCCCAAGCCGGTTCCGCCGAACCGCCGCGTGGTGGAAACGTCGACCTGTGTGAACGAACGGAACAGGCGCGCGATCGCCTCCTTCGGAATGCCAATGCCCGTGTCCGTAATGCTGAAGAGAAGTTCAACCATCTGGATGTCACTCGCCTCCGGGAGGGCGGTTCGCGTCCACAGCGAGTTGCTGCCGGTGCGCCCCATTGGCGGGGTGCTCCCACTCGCCACCCTCGCCTCCGCCGGGACTGCGTCGGCCGGCTTCAAGCGCACCGAGACCACGACTTCGCCCCGGTCGGTGAACTTGATTCCGTTGGACAGGAGGTTGACGAGCACCTGCCGAAGGCGCGTGGCATCGCCCCGGATCGTCTGCGGCACGCCGTCGGCGATCTCGTACAACAGATCAATCCGCTTCTCGGCGGCCCGCGTGGCGAGCAGATCCAGCGCGCCCTCCAGACACTCGCGCAAGACGAAGGTCTCGTGTTCCAGTTCCAACCGGCCTGATTCGATCTTTGAAAAATCAAGAATGTCGTTGATGANNTCGTGGCTCATCATCGCGAGGAAGGCGCTCTTCGCCTGGCTGGCGCGCTCGGCCGCCTCCTTGGCCAGCTTCAGCTCCTCGGCGCCGCGCTTCTGCTCGGTGATGTCGACGATGGTCGCGAGTTCCTGCGTCGACCCGCCGCCTGGCTTGCGGAAATAGCGGAGCGTGAAAGCTGTCCACACCACGCTGCCATCCGGATGGAGGTAGCGACGATCGAGGCTGTAGTGCTCGATCTCGCCGCGCTCGAGCTTCGCCCGCAGCGCCTGGTGTTGCGCATAATCGTCAGGATGCGAGACCGCCCGGTAGGAATCAATCCGCAGCGCCTCGTCAACCGGCACCCCGGTGAGCCGGGCATGCTCCAGATTGATCAGGCGGGTCTTCGGGTCGCCAACGATCTGCCAGGAAATGCCGACGGGCACGGTTTCGAAGATGAAGCGGAAGCGGGCCTCCTTTTCCATCAGCTCTTCCTGCGCCCGCTTCAGCGCGGTGATGTCGATCATCGTCGTCACCGCCTGTTTGATGCCCGTGGCCGGGTCGATGAACATCCGGCTCGTAAACGCCGCCCAGACCACCTGTCCGTTCGGATGCAAATACCGTTTTTCGATGGAATATTCGTCGATCTCGCCGTTGATGAACTTTTTCACCAGCGCCTGCTGCCGGGCGTAGTCCTCTGGATGCGTCACCTTCACAAAGACGCCCGGCTTCTTTGAGTCCTCGGCTGACACTCCCGTGATGCGCACATGTTCGGGGTTGACGATGTGCGACGCCACGTCCTCCGGCCTGGACCAGGCAATGCCGACCGGCGCCCGTTCGAAAATGAACCGCAGAAACGCTTCCTGGCGCTCTCGCTCCTCCTGCGCCCGCTTCAGATCGGTGATGTCGACCAAGGTCGTCACTTCCTGCATTTCGCCGGTGCTCGGGTCGTGGTGGGTGTGCATCGTGTACACCGCCCAGACCACCCGGCCTCCCGGATGGAGATAACGCTTCTCCATGGAGAACTCAGGGATTTCTCCGCGGTAAAGCCGGTCGGTCAAGGCCTCTTCCTTCCCGCGATCTTCAGGATGCGACACCGCGGTGTAGTTATTGGTGTTCTTCGACAACGCCACAGGCACGCCCGTGATGCGTTCATGGGCGGGATTGACAATGCGCGTCTCTCCCCGCCGCCCCCGCACCCAGGAAATTCCCACCGGGGAATATTCAAAGATGGACCGGAACAGCGCCTCCTGGCTCCGCAGATTCTCCTCGATGCGCCGGCGTTCGGTCACATCCGTCTGGACGCCCATGAAGCCGGTGCAGGCGCCATTGGCGTCGCGCAGCGGCTGCACCTCGAGCTCGGCCCAGTACGGCCGGCCCGATTTGTGGTAGTTAAGCACCACGACATGAAACCCCTGCTGGGTGGCCAACCCGGCGCGCATCTGGGCGACAACCTCAGGCGCGGTCTCCGCGCCCTGCAAGACACTCCCGGGTGTCCGGCCCTTCATTTCATCCAGAGTGTAGCCCGTGGTGCGCGCGTAGGCCTCGTTCATCCACTCGACGCGGCCCTCGAGGTCCGTGATGGCCACGCCGCTCTTGGTCGAGCTGGCCACAAGGGCGAGCCTCCGGCTGTTTTCGGTCGTCCTCTGGAGTTCTCTGGTGATCTTCTCCGCCAGCGCCATGGCGCGTGAACGCGCGCTTACCAGCAGCCACGCCATGACCGCAGCGAGCAGGCTGATGGCCAGGCCGCAGCCCACAATCGCCGCCATCATCCAGCCGCCGATCACAGTGCCGAACCCCGGCCGCGAGCTGACGATCAGGGACCACTGGCGGCCATACATCGACAGGGGTACCAGGGCGTGGAAACGGCAGCCGGCGTAATCCGCGTCGGTCACCCGACCGCTGCTGTGGGCTTCCAAATACTGGTCAGCGTTATAGATCAGCGAGGAGATGCTGGTCTCAGCGCCCTCGAAGACGTCGAAATTCACCTGCTCCTCGGTCACTCCGGTGATGCCTTCCATCAATTCGTCGATGCGGATGGCGGCGAAAACCCAACCGTGCAACGCGTGCTGACGGTCGTCTGGTGTCTCCAGCCGGCTGCCTTTTTCGTAGATCGGCAGCAGTAGCAGAAAGCCCGGCAGCCTCCTTTCGTCCAGGGCAAGCAGCAGGCGTTGGCTGAGTGTGGCCCGGCCCGTCTGCATGGCTTTCTCCGCGGCCGCGCGGCCTCGCTCGTCCGCCGCGATGTCCAGCCCCAGGGCCGGGGCATTCTGGTCACGCGGTTCGACATAGGCGATGGCGTAGGCTTCTTTCCGGCCGCCCGTCGGGTGGATTTCATAATCCGAGGCGCCGCCGGCGCGCATCCGGGCCAGAAACGCCGCTTGATCCGCAGGGTCCAGTCGCTCGATCACGCCAAACCCCGACACGCCGCGTCGGAGGAATTCCTTGATGTTCGCTGTATAAGCCGTCCACTCGTCGCGTTCCACGCTCTCACTGGCGGCGAATAGGCCGCGGGCGCCCTGCAATGCTTCCTCGATATCCTCGAACCGGGCGGACACCGCGCTGGTCAGGCGCTCGCTCAGCCGCCGAAAGCGTTGGGCGTCGGTCTTCTCCGCCTCCTGGTAAGTCAGCCAGACGGCCCCAGCGGTCAACGCCAACCCCAGCATCAGGACTGCCAGGGGCCAGACCAGGCGCGAATCATTCGCGGCGGTTGGTTTGTCTTTCTCCGCGGTTGGGGGCATCGAAGGTATGCCCGGCAGCCTCATGGCCCCGCCCGGATGAGGCAAACCCGAAACCGCGGCCCGTTCACAAATGGCCATCTGTACATAATTTTCCCATTATCCCCTGCGGCCCGCACCGGGCGCGCCCCCGTCGACCGGCGGCGCCTTTCCCGGCGGGAGCAACGCGGCGTCACGCCGCCATCCACCGCGCGAGCCAGTCGGCCGCGGTGCCGGAGGCAGGCTCATGGAGGATGGCGCGCAGGCGCGCCGCCTGCTCGCGGCTGCGCTGCCGGCGGGCCGGGTCATCCACGCACTCGTTTAGTTCGTAAGCGAGGTTGCCCATCGTCGCCGCACCCTGGATATACTCGGGATACATCGGCTCGCCCAGGAGGAGGTTCGCGATCCCGATGTACGGCACCCGGACGAGCCAGCGGCCAAAAACATAGGTCAGCGGATTCGTCCGGTAGGCGATCGCCCCGGGGAGTCCCGCTAGCGCGCAATGCAGCGACATGGTGCCAGAGCTGGTGAGCACCGCGGAAGCCGCGACCGGCACCCCGGTGGGCCGGAGCTGCATCCGCGCGGCCATCCTCGCGTGCGGCCCGCGCAGGAACTGCTCCAGCACGCCTTTGATTTCCTCGCTGGGAAACAGCACCGCGGCGCCGCGGTCGGGATGGTGCCCAATGAATTTCTCGTACCCCGCGAGCAACGCCGGAAAGATCCGCCCCACGGCTTGCCGGCGGCTGCCGGGCAGTAGCAGCACCGGCCCGGCCGGGTCGTGGCTGACCGGCGATTGATAGTCGCCGGCCGCAAACGGATGCCCGACAAACTCCACCGGAAGCACCGTGTCGGCGTAGCTCCCGACCTCGAAGGGAAAGATCACGGCCATGGCGTCAAGGTGCTCCGCCATCTCGAAGCGGCGGCTGGCCTTCCACGCCCAGATCTGCGGGCTGATGTAATACAGCGCGCGGATCTTGGCGCCGACCTTCCTGGTCAGTCCGCGGGTGTGCAGCGCCCGCGCCAGGCGCAGGTTGAAACCCGGATAGTCGACAAAACAAACCGCGCGCGGCCGGAAACGCTCGATCCAGCCGAGGGTCGCGCCGAAGAGCCGGTGAAAAAAACGGAAGTTCTTCAGCACCTCCACCAGGCCGACCACGGAGGACCCGGTCAGGTCGTGGAGCAACTGGGCGCCGACCGCCTGCAGCCGGGGACCACCCAGCGCGCACACGTTGAGCGCCGGCTGTTTTGCCAGCAACTCCCGGACCATGCAGGCCGCCTGCTCGTCGCCCGAATGCTCGCCGGCGATGACCAGCAGATCCACCCGGCCGCCGGCGGGCGGCGGCAGGCCGAAGGGCAGTTGGCGGGTTTCCGGCATTGGGTTCTCGGGGCGGTTCCGGCGGTTGCGCCGCTACCGGGGTTTTCGAATCTGCTCGGTGATCGCGATGGCCACCTCGAGCGCCGTCTTGCCCAGCGCCCCGCCCACCTTGGGTTGCCGGAACCGGGCGACGCTGTCCACGAACGACGCCAGCTCGAGCGCCAGCGGCTCGCCCTTCCGCAGCGGGATCTCCTCGACCGGCAGCGCCAGCCCGCCCGGCTTCGTGCCGGCCCTGAGCTGCGCCGCGTAAGCCAGCATGCCGCTCTTCCGCACCAGGTGTCCGCTCTGGTTCATAAAATCGAACGAAAAGTAGCCCGACGCTTGAAACACCCGGATCTCGCGCACTTTCTTCAGGCTCATCCGACTCGCGCTGAGATTGGCCACGCAGCCGCCCGCGAACTCGATCCGCGCATTGGCGATATCCTCGGTCCGAGAGAGGACGTTCACGCCCACGCTGTCGATGCGCGTGATCGGCGACCTGACCAGCTCGAGCACAATGCCGATGTCGTGGATCATCAGGTCGAGCACGACGCCAACCTCGGTGCCGCGCGGCGTGAAGGGCGCCAGCCGCTCCGCCGTGATGTAACCGGGTTGAACCACCTCCTGCTCCAGAAAGCCCATCACCGGGTTGAAATGCTCGATGTGCCCCACCTGCACCAGGCAGCCGCGCGCCTGCGCCGCGGCCAGCACCTGCTCCGCCTCGGCCAGCGACGCGCAGAGCGGTTTCTCGATCAAGAGGTGGCAGCCCCGCCCGAGCAGCGGCAGCGCGACGGCCGCATGCCGGTCGGTGGGCACGGCGACCGAAACGGCGTCGCACACCTCGCCCAGCTCCTCGAGCGTGGCGCACCGGCGGCAGGCATAGCGCGCGCAGATCTCCGCCGCGCGGGCGTCATTGGTGTCGTAGATGCCGGCCAGCTCGGCGGAAGGCAGCGACGCGTAGATGCGCGCATGGTGCTGGCCGAGCGAACCGGTGCCGGCGACGCCGCAGCGGATCCGCGGGGCCGCCGCGCCGGGGGCGGGGTTCAGGGTTCCGGGTTCCGGGTTCCGGGTTCCGGGCTCGGGGTTCGGGATACCTGACGAGGGCATGGCTGATAAGCACCATTTGCCTGCGGAAACTCAACCCTGAACCCGCAACTCCAAACCCTCAATCCTGAACCCTGAACTCTGAACCCTTTACCTCCACCCTAACCCTCCCGAAGCACCCCGTCGTGCAGCAGCAGGCTCCGGCCGCACTTCGCGGCATGCCGGGGATTGTGGGTGACGAGCACGAGGGCCGCGCCTTGCTCGGCCCCGGCGCCCAGAAGCACGTCGACCACTGAGTCGCCGGTCTGCTCGTCGAGATTGCCGGTCGGTTCGTCGGCGAGGATGACGCGCGGCTCGTTCATCAGCGCCCGGGCGATGGCCACCCGCTGGCGTTCGCCGCCGGACAACTGCGCTGGCAGATGGTGGCCGCGCTCGCCGAGGCCCACGCGGACCAGCAACGCCCGGGCGCGGGCGCGGTCCGCCGCCCCGACGCGCCCGAGCATGCGCCGCGCCAAAAGCACATTGGCAAGCGCATCGATCTCGGGAATCAGGTAATAGGCCTGGAACACCATGCCGAGAAACCGGGCGCGCAGCCCGGCCAGCACGTTGTTGCCGAGGCCGGCCACCCCGGCGCCCGCCCAGCGGATCTCGCCGCCCTCCGAGGCGTCGAGGCCGGCGAGCAGGTTGAGCAGCGTGGTCTTGCCGGAACCGGACTCGCCGCGAATGCTCACGCTCTCGCCGGCGGCGATCGTCAGCTCGGCCCCGCGCAAAACCTCGATCATGCGATCGCCGCTGCGATAGCGCTTGCACAGGCCGTCGGCGCTGAGAACGGGGTCAGCCATGAGTGGAGAGCCCCGCGCCCCTCATCCGGAATATCGCGACCCGCGCCAAGCGGCGGATTCGCTCCACGAAAGGCCGCCTATTCATTGCGCAGCGCCTCCGCCGGTTTGAGCCGCGCCGCGCGCCACGCCGGCAGCAGGCCGGCCAGCGTGGCGATGACCACCGAGCTCGTGATGATGAGCGCAAAGTCGCGCACCGAATAGCTGAGCGGCAGGTTGGAGAACTGGTAGAAGCGCAGCAGCGCCGCCTCGCTCTGCGTGAGGCGCGCGAAAGTATGGACCACCTCGTTGCGAAAGGTCAGCGCCGTGACGGCGAAAGCGATGCCGAGCGCGGTGCCGGCGACCCCGATAAAGAAGCCCTGAAAACAGAAGCAGGCCGCGACTTGCCGGGGCTTCCCGCCGAGGGCGCCGATCAGCCCGATCTCCCGGGTCTTGCGGACGACGGCGATCAGCAGCGAACTGGCAATGGCAAACGAGGCCACCAGCACGATGAAGAGTAGAAAGAAGAACAGCATGTTCTTCTCGAGCTGGATCACGAAGAGAAAGTCGCGGAAGCTGTCGATCCACGAGATCGCGCGGTCCGAGCCGCCGAACAGCGCGTTGAGCTTGGCGGCAACTTCGTCCGAATCGAAACCGGGCTTCAGGCGAATGCTGACGCCGTGCACGCCGTGGCCCAGTCCGTAGAGCTCCTGCATCANNGGTGTTGCTGTCGACCTGGTTCCACCCGGTCTCGAAGATGCCCGCCACCCGCAGCTCGCGCGGCAGCAGGATCTCATCCTTCTTCAGGCGCTCCAACAGCAGTGGCGAATAGACTTCCACCTTCTGACCGACGCGGATGCTGAGCGAGGCGGCCAGTTCGGAGCTCAGAAAGACGGAGTCGTCGTCGAGGTCTTCCACCCGGCCGGCGAGCAGGAACTTCGCCAGCGGGATCACGTCCTGCGCGTGCTCCACGTCGATCCCCTGGATGATCGGGAACGCCGGCCGGTTGCCGGCCTGCAGCATCACCATGCCCCGCGCATAGGCCGCGACAGCGGCGACCTCCGGCAGGCCGCGGATCTTCGCCATCACCGCCTCCTGGTCCAGCATGATGCCGCCGTTCTCGACGCGCACATGGCCGTTGGTCTCGACGATCTTCTCGCGGATCTCGTCGCCAAAGCCGTTCATCACGCTGAGCACGATGATGAGCACCGCCACCCCGAGCATTACGCCGACGATGGAAGCGAGCGTGAAGAACGCGATGCGCCGTCCGCTGGGGAACAGCTGCTTTAGCGCGAGATAGAGATACCAGGGCATCGGGTTAGCAAACGACGAAGGACCCGAAACGCGCGAAGATGATTCCCCGGACGGCTTCGTGACCTTCGGGCACTTCGTGGTGCGTTCGGTTCATTGGGGGTCCGCCGGCCGCAGCTGCGGAAAGAGGATCACGTCGCGGATGCTCTCGGCGCCGGTGAGCAGGATGCACAGCCGGTCGATACCCACGCCCATGCCGCCCGCCGGTGGCATGCCGTGCTCAAGCGCCAGCAGGAAGTCGTGGTCGATGTTCTGCTTCTCCCCGCCCGCCTGCGCCTCAAACATCTCCCGCTGCAGGAGTGGATCGTTCTGCTCCGAGTAGGCGGGCGCGATCTCCATGCCGCCGATGATGAGCTCGAACACATCGAGCGTGCCGGGATCCTCCTGGTTGATCTTGGCCAGCGGGCACAGTTCCCTCGGCAAATTGAGTACAAAGGTCGGCTGGATCAGGCCCGGCTCGATGCGCTTGGAGAAGATCTCGTTGGTGATCTCGAAGTCCTCCCAGTGTGGTTCGATCTTCAGGCCCAGCTTCTCGGCCGCGGCGATCTTCTCCGGCTTGCTGCGGCTGAACCACTGCGGATCGCCCGTCTCCGCGACGAGCAGATCCTTGTATTTCACCTCGCGCCACGCGCCGCCGAAGTTGATCACCTGGCCGCTCGGCGCGTGCGGGATCTCGCAGGAACCGAGCACGTCACGGCACAGGACGGTGAGCAAGTCCTTGATCAGCGCCATCATGCCCCGGTGATCGGAGTAGGCCTGGTAGACCTCCAGCATGGTGAACTCAGGATTGTGCTTCCGCGAGAGGCCCTCGTTGCGGAAATTGCGGCCGATCTCGAACACCCGGTCCCAGCCGCCGACCAGCATGCGCTTGAGGTATAGTTCGAGGGAGATCCGCAGGAAAAAATCGCATCCGAGCGCATTGTGGTGGGTGGTGAACGGCTTGGCGGCCGCGCCGCCGGCCACGGACTGCAGGATCGGGGTCTCGATTTCGATGAACTTCCGGTCCTCCAGGAAGCGGCGGATGGCCGACACGATGCGGCTGCGCTGCAGCAGGCGCTGGCGCGACTCCGGGTTGACGATCACGTCGAGATAGCGCTGGCGGTAGACCTGCTCGGGGTCGGTCAGCCCGTGCCACTTTTCCGGCAGCGGCCGCAGCGCCTTGGCCACGAGGACGCACCGCTCGACGCGCACCGTGATCTCGCCGGTCTTGGTCTTGAAGAGCGTCCCCGCGGCGCCGATGATGTCGCCGAGATCGAGCTTGCGGAATGCCGCGTAGGCCTCGTCGCCGACGACGTCCTTCTTCAGGTAAAGCTGGATGAGCCCCTGCTGGTCGAGGATCTTCACGAACTGACTCTTGCCCATGTCGCGCATGACCACGAGGCGGCCGGCGACCTGCACCCCGACGGCGTTCTCCTGGCCGTCCACATAGAGTTTGAGTGCCTCCGCGGAGAAGTGCGTGGGCTCAAAACCGGCCCGGAAGGGGTCGCTCCCCGTGGCGCGCAGGTCCGTCAGCTTCTTCAGCCGCACGGCGTACTGGTCATGGGTCATTTCGTTCGGAAGCTCGCTCATGAAACCGCGCACGGTGGCAGGGGGACGCATGCGGCGCAACGGTTTCTTTCGCCCAAGTGCGTCCTTGCTTCAATTCCCGAAAACCAGGATGATCTAAGGTCGCAGTGTCCAATCTCGTTACCTCGATCGTCGTGAGCGCCTGTCTCGGCGCCCTGGTCGGGTTGATCCGCCAGTGGAGCGACCAGAAGGCTTCCCCGGAGGGCGAAGCCGACTTTGGCGGCGTGCGGACCTATACGTTCTGGGCGATCCTCGGATGCGTCGCCGCGTTCATCACCGACAGCTATGCCGCCGCCGTTCTGCCCGTCGTGATTGCGCTGGTCGGGCTGCACCTCACGGCGCTTCACCTCAAGAATTCTGGCGGCAGCCATCCCGGCAGCACGACCTTCGCGGCCTCGCTGCTCACCTGCCTGCTCGGGGCGCTGGTGCAATGGGACCATGTCCAGGCCGCCATCCTCGTTACTGCCGCCACAGCGGTCATGATCGGCTTGAAGCAGCCCATCCACGCCTGGACGCGCGCCTTCACGGTCGACGACCTCCGCGCCACGCTGCAGTTCATCGCCATCACCGGGGTGGTCATGCCGCTGGTCCCGAACCAGAACCTCGGCCCCTACGACGCGTTCAATCCCTACGCAACCTGGCTCATGGTGGTGTTGATTTCCGGCCTGGGTTTCGCCGGCTACATCATGATGCGCCTGCTCGGCGCGAAGGCGGGCATTTCCATCACCGGTCTGGTCGGCGGGCTCGCCTCCAGCACGGCCACTACCCTCGCCTTCAGCCGCCGCAGCAAGGATGATCCGGTCCTTTCGGTCAGCTACGCCCTGGCCGTGGTCGTCGCCTGCACTGTGATGCTGGCCCGCATCCCGGTTATGGTCGGCGTGATCAACCGCCAGTTGGCCGTCTCGCTGATTGTGCCGTTCGCGCTCATGGCCCTGCCCGGCCTCGGTTTCGCACTGTGGGTGTGGCTTTTCAAACGACCCACCGACAACGACGTGGCCACGCCCCGCCTGCTCAATCCCCTCAGCCTCGGGATCGCCATCAAGTTCGGAGTTATCTATGCCGTGGTCGCGTTCCTCGTGAAAGCGGCCACTCATTTCGAGCTGCGCGGCGGCCTGCTCCCGCTTAGCTTCCTTTCGGGGCTGACCGACATGGACGCCATTGCCCTGCTGATGGCCAATAACCGAAACGACGCCACGGTGGAGCCCCTGCTGGCAACCCAATCCGTCATTATGGCGGCGATCGGCAATTCCGTGATGAAGGCCGGTTTCGCGCTCTCGCTTGGCTCCTCCGTCCTGCGCCGGCAGGTGGCCCTGGTCCTCGGCCTCACCATCCTCGTCGGCGCCGCCAGCCTGTGGCTGGTACGGTGACTCCGCGGGCACGCGCGGCGCGGCCGGGAGTTGCACGCACGCACCCAATCGGCGATAGTCGCCGACGCATGACCGCCGTCCCCGCTCCCCCAACTTTGCCCGCCCCCGCCACGGTCGACTGGGGCCGGACCCGGTACACGCCGGCCTGGCGCCGCCAGGAGGATTTCGTCGCCCGGCGGCTCGCGGGCGAAATCGGCGACACCCTGATCTTCACGGAGCACGAGCCTGTCTATACGATCGGCGTGCGGCTCGGCGCCGCGCAAAACCTGCTGTGGGACGCCGCCGAGCTTGCGCGGCGGGGCATCGACCTGGTCGAGACCAACCGGGGCGGCGATATAACCTACCACGGCCCCGGGCAGATCGTCGGCTATCCGATCATCGACCTCGCGACGCGCAAGGATCTGCACGCCTACCTGCGTTTTCTCGAGCAGGTGCTCATCAACGCCCTGGGAAACCTCGGCCTCGCCGCCGACCGCCGCCCGGGCAAGACCGGCATCTGGCTCGGCCCGCGCAAGATCGCGGCCATCGGCGTGGCGGTGAAGCGCTGGGTGACCTACCATGGCTTCGCGCTCAACGTGAACACTGATCTCGCCCCGTTTGCCGGGATCGTGCCCTGCGGCATCACCGACGGCACCGTCACCTCGCTTCAGCAGGAGCTCGGCCGCGCCTTCGACCTGACCGAGGTCAAACAGGTGCTGGCAGCCGAGTTCTGGAGCCGGTTCGGAGCATTTTTTTCCGCCAACGGCGGGCCGGCCGGAGCACGCAGATCTTCACTCGAACCCGGGCCCTCGGGAAATCCCGCCGGCAGCAATCGGACTCGCTAAACTCCGTTTTCTCCGTTTCCTCCTCCTCTAAAAATGCTGATCGAACGCAAACCGCCGTGGCTCCGCGCGAAGCTTCCGAATGGTCCCGGCTATTCCGCCGTGCGCCAGCTCGTCGAGCAGCAGGATCTGCACACGGTCTGCCAGAGCGCGCAGTGCCCCAACCTGGGCGAATGCTGGTCGCGGGGCACGGCCACGGTGATGATCCTTGGTAATATCTGCACGCGTTCGTGCAACTTCTGCGCAATCCAAACCGGCCGGCCGACCGAGCTGGACGTGGGCGAGCCGGCGCGCGTGGCTGATGCCGTCGCCCGGATGAATCTGCGCCACGTCGTCATCACCAGCGTCGCCCGCGACGAGTTGGCTGACGGCGGGGCCGGCGTGTGGGCCGCTACCATCCGCGCCGTGCGCCACCGCAATCCCCGCACCGCCATCGAGGTGCTGGTGCCGGATTTCAAGGGCCATCTGCCGGACATCGACACGGTGCTGGCCGCCCGGCCCGACATCTTCAATCACAACGTTGAGACCGTCGAGCGGCTCCAGAAGCCGGTGCGCGTGCAGGCCCGCTACGACCGCAGCCGCGCCGTGCTGCGCCATGCGAAGGCGGGCGGTTTCACCACGAAGACCGGCATCATGCTCGGCCTCGGGGAACAGCACGACGAAATCGCGCAGACCCTGCGCGACGTCGTCAGCGACGGTGTGGAGATTCTCACCATCGGCCAGTACCTGCAGCCCACGCGGCAGCACCTGCCGGTTGAACGGTGGGTGACGCCCGAGGAGTTCCAGCAGTGGAAGGCGTTCGGACTGTCGATCGGCCTCGGCGTGGTTGAGAGCGGCCCGCTCGTGCGCTCGAGTTATCATGCCGACGAGCAGTCGCAGCAGTACACCGGCGCGAACCACCTCAATACGCAGAACGCGCTGGCCTCGTTCTAGGAGTTGAGGTCGGGCGCGCTGCTGGCCAGCAAAACGCCGCTTTCCCGAGGCTGGGGGAACCGCGGGTTGGGGATTATTCTGTGTATTCCGGGTTTTCCGTGGTAAAACCCCGCCATGAAGTCCCGCCGCGAAATCGTCGAGAACTGGCTGCCGCGCTACACGGGCGTGCCGTTGAAGAAGTTCGGCGACTACATTCTCCTCACCAATTTCCAGCGCTACGTGGAGCTGTTCGCCCAGTGGCACCGCGTGCCCGTCGTCGGGCGCGACAAGCCGATGGTCAGCGCCACCGCCGGACGGATCTCCATCATCGACTTTGGCATGGGCAGCGCCACCGCCGCCACGATCATGGACCTGCTCAGCGCCATCTCACCCAAGGCCGTGCTCTTCCTCGGCAAATGCGGCGGCATCAAGCATCGCGCCGTCCTCGGCGACCTGATTCTCCCCATCGCCGCGATCCGCGGCGAGGGCACGAGCAACGACTATTTCCCGCCCGAGGTGCCCGCCCTGCCCTCCTTCGCGCTGCAGAAGGCGATCTCCACGACCATCCGGGACCACGCCCGCGACTACTGGACGGGCACGGTCTACACCACCAACCGACGCGTTTGGGAGCACGACGAAGCGTTCAAGAAATACCTCAAGAAAATCCGCTGCATGGCCGTTGACATGGAGACCGCCACGATTTTCATGACCGGATTCTTCAACGAGATTCCCACCGGGGCCCTGCTGCTGGTCTCCGACCAACCGATGACCCCGGAAGGCGTCAAGACGGCCGAGAGCGACAAGCGCGTCGACGAAACATTCGTCACCAGCCACCTGCACATCGGCATCGACTCGCTCAAGCAACTCATCAACAAGGGGCTCACGGTCAAGCACCTGAAGTTCTGACCCGGACTCATGCGATAGAGCCGTGGTCGTCCTCAGAGAAACACGAGCCGTTAGGTGATCATGTAGGAGGCCCGCTTGCGGGCGATTTCCCCTCTGCAATCCTCCTTCGCGAGGCTTACGGAGGACAAGTCGCGCGCACCTGTCGGCCGTAGCTTTATGCGAAGGCTGGAGCGCGTTTCCCACAAATGCCTCGTTGCGCCCAAGGAGCCGGATGCGACCTATGCGGCGCGATTTACCGCCAACTGTCGCCGCAGATCAAATTCACTGATCAGCGAACGACCGCCCCGGTCGATTGGGCAGATGGGCAGCGTCTAGCCGCCAAGCGCCTCCTTCAGCACCCGGGTGATCTTCGCCGCCTCAAACTCGGCCCGGCGACCGAAGATGAAACGGTTGATCAGCAGCGCGAAACCCACGCAGGCCCATACTGTGACGAACATCAAGTGCAGGAAATGGGGTGCCGCCGGAATCGAGGCGTAATGGTTGTGCAGTGCTGGCCAGCCAAATGTCATCGTCCCATAAAGGCTGGCCCCGAAAACGATCGTCGCGATGACCGCGCGGGCATCAACGTTCCGGAACAGCAAGCCGGTGATGAATGCGGCCAGAATCGGCATGCTGAACAGCCCGATGAGCTGCTGAATGAGTTGGATGATGCTCTCCGCGTGCATGTACGCCGGGACCAGGGAGACGGAAATCAAGGCGAAGATGATCTGCAGCCCGGTGCTCAGGCGCCGGATTCGGTCGGAGGGATTGAAATACGTCTGGTGCAGGTCGCAGACGTAGAGCGTGGCGGAGGAGTTGAGCGTCGCCGTGTAGCTGGAGATCACGGCGCCAAACATCGCCGCAGCAAACACCCCGAGCAACCAATGTGGCATCAACTGGTGGACGATATGCCCGTAAGTGCCGTCGCCGAGCTTTCCGTAAAGTTTGAAGGCGCATACGCCGGGAATAGCGATCACGGGCGGGATGATCAGCAGGCGGATCACGGCGGCGCCGTATACGCCCTTTTGGGCTTCGCGAATCGAGGGCGCTGCCAGCGCCCGCTGGGTGATCGTCTGGTTGGTGCTCCAATAGTAGAGCTGGCTGAAGATCATCCCGGTCAATAGCGCCTGCCATGGGAGCAGCGAGTCCTTGCCGCCGATCATGGTCAGCCGCTCGGCGGGAATGCCGCTGAAATTCCAATGCACGGCATTGAGCGAAAGCACGGTGACCAGCATAGCCATCCCGAGGACAATCACGCCGTTGTACGTATCGCAAAATGCGACCGCTCTCAAGCCGCCCAGGATGGCATAGGATGCTCCCACCGTCGCGGTGACGCAGGCGATCGCCACCAGCGGCACCTCCAGTCCAAACATCGTTCTGATCAACAGTGAACTCGTGTAGAGCATGATCGGCAGAAAAATCAGGACGTCTCCAAGCAGGAAGATTGACGCAACGGTCGCGCGGATATGTTTGCTGCTGTAGCGTCGCTCCAGCAGCTCGGTGACCGTCGTGCACTTGTATTTATAGTAGATGGGCACGAAGACCTTGGCCAGCAGCAGCAGCCCGATCACCGCGCTGAACTCCCACCAAGTGATCAGCAACATCTGGTTGCCGTTCCAGCCCACCATGGTGTCGGTATTGATGTTGGTCAGTGTGATGGAGCCGGCGATCAGCATCCAATTGAGTCCGCTGTTGGCCAGGAAGTACTCCTTGGTGTCGCTCTGCGAGCGCACCGCTTTGCGGCAGTGGCGCCAGGTCAGCGACGCAACCAGAGTAGTCAGGCCGACGAAGATCGCGGGCTGGACAAAGGCATCATTGATCATCGGGTGGTATGGTTGGAAGACGGGGTCGATGGCCGGCGGCTGAAGCCGGACTGCAAGGAAGCCCGCCAACGGAACGCTCGCCACCTTGGCGGTTACTCCGCAGGTGGCGCAATCCTGGAGAACCCCTGACTGTCAGTTGGCCCCATCCCCACCGGCTGCGGCGCCTGCGCTGGGGGCCGCGCCTTCCAGGCGCCGACGCTTCGCAGCGCGTTCGCCGATACCAGTGCGCTGGAACCGACCATGAGCAGCGCCGCCACCACCGGATGCAATATCCCAGCCGCAGCCAGCGCCATGCCGGCGAGGTTGTACCCCGCGGCAAACCGCAAGTTCGTGCTGATGCTCCGCCGCGCCGCGCGCGCCAGCCGGATTGCCTGCGGAAGAAATCGCAGGTCTTCGCCCGCAAACACGGCCATCGCCGCCGCGCGCGCCAAATCCGCGCCGGACCGCATCGCAATCGAGGCCTGAGCCGCGCTCATCGCGGCCGCATCGTTCACGCCATCGCCCACGAAGACCACGTCGTGACCGGCCGCCACGAGTGCCCGAACCCGTTCGTGTTTCTCGGCCGGCGTCAGCCCGGCGCGCACGCGCGTGGTCGCCAGCCGGCCGTCCGCAGTCGAGGCATCTCCCGTCAGCACCTCCGCTTCGACGCCGAGCATCTCCAGCTCCCCCAACGCTTCCTCCATTCCTTCGCGCCAGGTCTCCGCCAGTTCGACAGTCGCCGCGGGCACGCCCTCAACGAAAACATAGATCTCCCTTCCAGCCGCCGCGGCCGGAGCGGACGGGCCCGTGACCTTGACTGAATCGGAATCCGGCAACCCGTGCAAACCGGCCTTCGCTGGAGTCTTCACCCCGCCTTCGCCCAGCATCCTTTCACCCACGCAGATTTCCACCGGCGTACCCGCCTCATCCTCGACCCGCGCCACCACCCCGAGCCCCGGCTCGATCCGCCGCTCCGTCCGCACCGGCAGTTTGTAACGCAATACGTCACATGGTTCGCTCTCCCTTTCCGGGTCCCCCTGCAGTCGCCGGTCGCCGCCGGGGGGATGCCTCGGCACAGCAACGACGCCGATCGCGGCAGAATCTTTGTCAACTATTGGTTGACATTCGCTGCGCAGAGCGGTGGCGATCGGATGTGCCAGACCATCCTCGGCAGCGGCCACCGCCGACCTCAGCCAGGCCGCGCGCGCGCGAAAGGCCGGCTCGAACCGCCAGGCGCGCACTGCGGGCACGGCCGTGGAGAGTGTGCCAGTCTTGTCCAGGCAGACGACGTCGCAATGGGCCAGGGCTTCGAGGAAATCACCCGTACGCGCGACGAGACCGAACGAGGCCAGCCGCGCCAGCCCGCCCCACACCGCCACGGGCGTCGCCAGCCCGGCGGCGCACGGACAGGCCACCAGCAGCACTGCCATGGCGTTGAACAGCGCCTGGTTCCATGGTGCGCGGAAGAGCCAAAAACAAAATGTCGCCAGGCTGACGAGTGCCACGACGGGCAAGAACCACGCTACGAGCCGGTCCGCCTGCCGCTGCAGCCGGCTGGGCGCCAGCCGCGCGCCGGCCACCGCCGCCAGCACTGCGTCCAGGCGCCGCGGGCCGCCCGCCGCCTGGACCTCGAAACTGCCGTCGACCGAAAAGGTCCCCGCCAGCACGCGGTCGCCCGGTCCGCGCGACACGGGCCGCCATTCGCCAGTCATCGATGATTCCTCCAAAAATCCCCGTCCGGCCACGATCTCGCCGTCCACGCAAACAGGAGCACCTGGCGCCACCAGCACCACATCATCCGCCTCAAGTTCCCGCACGATCCGGCGGATCTTCGCGCCGTCGGCCCGCCGCACGTCGCAGGCGTCAAACCGCTCGCGAGTTTGATCCACCGCCCGCAGCGCCGCCACCCGGCTGCGCGCGCCGAGCATCTTGCCGGCCGTGTGCACCACGACGAGGATGGCAACGACTTCGTAGTAGACTGAACCCGTGTGCGTGAATGTCGCCACTACCGAACCGGCGAAAGCGCCGGCCAGCGTCACAAGAAAGAGCAGGTCGATGTTGACCCGCCGCTGCCGCAACGCCCCAAGCGCCGCGCCCACCAGATCGCCCCCCAGAAGAACCAGCACGCTGACCGCCGACAGCATCAGGCCGCCATGCAATACCCAGTTAGCGGCGCCTTCGGGCGGGGTGAGATTGACCGCGAGGCTGAAGGCCATCGCCTGCCCCGCCACCACGAGCCCTGCCCCGATGCGCAGCCACGCGCGGTCGAGCAGCCGCTGGTCGGCTTGCAGCCCCGGTTCGGCAATGGCAGCGATGGCGCTCATGCCCTCAGGCTAAGCCGCAAAGTCGCCCGCTCTGCAACCCCGGCGGCACCGCATGATCATCCTCTCACGGCGCCACGGTGAACCAGAACGGCGCGAAAACCTCCCGGCCACCGACATTGGTTTGCGCCCAGATGACATAGGATCCGGAGGTCGGGATCGTGATCTTGAAGTTCATTGTTGGGCGGACGAGGTCAGGTTGCTCTGCGAGATCGGTCTGCACCGGGTGCAGGTGCGCAAATCCACTCCGCTCGCGGTCAAACGCCACGAGGTGGGCATAGGCCTCCATGACGGGCTCCAGACGCACCGGTCCGCCGCCGGTCCGTCGAAGCGTGAGCTTCAGGTCCGCGGGCCGGCCCGCCCGCAACGGCTCCGCCGGTGTGAGACCAATCCGTAGGTCGCCTTTCTTGAATTCGGAGAACTCCTCCATCCGCGCCGCCGACGGACTCCGCGGTCCCGTCGGACCACCCGTGACCAAGAGGTCGGCGTAGGCGTACAGTCCGCGGTTGGTTGCCACCGGTGTGAAATCGGCAAATACGCGGTAAGCTCCCGCCAGGACCGGTGTGAATGCAAAATGCCACTCCCCCGGCGCAGGCCCGGGATCGGGATGCACGTGCTGGTAGTCCTCGAGCGTCGGATCGACGATGAGGAGGTGCAGTCGCTTGGTGTGAACCACGAGCAGGTCTTCCGGCGAAATGGGACGGCCGGTGCTGGTGCGCAGTGTGAACGCGACGGGCAATTCGCTCCCGGGCGTGGCGATTCCGAACGGGTGCAACGCCATCACGACTGGCGATCGCACTGCAACCACCGGGATGAACTGGGGGTTCGTCGGATCGCAGAACTGGATGACATTGCCACCCTGAACCCGGAAATCCATGTGGCTCAGATTCGTGCCCGTCGGCAGCCGGCGCACGAGCACGAACAGGGCCACCGAAACCACCGTGATGAGCAGGATCTGTCGCCAGGGGTAAGGCGCTCCAATGGGCACCGAAGCGGGGCGGGCCGGCAGTTCCTGCTTAATTTCCGATGGCCCTCGCGGCGGGGCCTCGACGCAGTCGGGGCCATCCTGCCCATTTGCTTTCGCTGTCATGCATCAATTCTTCCGCATCTTGTCCACGAACTCATCGACGCTCCACTCGCTGCCGTCGGCACGATGGATGATGCGCCCCTGCTCATTGACCAGGAGCGTGGCGAGCGTGTGCTTCAACAGGCCGTCCGAGAACTCGGCGATCACCCCGAACTGCGTTAGCAAATCCCGGATCGCCGGCTCCGGGCCGGTGAGAAACGAGAAATTGCCGGTGTCGATGCCGCGCCCGACCGCGTACTCCTTCAGGACGCCGGGTGTGTCGTACGCCGGATCCAGCGTGATGGAGATCAGCTCCAGGTTGCGCACGCCCGCCTCGCGGGCCTTCTTCTGCACCGCCATCATGCGGAGGGTGGCGGCCGGGCACATCGTGGCGACGGGGCAGCGGCTATAGATGAAATTGAACATGATCTGCCGGCCGCGGAACCGTCCCGCCCGGACCACCTGCCCGTCCTGGTCGTAGAGCGCAAAGTCGGGCAGGCTCTCCCCCACCTCGCGGTAGGCCGCCCGACCCCGCGTGATCGTGTCCTGCCGCAACGCGTTGGCCGCTGCGGAAATGCTGGTCGCGGACACCCGGTCGTCCGGCCAGATTCTCTCGAGCCGAAAACCGGGATTGCTCCGCACCAGCTCGGCGCGGATGCGCTCGCCAGCCTTGGCGATCGCCAGATCGCCGTCGGCCACGCGAAACTCCATCGTCATGGCCGGCATGAGCCCGGCGATCGCCTCGTGAGAGACGGTCAGCGTCTTCCGGTCGCGGTTGACCGCGATGACTTCGCCCTGCAGCGGATACCGTTTTTCCTCCGGATTGGCTGCTGCTTTGGTCGCCGCGTCCGGTTTTTCCGATCGCGCGCACGCCAGGCACCCGAGGATCGCCAGCAAGGCCCACCATCCGCCACGCAACGCCCGTCCCAGATTCCCGTGTCGTTGTTGGACCATGACACACCCATCACCGATATGCAGAATTTGTCAAAAAATTCGCCAAAGCCATTTGCAGAGCCGCCGTTCCGGAGCTAATTGCCGCATGCCCGGACGCTTCCAACCTGATCGCACCTCCATCTACAAGCCCGCGCTGGCGTGGGCGGCCGCTATTGGCGCCGGCTGGGTGTTCGTGCTGGTCGTGCTGGGGGCATTCACCACCAGCATCGGCGCCGGCATGGTGTTTCAAGACTGGCCGCTTTCCAATGGTTCGCTTAATCCCGCCGGCTGGCTCCGGAACGCCGCCATGTTCGCCGAGCACTCGCACCGGCTGAGCGCGGGGCTCATGGCGACGGTCACGCTCCTGCTCGCGGTCGCCGTGGCGCGGAGCGAGCCGCGGCGCTGGCTGCGGCGGCTGGGATGGTTCGCCGTCGGGCTCGTGCTTTTGCAGGCGGTCGTCGGCGGGCTGCGCGTGCTGCTCAATCCCGTGGAGGTCACGGCGGTGGACACCAGCCTGGGACAGCTCTTCGCCATGCTCCATGCCGTGCTCGCCCAGGTTTTCGTCTGCGCGCTGCTGGCCATCGCCGCGGCGTTGTCGCGCCCGTGGATCGAGGGCCCGGTGCGTGCCGCGACCGGGCTTGGCGGCGGTCTTCGCCGGTTGGGCGCGTGGTGCTGCGGGCTGCTGCTGGCGCAGCTCGCGATCGCGGCGGTCATGCGTCACAGCTTTGCCGGGCTGGCGATTCCGACCTTTCCGCTCACGCCCGATGGCCGACTCGTGCCAGCACGCTGGGATTCCGGCATCGGCATCAATTTTGCGCATCGCGCCATGGCCTTCGCGCTCGCCGTCGCTCTTGGATGGTTGGCCGCCGCCGTGTGGCGCGACCGGTCCGTCGGAGCCGGAGCGAAGCGCCTGGCCGCGCTGATGGTGATTCTGCTCGCGGCGCAGATCGCGCTAGGCGCGACGGTCATCTGGACGGGGCGCAATGCCTATTTTACCACGGCGCACGTCCTGGTGGGCGCGTTGACGATGGCCGCGACCTTCCTGCTGACGTGGGCGCTGTATCGGGATGAACTGGAGCGGACCCGTCCCGCCGGCGCCCCGGTGGAATCTCCGACCGAACCGGGGCGGGCATTGACGGCGGAGGCCACTTTCCTGGCAGATGCCGACGGCCGGAACGCCCCATCTTGCCTCCACCCATGAACCCGGGAACCGTTCAATCCTACGAAACTGCCGTGCCGGCGGAATTGCTGGCCGGAGCGGCGGCGCGGGCAGGCTTTTCCGACTATCTTGAACTCACCAAACCGCGCCTCAGCCTCTTGTCGGTGCTGACGGCGCTGGTGGGCTATCTCGCCGCGCTGCCTGGCCTGAGCGGAGTCGAAGGGCCAGTGTGCAGCGGATGGACGCTGCTGGCCGTTCTGGTTGGCACTGCGCTGGCCGCCGGAGGCGTGGCCGCGCTCAATCAATGGCTCGAAGCCGATACCGATGCCCGCATGAGTCGCACGCGCGATCGGCCGATCCCCTCGGGCAAGGTCACCACCGGTTCGGCGTTCGTGCTCGGTTGGAGTCTGTGCGCCGCGGGTCTCGCCCTGCTGTTCGCGGAGGTCAACGGACTGTCGGCAGGTTTCGCGCTGGCCACCATGATTTGTTATCTGGCGATTTACACCCCCGCCAAACGCTGGTCGCGCTGGTCGACTGAGGTCGGGGCCGTGGCGGGCGCGCTCCCGCCGCTCATCGGCTGGACGGCGGCCGAGGGCCGTGTTTCCACGCTCGGGGGGATTCTCTTCACCGTGCTTTTGCTCTGGCAGATTCCGCATTTCATGGCGATCGCGTGGACCTACCGGCGCGACTATGCCGCGGTGAGTTTCCCGATGCTGCCGGTGCGGGACGCCGGCGGCGCCAAGGTCGCGGGCTGGTCGTTCGCCTGCACCCTGATCCTGGTAGCTGTCACCCTCCTGCCGGTGGAGCTCGGCTATTGCGGAGCAGCCTACGGTTTGGTGGCAGCGGGACTCGGCGGGTGGTTCCTGTGGCGGGCCGGCGGTTTCCTCCGCCCGGCCGGGCGCGAAGCAGCGGCGCGCCGGCTCTTCTTCGCGTCGATTATCTATCTACCCCTGCTCCTCGCCGCGCTGGTGGTTGACCGGATGGGTTGGTTTTGACACCAAGGAAGCCAAGGAGCGCCGGCTTCGGAGGTTCCCTGGCGGCCTTTGCGCACTTCGGGTGAGAGCGATTCTTTCATGACCCTGCACGACCTTCCGGCACTCAACGCCGGTCTCAACGGCACCGCGGCGGTTCTCCTCACCGCCGGATTCATTCTGATCAAACGCAAGAACGTCACCGCGCACCGCGCCGCGATGCTGGCTGCATTTGCGGTCTCCGTGGCGTTTCTGGCCTGTTACCTGGCCTACCACCTGCAGACGGGGGCACATACGCCGTTTGGCGGCTTGGGTTGGATTCGGCCGGTCTACTTCGCCATGCTTATCTCGCACATCCTGCTGGCGATGGCGATTGTGCCACTGATCCTGGTCACGGTCACGCTGGCGTTGCGCGGGCGCTTCGACCGGCACCGGGCCTGGGCGCGCTGGACGTTTCCACTCTGGTACTACGTCAGCGTCACGGGTGTGCTGATCTATTTCTTCCTCTACCAATGGTGGCCGGCGCCGCCGCCGTGAGTCGGCGGCGCCGATGCAAGATCGTAGAAGAAAAACCGAAGAACTGCACGGGGCAGGCTTCTTCGCTCTTCATTCTTCGCTCTTGAATCGCGCAAGCGCACCTTGCGCTTGCGCGCGGCTAATCCTGCAAATCCGCGGGATTAACGCCCGTTATCACCGGGCTTTTGCGGCAGTTCGGTTTGCGATGCCGGCAGTTTGCGCTATAAATTGAAACGGTGGCGGAAATGAAAAATTCACCACTCCTTCCCGCTGACCACCACCCATTTCTCCCACTCTTTCTGACATGCGCCGTCCGCTCATCCCGCGCAAGCTGGCCCCGTGTCTGCGTGCCCTGCCTGCCCTGGCGGGGCTCGCCTTGCTGACCGGTTGCTGGCTCGACGGCCGCCAGTCGACTTTTGACGTCAAGGGCCCGGTCGCCCGGGCGCAGCTCGATCTTTTCATGGTGACGGTCTACGTCACTGCCGTGATCTTCGTGGTGGTCGGCGCCGTGCTCGCCTATGCGATGATCAAGTTCAGGGCGCGCACCGCCGCCGATGAGCGGGCGGAGCCTCCCCCGCAGGGCCATGGCAACTTTCTGGTCGAGATCGGCCTGGTCAGTGCCTCGGTGCTATGCCTGGTGATCATCGCGGTCCCGACGCTCAAAAATATCTGGTTCACCTACGAGGTGCCTGACGTCCAGAGGGCCAATGCCTATGAAATCACGGCCACCGGCTACCAGTGGTGGTTCAAATTTGAATACCCTGCCGAACAAATCGATGGAGTCGGCCCGCTGGTGACCGGCAACGAACTCGTAATTCCCGCGGGCCGGCCGGTGCGCGTCAACCTGCGCACGGTGGATGTCATCCACAGTTTCTGGGTGCCGAAGCTGGCGGGCAAGGTCGACATGATCCCCAATCGCGCGAATCACCTCTGGCTTCAGGCCGACCAGCCCGGATACTACTACGGTCAGTGCGCGGAGTTCTGCGGCGACTCCCATGCGATCATGCGCTTCCGCGTGATCGCCCTCGGGGAAAAGGAATTCGCCCTCTGGCGGGCCAACCAGGAGCAACCGGCCCGCTCGGTCGCGCCCGCCACCGCTGACGCCGAGCGAAAACCCCGCGCCGTCTTTGCCAGCTTCACGACCCACCCCGGCGCCGCCCTGTCCGGTTCTGCGGAATTCGACGCCGATCCGTTCGCGGCCTGGCAGGAGAAGCAGCGGCCCGATCCGGCGGGGGAAAATCCCGCGCTGGCCGCCCAGGGCCGCCGGCTGTTTCAGGAAAAGACTTGCATCGCCTGCCACACGATTCGCGGGCACGAAGGCGTCGGGGTCGCCGGTCCCGACCTCACCCATGTCGGGGCGCGCACGACCATCGCCGCCGGCACCCTCGAGAATACCCCGCAGCGAATGCACGACTGGATCGCGGATCCCAACCACTTCAAGCCCGGTAACAAGATGTTCAACGGAGGCTACACCGATCCCGCCACCGGCCGGCGGCTGATCGTCCTCAACGAGACCGAGATCGACGCGCTCGTGGCCTACCTGCAGAGTCTGAAGTGAAGGTGAAAGTGAGAGTGTAATCAATCCACCGCCCGCCCCTCCACTTCTTCGCGTTCGGCATTCTTCACCCGGCATTCATTCGCCCGCGGCAGCCGCCAATCACCATCCAGGACCCGCTGGCACTTTTCCGTTCACCTTCACCTTCACTTTCACCCTCACTTTCACTCTTCCTTTCACTTTTTCATGGCAGAAGCACCGGCAAAATCCGCGTTCACCGGCCACGATCAGCCGGCCGGCGCCAAATCGTTCATTCTATTCCGCCGGCCCACCGCCAAGACGGGGCTGGTTGCCTGGCTGACCACCGTCGACCACAAGAAGATCGGGATGCTCTACGGCTTCTTTGCCGCTTGCTTCTTCCTGCTCGGCGGCGTCGAGGCGCTGCTGATCCGCACACAGCTCCTCGTTCCGAACAATCACTTCGTCAGCGCGCATTTTTACAGCGAGCTTTTCACGATGCACGGCACGACGATGATCTTCCTGGCGGTCATGCCGCTCAACGCCGCCTTTTTCAATCTGCTCGTGCCCATCCAGATCGGCGCGCGTGACGTGGCGTTTCCCCGGCTCAATGCCTTCAGCCTGTGGGTGTTTGTGGCCGGGGCCATCATTCTCAACGCCGGCTGGTTCCTCAAGGCCGGCGCGCCGGCCGCCGGCTGGTTCGGCTACGCACCATTGACCTCAAAGACCTTCACCCCCGACATCTCCGCCGACCTCTGGACCGTCGGGCTGCAGGTGCTCGGCGTGTCCTCCATCGTGGCCTCGCTGAATTTCATCGCCACCATCGTCAACCTGCGGGCGCCCGGCCTGACGATGATGCGCCTGCCCGTGTTCACCTGGATGGCGCTGATCACGAGCTTCCTGATTATCATGGCGATGCCCTCCATCGCGATCGCACTCGTCGAGGTGATCTTCGACCGGCATTTCGGCACGAACTTCTTCGAGGTGTCCAACGGCGGCCAGCCGATCCTCTGGCAGCACCTCTTCTGGATTTTCGGCCACCCCGAGGTCTACATCCTGATCCTGCCGGCGATGGGCTACATCTCGGAGATTCTGCCCACGTTTTCCCGCCGGCCGCTCTTCGGCTATCCGATCGTGGTGTTCTCCGGCGCGATGATCGGCTTCATCGGTTTCGGCGTGTGGAGCCACCACATGTTCACCACCGGGATGGGCACGGTGGCGACCTCGGCGTTCGCCCTCGCCACCATGGCCATCGCTGTGCCCACGGGCGTAAAGATCTTTAACTGGATCGGCACCCTCTGGGGCGGGCACCTGCGGATGCGCCCGCCGATGCTTTTCGCCCTCGGTTTCATCTGGCTGTTCATGATGGGCGGCTTCTCCGGCGTCATGCACTCCGCCGCGCCCGCCGATTCCCAGCAGCACAACAGCTACTTCGTCGTGGCCCACTTTCATTACGTGCTGATCGGCGGGTCCACCTTCGCCCTGCTCGCCGCCATCCACTACTGGTTTCCGAAATTCTTCGGGCGCACGATCAACGAGTTCTGGGGCAAGGTGTCGTTCTGGGTCATCTTCGTCGGCTTCAACACCACGTTCTTTCCGATGCATTTCCTCGGGCTCAACGGCATGCCGCGCCGCACCTGGACCTACGATGCCAACATGGGCTGGAACGAGGGTAATTTTATCTCCAGCCTCGGCGCCTACCTGCTCGGCCTGGGAATCCTGATCTACCTCGCAGCCGCGGTCTGGAGCTACTTCCGGGGCGAGAAGGCCGGACCTGATCCGTGGGACGCCCGCACCCTCGAGTGGAGCATTCCGTCACCGCCGCCCGAATACAATTTCGCCGTGATTCCCACGGTGCATGCCCGCGACGCCTGGTGGTATGAGAAATCCCACCCCGCGGAGATCGCCCGGGAGAAGTCCGCCCACGCCCGCGACGAAGCGGCGCATGGCGGCATCCACCTGCCCGACCAGTCATGGTATCCGCTGGTCGCCGCCGCGGGCCTGCTGACCGCCGGCCTCTGCTTCGCGCACGATAACTTCGTCGGCGCGATCGCCGGCGGGGCGATCCTGTTTGCCGGCATCTACCTCTGGTCGCTCGAGGGCCCGGGCGGCTACCATGTGCACCCCGAAACCCCGGCCGACGCCGCCTCTCATTAGTCCCTCGCCTGCCTTTCGTTCATGAGCAGCCCTGCCGCCACCGCCTCCCTCGACCATCCGCTCGCGCCGCCGACGGCCACCGGCATTCCGAACAAGAAGATCCTGCTGTGGGCGTTTCTGGCCTCGGATTGCATGTTTTTCGGGACGCTGATCTCGACGCACCTTGTCTACCGCCTGCATCCGCCGCCGGGCAACCCCGTCCCCACGCAGATCTTCAACATCGAGCTTACCTCGTTCTCCACCTTCATCCTGCTGATGTCGTCCCTGATGATGGCGCTGGCGGTCAATGCCATCCATCGCGGCAACCTGAGGAGCATGCGCAGCTCGCTGCTCGTGACCATTCTCTTCGGCCTGATTTTCCTCGGGTGCCAGGTGTTCGAGTTCAACGACTTCGTCTTCGACAAGCACGTCACCATCACGAACAGCATCTTCGGTTCGACCTTTTTCACGCTCACCGGCACGCATGGCACCCACGTGGCCATCGGCGTGTTGTGGCTGGCGCTGATGTATATTCGCTCGTTCAAGCCCGCCGGCGCCTCCGGGGGCGGCTGGGTCGGGCGGGCTGTCGTGCATTTGCTGGTTTTCGCCGCGACCGCCGTGCTGTCCCTTTACTCCCTCTATCACCTGGTCCACGCCGTCCTGGCCGGTGGCGCCGCCTGGGCGACGGTGACCGGATTCCTAACAGCGGATCTCGCCCCGGTGCTCGGCGCGTTGGCGGGCCTGGGGGCGCTGCGATGGCTGGGCCGCGCCCACGGTCCGGTGGATTTCGACGCCCGCAATGCCGACGACGTGGAATCGATGGGCCTTTACTGGCATTTTGTCGACATCGTATGGATCGTCATTTTCACCGCTGTCTACCTGCTTGAGTACGTCTTTCCCGCCGCGCATTGAGCCGGACTTTGCCATCGAGCCACGATCGCCCGTGAAACCAATCAACGCGCCCATCGATCCAGGCGAGCCCTCTCTTTCCGTCATGAATCCCAGTCTGCTTTCCACCGTCCCCGGCCACCCGCCCGCCCAGGGCCGGTTCTTCGTCTTCGTGCAGATTGCGATGATCCTCGCGATCATCACCGGCCTGGAGCTCCTGATTATCTTTCTGCCGTTCCCAAAGCCGCTGCTGATCGGCGGACTGGTGCTCCTGTCCGCCGTGAAGTTCCTGTTCGTGATCTTCTTTTTCATGCACCTGCGGTGGGATAAGCTGCTCCTCACGTGCGTGTTTTTCATCGGCCTGGTGCTGGGCGGCGGCACGCTGTGGGCGCTTGTCTCACTCTTCGGCGCCACCGCCAGTGTTCCCCTCTCGTCCCTGCCTTGAACTTCCGCGGATGGGCGCGGATAGGCCGGCTTCCATCCGTGTCATCCGCGCAATCCGCGGAGATCGTTCTGCCAACCATTTGGTTGCGGCTCCGCCGCGCTAGAGTTGAATTTCCTCATGATCGACTGGCGCCACTGGCACAATGAGCCGTACCTCGTCGGCGGACTGATCTTCCTCGGCTGGCTCTACGCGATTCTCACCGGGCCGCTGCGGTCCCGCCTGGAACCCGGGGCGCCTTACCCGGTCAGGCAAGCGGCGGAATTCTATGCCGCGCTGCTGATTTTCTACCTGGCGGTCGGTTCGCCGCTCGACCAGGCCGGCGAGCGCTTCCTGCTCAGCGCCCACATGGTGCAGCATCAGCTGCTGATGTATCCGGCGGCAGTGCTTTTTCTGCTTGGCCTGCCCGGGTGGCTCGTGCGACCGGTCACCGCCGCGCGCGCCCTGCGGGGTCCGCTCTGGCTGTTTACGCGCCCCGTGGTCACCGGCGGCCTGTTCGTGCTCACCTTCTCCGTCTGGCACCTGCCCGCCCTCTACGATTGGGCGCTGCAGGACAAGGTCGTGCACGTCGTGGAGCACCTGATGTTTTTCGGCGTGGCGCTGCTCTACTGGTGGCCGCTGCTCAGCCCGTCCCGCGAGTTTCCCCCCATCAGCTACGCCGGCCAGATGCTTTATGTGGTTGTGGTCGTCATCGGCATGACGCCGGTCTTCGCCTTCATCACCTTTTCCACCGACATCCTCTATCCCACCTACGAATTCGCGCCGCGGATCATTGCCGGTTTCAGCCCGGCCAATGACCAGATCCTCGCCGGGGCGCTCATGAAGATCGTGGGAATGAGCGTGGCCCTGACCGCCTTCGCCATGAGTTTCTATCGCTGGTACCGGAGTTCGCACGAGACGGAACACCAGCCCATTTCCTCATCCCCGGTTTGACCCCGGCAGCCCGGCCGCGATGATCCTCGCCGGCCCCGGGGTATTGCCCGATTTGCGCCCTTCCTTGCCCCGGATTTCCCCGGACTTTCGGATCACCTGCCGCCAAGGCGGATCTCGGCCCGACTTATGCTCCGATCTCCCATTCAATGCACCACCTACTTGCGGCCACCCTTGTTTACCTCGTGCAGCTCTTTGGCGGGAGCCTCGGCTGCGCCATTGTTGCGCTATCGCTGGGCATTCGTGTCGCGCTTTTTCCCCTGACGCTCAAACTCGCCCGACGGGCGCTTCGCAATCAGGAGATCGTGCGGGCGCTTCAGCCGGAAATCGAAGCATTGAAGAGAAAGCTCAAGAACAAGCCCGAGCGGCTGTTCGAAGAAATCGGCCAGCTCTATCGCAGGCACCATTACCGCCCCTTCGATTTCCCGGCGCTGATTGGCTCATTTGTGCAGTTGCCGATCTTCGGCCTGCTTTACAGCACCATTCGAAACGCACTGACAGCCAACGCCACCTTTCTTTGGATTCGGAACCTCGCCTCGCCGGATTTCGTTCTGACGCTCGTGATCCTCGCGTTGACCGCGATATCGGCTTATGTGATGCCCGGCGTATCCAGGAACGCGCGCACCACCATGATGGTCATCCAGGTCGTGGTGACCTCGCTGATCGTATGGAAGCTCGCGGCCGGTCTCGGACTCTATTGGGCTTCCTCGAGCCTCGTCGGGCTTTTCCAGACACTGTGGCTTCGCTTCCGAATGCCGCTAGCAGCCCAGCCAGCCTGACCACGAGAGTTGCGTGCTGCGGTTCATTCCTATCGAACGTCATACCCTTCGTGGTTCGAAGTCTCTCCAGTGTCGAGACTAGCATCTTCTGTAACCACGAAGACCCAGAGGTACAGAGGTAATCGATCTGAGCGAAGCATCCCGCATGGCGCGCTGCGTCAGGATCGTTCTAGACGAATCCGGAGATTCTTTCGGCCAAATGAATGATCTTCGTGCGCTCCATGCCTCGGCGGTTCAACACACCTTGCTGGCCTTGCTCGCGGCTGCGCCTCGCGCCGGGATCCTTCGCGGCGAAAACCCTACGGCTTCGAACCTTTGGGCACGTACTGAGTGATGCCCGACGTGATGCTGACGGCGTCGCTCTTCAGCAGCTTGATCATCTCCGCGCCTGCCAGCAGTACCGGACCATAGCCGTGCTGGGCGTAGGGACTTTTCGGCCGGTGGTAATAATACGCCGGATCGAACGCCATGCCGGTGCCAACACAGGTGTCCTCGACCTGTCCCCGGGCATTGACCTTCGTCGCCACGGCATTCCAGCCCAGTTGCGCCGCCGGGCCGTAAGCCACGGGGCTCACCCAGCCGCGGTTAATCGCCCGCGCCATGGCAAACACGTACATCGCGGACGCCGAAGTTTCCAGATAGGAATCGTTCCGGTCCAGCAGCTGGTGCCAGAGCCCCGCCCCGGACTGGTAGGCGGCCAGGCCGTGCAGGTGTGCGCGCAGGAGTTCAAGCACCGCCCCGCGCTGCGGATGATCCTCGGGCAGGACGTCCAACAGTTCCGCCATGGCCATGACGGCCCAGCCGTTCGCGCGGGCCCAGTAGAATTCCGGATGATCCGGCGTGTTCGAGGTCCAGCCGTGCATGTACACGCCTTTCTGCCGGTTGAACATGCGGGCGGAAAACTGCAGCACCTGCCGGACGGCGTCGTCGAAATAGCGGCGCTCACCCGTGAGTTTCCCCATCTGGGCGAGCGCGGGAATGCTCATGTACATGTCGTCCAGCCAGAGCGTCTCCGGCTGCGGACCGGTGCGCGCCAGCGTGCCATCGGCCAGGCGGAACTGTTTTTGGGTGATATGGTTGATTTGTAGCTCGATCACCGGCAGCAACTCGCCGCCGATGCCGGCCCGGCGCGCCTTGATCATCGCCGCGCACATTGCCCCGACATCGTCGAGCGTGTGCGGGTCGACCACGGCGTGAAATTCCCACCGGCGCATCGCGGCCGGCCCGGGAATGAAGGGCGCGTTCGGGGCCACGGGCGGTAGACCCGCCACGTTGGCGGCGTATTGCATCCGGAAAAACGGCAGCCGGTCGGCGATGAACTGGAATCGCCGGGCTGTGAACTCCGTAAAGCGCGCGTCGCCAGTCACCTCGCCCGTCAGCAGCATGCCGGCATAAGTCACGCCGTTCTCATAGCTGATCAGCGGAAACGAATTGTTCTCCCCGCGGTCGAGGCTGGCCTCCGGATGGGGTTTGCTGAGATCAGTGATTTCCTCGCGCGTCTGGCGGTTGATGAGGCGCGCCGGGCTGGCGGTCTCCAGATAGGTTCGCACCCGCGTCATCACCTCGGTGATCCCCTCGACCGTGGGGGCGCGATACGGCACCGGATATTCGGGCTGAATCTGGCTGCCGCTGAAAATCGCTGGTCCCGCCGGCGCTGGCTTGGCCGCGGCGTCCGGCGCCTGGCCCCGCGCAGACTGGCAAGGAATTAGAGCGGCGATTCCGAGACCGGCGACGAGCGGGGCGAAACGGAAGACGGAAAACGGAATGATTGAGGCGGGTGGATTCATCGGGGTAACACGGGACAGAGGCGAGACCTTGAAAGGGTATGCTGGTGACCCTGTTCGTCAAAGACGAGCACGGGTTGACTGTAAGGCAATCGGCAGACCCAATCAGATCCACGCTCTGGGGCCAGGCGGGATTATCCGCATTTCCGCACGCATCCCTTGCGAGACTGGAACCAGCATAACTGGTAGACTTCGGAGCGAATCTCCGCTTCTTTTGAATGAAATTCCCAGCTCCCCGCGCAGCGTTCCGCGCCGGAACGCCGCCCGAGGACACCGATTCCCGTCAACCGTCACCGCAACTCCGATGCCGAAGTTCTCCCGTCTGTTCGTTCTCCTCTTTCTCCTCAGCGCCGCCGCTCTCGCTGTCGCCGCGACCGCCGGCGCAGACCTGCCGGCAATCACGCCGGACGCCAATGCGCCGCGGTCCGCCATTCCGGATGTCTACAAATGGGACCTGTCGCCGCTGTTCGCCTCCGACTCGGCCTTTGAGCAGGCGCGGGTGAAGCTGCTGGCTGAAGTCCCGGCCCTCAGAGAATACCAGGGGAAGCTTGCGGATCCCGCGGCCCTGTCCGGTTGCCTGGATCTCTACTTCCGTCTCCATCGCGAGGCCAACTTTCTGACCCTGTATGCCACCATGCGGCAAAGCACCGCCCAAACGGACGACGCCGCGGCCGCCCTGGGCCAGCGGGGCCTCGCGGCCATGGATGAGGTCATGCGGGCGGCCGGTTTCATCCGTCGGGAGCTCCTGGCCGCGCCCGCCCCGGTCCTTGAGTCGGCTTACGCGGCCCGGCCCGGCCTGGCACCCTACCGCGCCTACATCGACAACCTCCGCCGCCGTGCCAGCCGGGTGCTGACCCCGGACGCCGAGCGCGCCCTGGCCTTGCTGGGCGACAACCTGTGGGCCGAGATCGACCTCAACGAACTCCCCTCGGGCTACGAGGAGGCGCATGGCAAGCTGCTGGCCGACCTTCCGTGGCCGAAGATCAAGGACGCGGACGACCAGGACGTTCAGCTTACCCTCTCGAACTACAGCCGGTTCCGCGCCTCGCCCAACGCCGAGGTGCGCCGCGCCGCCGTCACCGCGCTCTTCGCCACCCTCCGCCAATACCAGCATGCGCTCGCTGCAACCCTCGCCGGGCAGGTCAAGCTCGACGTAGCCTACGCCCGCGCCCGCGGCTACGACACCGCCCTGGCGGCCTACCTTGACAAGGACAACCTCAGCCCCGCTGTCTACGAAAACCTCGTACGCACGATCAACGCCAACCTTCCGCTGCTCCATCGCTATATCGAGCTGCGAAAGAAGGTGCTCGGGCTGTCCGCGGTCCACCTTTACGACCTCTATATTCCGCTGGTGCCGGGCGTCGCCAAGGATGTGCCCTTCGCGGAAGCCCGGCGGACCGTGGCGGAGGCGCTTAAGCCGCTCGGGGCGGAATACGGCAAGGTGCTGGCCGAGGGGCTCGACCCGCGCAACGGCTGGATCGACCTATATCCGCACAAGGACAAGGAAAGCGGCGCATTTTCCTCGAGCGTCTACGGACCGCACCCCTGGGTCTTCATCAACTATCAGGACTCCCTGGACGACATGTCCACCCTCGCGCACGAGTTCGGCCACGCCCTGCACAGTTACCTGGCAATGAAAGCCCAGTCGTACCCGAACTTCCACTACACCACCATCCTCGCCGAGATCGCCTCGACCTGCAACGAATCGCTCCTTTCCGATTACCTGGTGGCCCACACGCAGGATCCCGCCGAGCGGGCCTATCTGCTGGTCGCGCGGCTCGAATCCATCCGGACGACAATCTTCCGCCAGACGATGTTCGCCGAATTTGAGCGCACCGTTCATCAACTGCAGGAGGCCGGCACGCCGATTACCGCCGCCCTGCTCGATGAGCAATACGCCGGGCTGGCGCGCCGCTACTACGGTCCGAGCTACACCCTCGGCCCCGATGACGGGATGGAATGGGCCTACATCGAGCACTTTTTCTACAAATACTACGTCTATTCCTATGCCACCGGCCTGGCCTCTGGCATCGCCATTGCGGACCGGGTGCGGGCACAGGGCGAGCCCGCGGTCCAGGCTTATCTGGGCATGCTCAAGGGAGGCTGCTCGAAGCCCCCGCTCGAGCTGCTGAAAGGCGCCGGCGTTGACCTCACCACCCCGGCGCCCATCGAGTCGGCCATGAAGACCTTCGCCCGCACCCTCGAGGAAGTGGAGAAGCTGCTGGTGAAGCCGGAGAGCCCGAAGTAAGCGGTCACCCGGTCGGGCCTTGCTGCTACGCTCCGCCCCTGTTCCGCCGCCTGCTCCGGGTTCCCGGCGTCACCAACTTGTCAACTATTAGTTGACAAGTTGGTGTTGGGGACGGCCGATTGGGAAACCGGAACAGTCTGCGTCTGTGGGATGAGGGGGTGCTTCCTCCGGATCGTGAATGTCTGCGACGATTTCCCTGGAGGGCGAGGCTCCTGCCGAGCCGAAATGCTTCAGTCGGCACAGCTCGCCGGCCCTTCGACCGGCTCAGGGTCCCGAGCAGTGTCGAGCGAGAGGCTCACCCTCCACCTTTGGTTGCGGCGGAGCCTGGTCAGGCCATGCCCACGCTACTGGACCCAGCTTGAGACCAGCTCGTAGGCGGCGTCGCCCTCGGCCTGCAGTTTGCCGTCCGGACCGAAGATCTTGAAGTGCGGGATGGAATGAAGACTGTACTGCCGGGCAACGGGCGACTTCCAGTCGATCCCCTTCACATCGGGCCGGTTAATGTCGACCTTGACGACGGCGATGTCGTCGCGCGCCGTATGCAGTTTCGCGAGGCGGGGCGCAATGGCCCGGCAGGGCGGGCAAAACTCGCTGTAGAAATCAACGATGATGGTCTTACCCGGCACCAGATAATCCGCGATCGTGACCTCCTGGCCCATCGAGATGTGCGCGGGGTTCGGACCTTTCACATGCGTGTCCTCGGCGCGCAGGGCTAGCGGGCCGGCGAGAAATGCGGCGAGCGTGAGTGCGATAATGCAATAGCGGCGTGACATGGTTTTCTCCTGAGGTTGAGCGTGACGGTGGGCGGACGCATCTTGATTCCAACGAAGGCTCGGCAATGTCAATCGCCGTGTAATGCCGCGGGCGACCGCCGGCCGGTCACACCGCGATCTTGATCCCCTTGCGCAAGTAGGTCGGCACGTCGAGGTCCTGGCCTTCGAACAGATTGCGGTCGGTCTTGTCGAAATAGCCGCGACTCTCGGCCTCGTTGAACAGGAATTCATTCTGTTCCGCCTTGGCGGCCGGCGTGGTGGCCACAGCTTGGGCCAACGCCGTTGCCACCGGGACGGTTTTCGCCCCCGGGAGCTTGCCGGCGGGAGTCGCGGCCCCTCGCGCCCCCGCGCGCGGCGGGCGCGGCGCGACGTTGCGGCCGCCGACATCCGTCGTGCCGATCACGCAGACTTCCAGGCGCTGCCGCATGCTTTCGTCGATCACCGCGCCCATGGTGACATGCGAATCCCGCCCATATTGCTCGGTGATCGCCGTCATGAGTTCGTTGACCATCGGCAGGGTCAGGTCGGTGCCGCCGATGATGTTGACGAGCAGGCGGTCGGCCTTGCGGGAAAACTCGGTCGTGTGCAGCAGCGGACAGAGCTTGATGCTCTCGATGGTCTCCGCTACCGCCTGCGGCCCCTCGCCGCTGCCAAGGCTGAAGAGCGTCTTGCCGCCGCGCGACTGGAAGACCTTTTCCAGCGTCGCAAAATCGAGGTTGATCAGGCCCGTGCGGAACAGCATCGCCCAGATCGACTTCACGCCGCGCCCGATCCACTCGTCGGCGCGGGCAAACGCCTCGAGCACCCCGGTGGCGTCGCCGCATTCCTGCAGCAGGATGTCGTTGGACAGCGGGATGACGGCATCGCAGGTGCGCCGCAGGGCCGCCAGGCCCTCCTCGGCCTGCCGCTGCCGCCGGCCGCCCTCGAAACTGAACGGCATGGTGACAAAGGCGATGACCAGCGCGCCCTGCTCCGTCGCCACTTCGGCCACGATGGGCGCGGACCCACCGCCCGTGCCGCCGCCCATGCCGGCCAGCAGAAACACCAGATCGCAATCCTTGACCACTGCGGCAATCTTCTCGCGGTCCGCCTCGGCCGCCTGCCCGCCCAGTTCGGGGTCGCCACCCGCCCCGAGGCCGTGCGTCACCCCGCTGCCGATGAGCACCTTGTCCTGCACCGGGGACGACGACAGCGCCTGCAGGTCGGTGTTGATGACCGCGAGCTGCAGCCGCTCGAGATTGTCCATCTTCAGGCGGTCAATGGCATTGGAGCCCGCGCCGCCCACGCCGACGAGCTTGATGGCGATGGAGCGGTCGGTGAGAATCTCGTGCGTGAGCGGCAGCTCGTTGCGATGGGGGTCAAATTGCATGGATCAGGAGGGTGCCAGAATGCGCTTGAGACTCTGGAAAATGCCGCCGGACCGGCGCGTGCCCGGCGCCCGCTCCGCCTGCGCGCTGAGGCCGAAATAGAGCAAACCCAGCGCCGTGCTGAACCCCGGATCGCGGAGTTCGTCCGACACCCAGGACGGCGGCCCGCCCAGCCGGCCGGGCACGCCGAAGACCTTGCTGGCGGCCTCATCGATCCCGGGCAGCTTGGCACCGCCGCCCGTGAGGATGACCCCGACGGGAGTCTGCTCGGGCACGAACGCCGGGCCGAGCTTCTTGCGGACCACCTCCAGCAGCTCCCGGGCCCGGGAAGAGGTGATCTGTTCGATCGACTGGCGCGGAAATTGCCGGTCGCCGATGGAGAAGTCGCCGTTAAGCCAGACCTTCTCGTGCTTGTCCTTGGCGCGCGCCGTGGCCGAGCCGTACCGCAACTTGAGAGTCTCCGCCTGCCCGCGGGTGAGCCGCAGTCCGAGACTGAGGTCGTTGGTGAAATGATCGCCGCCCACGGGCACGACCCCGGTATGGTAGGCTACTCCGTCGTGATAGAGCACGAAGTCCGTCGTGCCGCAGCCGATGTCGAGCACGAGCACGCCGTTCTGCCGCTCCTCCGGGGCGGTGACCATCGTGCCCGATGCCAGGCTCGAAAGGATCAACTCGTCCACGCGCAGGTTGAAACCGGTGATGACGTGGATGTGGTCCCCGATCTTCGCCTCGCTGCCGTGCACGGTCCAGTAGCCGGCCTCCAGCCGCCGGCCGACGAGGTGCTCGGGATCGGGCACCAGGCGGCCGTCGAGTCGGAACGGCCGACGGATGTGGTGCACGACCGCGCGGCCTTCCGGCAGTTCCTTGGCCATGGCCAGCCGGCAGGCGGTGTCGATGTCGACGGCGCTGACGCAGTTGTCGGCCGCGTTCACGTTGACCGCCGTCTCGTTGTAGAATCCTTCCAGATGCCCACCGGTCTGCGCGAGATAGACCGCATCCACCGGCGCCCCCGCCCCCTCCTCGGCCGATCGCAGGGCGGCATGCGTGCAGGCGCTGGCCTCCTTGTAATCCACCACGCTGCCCTTGATCACGCCGCGCGACTGGCATGACCCGAAGCCGACGATGTTGAGGGTGCGTCCGCGGGTAAGCTCGCCGACGAGAACGGTGACCTTTGAGGTGCCGATCTCGACGGCGCCGATGAGTCTGGTCTTAGAAATCACTTCGCTGTTTGGGTTGGGAAGCGGGTTTGGGGCGAACGGAGCGCGCCGGAGTTGATGACGCGGTGTCCTGCAATTCAACCGGCACTTGGCTGCCGAGGGCGAAGTTCACCCGCTGCATGGGCGGGGCGCCGCGCGTGTGCAGAAACTCGACGATATGGTTGAGCCGGGCCAGCTGGCGCGGAAAATCCTCCCGCACGTCGACCCGGGCGTCGAAAATGATCTCCGGGATCTCGCGCGAGCGGACGATGATCTCCTGGTCGGAGGCGAACCGGGCGAGTGACACGACCTGCCAGCCGGCACAGAGGTCCGGGACCAGCCCCTGCGCGGCCGTCAGCAGCGCGGCGATGCGGTCCATACCGGCGATGGGTTCGAAGCCGCGCCGCTGCGTCCGCCGCAACTGCACGCCGTCGAGCCACGGGAGGAGGTCAAGGGCCGCGGGAGCATAGCCGGTGCCCTCATAAACGACCCCGTCGCGGGCCGCCAACAGCAGACGCGGCGACATTTCGCCCACCTGCACCATCAGACGGGCCACCGGCGTGCGCTCCTGCACTGTCACCACCAGGGTGTTGTCGGTGAACCGGCGCCGGAGGATCACTGTCTGCACCTGGCCCGAGGCCAGCAGCCGGGCCTCCAGCGCCGCGAGATCCAGTTTCATCAGGCTGGCGCCCTTCGGCAGCGCCAGCGTCTGACCGAGCCAGCCCCGGTCGAGCACGCCATCGGCGGAAAAGACGACCTGCTTGAGCGGCACGCTCGGCCCGGCATCCTTGAGCCGCGCCGGATTGCTTTCATAGGTCAGGTAGACCTCGAGCCCCGTCCACGCCGCACCGGCCACCACGGCGCAGAGCGTGACAAATTTCGCCGCCGCGAAGATCCGGCGGCGACGGCCTTCCCTCGACATCGCGCGCGGGTTGACCCCCTGGCGGATATCCTTCCAGGAGCGCGAGAGCGGTGAATTGGCGGCAGGCAGGCTCATCGGATGAGACCGATTGAAAACGTGATGCGCGCCGGCCCGGCAAGCTCCGCGGCGGGGACTACCGGCTCCCGGAACCGGGCGCGAAAACCCGGCTCCGCTCCGCGGGCGAACCTCGGCCAGGCGCAAGCCTCCTTGTTGGCGCGGTTGGCCCTGATTTCGAGCAAATTCATCGCCGGAGCGGAGGATTTCACAGGAGGTCCCTCCATTCCCGGCCATAGAGCAGCACCTCGGGCTCCAGCGTGATGGCATGGGCCTGCCGCACGCGTTCGCGCACCCGGCGCATGAGGGCGATGATATCCGCGCTGGTGGCCTGTCCGCGGTTGATGATGAAGTTGGCATGGACGGCCGAAACCTCGGCGTCCCCCACCCGTTCGCCCTT